>NZ_LIQR01000139.1 GCF_001418575.1 Peterkaempfera griseoplana
GGGTGGGGCCGCCCTGACGGGCCATGACGCACCCGGACGTGGGACCATGGCCGGGTGACCGCACCGAACACCCCTCCGGGCCCCGGCCGACCCCCCGTCCCCGGCACCTCGGTGCCGTACCCCGCGCCGGCCCCGGCCGGGGTGCAGTCACCCGGGACCGGCGGCGGCTCCGGGTACGGGCAGCCCGGCGGTCTTCTCTTCCCCACCGCGGGCGAGCGTCCGCCGCGCAAGCCCGCGGCGGAGATCCGGGTCGGCGTCCTGGTCGCCCTGGGCAGCGTGCTGGCGGGGGTGGCCGTGGGGCTGCTGTGGCTCTGGCTGGCGCCCAAGGTCCCGCTCTACGCCGACAGCAAGGCCGTCTACCTCAAGGACCCCGAGGGCGAGCAGCGGGCCGCGGCGGACGGCGTCTTCGTCCTGCTCGGGGTGGGAGCCGGTGCGCTGACCGCGCTGGCCGCCTTCCTGCCGACCCGCCGCAGGGGCGGCGGGGTCGCGGTGGCCGTGGGGCTGGCCGTCGGCGGACTGCTGGGGTCGCTCCTCGCCTGGCGGCTCGGCACGGCGCTGGGCCCCACCCGCGACATGGTGGCGCACGCCCGGCAGGTCGGCGAGGGCAAGGTGTTCGACGCCGCCCTGGAACTGGGCGCCAAGGGCGCGCTGCTGGTGTGGCCGATGGCGGCCATGGTGGTGCTGCTGGGTCTGACGGCGCTCTTCGGCAAGCGCGAGCCGCAGCCCGCCCCGTACTGGCAGGGCGCACCCACCCCGCCGGCGCCCATGCCGCAGGCACCCACGCCGTCGGCGCCGCCCACGCCGCCGGCGCCGATCCCCCCGGCCGACCCGCACTGACCCCACCGGCCCGGCGGCAACCCGGCGCGGTCCCACCGACGAGGTCTCACCGCCCCCCGGTACCGTCCGCCCTCGCGAGCACCCCGGCGGGCGGGCCCGTCAGCGGGCGATGGCGGCGGTGACGGCGGCCGTGAGAGCGATCAGGTCCTGCGGGGCCAGCTCGACCTCCAGACCGCGCCGTCCGGCGGAGACATACACCGTGGGGTGGTCCAGGGCACTGCCGTCGACCACCGTGCGCAGCCTGCGGCGCTGCCCCAGCGGCGAGATGCCGCCCAGCACGTACCCGGTGGTCCGCTCGGCCGCGGCCGGGTCCGCCATGGCGGCGCGCTTGGCGCCGACCGCGGCGGCCAGCGCCTTGAGGTCCAGCTGCCCGGCGACCGGGACGATCCCCACCGCCAGGGTGCCGTCGACATCGGCGACCAGGGTCTTGAAGACCCGCTCGGCCGCCACCCCCAGGGCCTCGGCCGCCTCCCCGCCGTAGGAGGCGGCCGCCGGGTCATGGGTGTAGGAGTGCACGGTGAAGGGCACCCCGGCCGCCTCCAGGGCCACCGTGGCGGGTGTGCCCTGTCCGCCGCCCTGCTTCTTCGCCTTCTTGGCCATCAGCGCCGTGTCCTTCTCGCGGTCAGTTGGGGTTGACGGCCGTGCGGGTGAGTTCCCAGGCCGGCAGGGAGGGGAGCTTGGCCAGCACCGCCGTCTCGCTGCGCAGCAGCTCCAGCTCCGCGGTCAGCCGTTCCGCGGCGTCGGCGGCGGCGAGCAGCCGCTGCTTCGCGCCGGTCTCCAGCACCGAGGCCGCCGCCACCAGGTAGGAGAGCACCAGCGGGTCGTCGGGGAGCTCCTGCTCGGCGGCGATGGTGCTCTCCCGCGCGCCGGCCAGCCGCTTCTGGTAGAGCCGGAACGCCTGTGTCACCCCGGCCGCCAGCGCCCCGGCCTCCGCCCCGGCCTGCTCCGGCAGCGGCTCGGTCTCGCCGACCAGATAGGGACCGGAGGCGTCGACCGAGAGCAGCCGGAAGCGGGTGGTCCCGGTGGCGATCAGCTCGTAGCGGCCGTCGGGGTGGGCCTGGGCGGAGGCCACCTCGGCGACGCAGCCGACGGTGTGCAGGGCCTGCAGCAGATCCGGCCCGAAGCCGTCCGCTGCCGCGGCCGGCGCGCCGGACTCCCGGGTGGGGGCGACCTCCCGGCCGTCGCGGATGGCCACCACGCCGAAGCGGCGCGGCTGCTCCTCGGGCTGCGCCTCCAGGTCGGCGACCAGGCGCCGGTAGCGCTCCTCGAAGACATGCAGGGGCAGCACCAGCCCCGGATAGAGCACTGAGCCCAGCGGGAAGAGCGGCAGCCGTTCGGTCACGGCGCACAGCGTACGTGGCCGGGCCGTCACCGTGCGCCCCCGTCCCGGACACGCGGTGGCCCGTACCGGGACACGCTCGGGGCAGCGCCCCGGTACGGGCGTTCAGGGCCCCCGGTCTGCCTCCACCCTGGCAGCCGCGACCCCGGGCCGCCACCCGTCGGCCGTGGGCGGCCACGCTCCGTGATAGCAGCAGGTCAGCGCGGTGCACGGCGAGCGGTCAGGGCCCGCTGCGCGCCCACGCCGGAACCGCCTCAGCCCCGGCGCAGCAGCCGGGTCGCGCCGGCCGCGACCGTGGTGGCCAGTACCCAGCCCAGCAGAATGAGGGCCACCGACGCCCACTGGCCGGCCCCGGCCGGCTTCCAGGCACCGTCCTGGCCCAGGTCGATCAGCGGCAGCAGCAGATCCATGGCGTAGAGGGCGGCGTTCCAGTGCGGGGCCTCGTCGCCCTTCATCGGCTGCGGCGGGTGCCCGGCGAAGTACGCCGCGCCCAGCGCCCAGATCAGCACCATCCACAGCGCGGCCCGGGCGGGCCGGTAGCCGTAGCCGACGGTGACGTCCTGGAGCCGTCCCCACAGCCGGGCCAGCAGCGGCAGGGTGGACCGGCGGCGGCGGTGCTTGGCGAGCTGCACCTCGCGGGCGTCCTCGTCCAGGCCGTCGCGGCGCAGCGCCGCCGCCAGCTGCTCATAGGGTTCCGGGCGGAACTCCCCGACGGCGCTGTCCAGCCAGGCGATCCGCTTCTCCAGCGGGAAGTCGGCGGCGGGCCGCAGCGACTCGTAGGTGAAGCCGGTGAGCCCCACCCGGCCGCCGCCCGGCCAGCTCTCCGGAGCGTCCACCAGATTGCCCACCCGGGCCCGGGAGAGCGACACCCGCCCGGTGGGGGTGCGGGAGAGGCAGAGCCGCAGCTCGGGGGTCTGGATGCGGCGCAGCGACAGCTCCTCGCCGTCGCCCAGCGAGAACTCCGCCCGGTCGATCAGGCAGGCGTTGCCGAACCGGCCGTCGTCCAGCCGGACCCCGCCGCGCGCCCGGAACGGCACCGACTCGCTCTGGTCGGTGCTGCGCTCGCCGTAGCCCGTGCCGTAGGTGGAGTCGGAGGTGCGCCAGCCGCTCATCCAGGCGCGGCTGAGGTACAGGGTGTGCTCCACGCTGATCCGGGCGGCGTTCAGGCAGACCCGGCCCGCTCCGGCCCGCAGGGAGCTGCCGCGCAGCGACAGCCGGCCGCCGATCCGGGCGCTGCGCAGGCTGATCTCACCGGTGCAGTGGATGAGTTCGGCCTCCACGTCCTGGCTGACGGTGAGCCCGTCGGCGGCTATCGCGCGGTCGTTGCGGTCCCCGCCGATGGTCGCCTGGTTGAGCAGCAGGTCGGTGCCTATCCTGGCGTCGGTGAGCCGCAGGCCGCCGGTGAGGGTGCAGCGCGGCAGGTGCAGGTCGCCCTCGGTGACCAGCCGGGACGCCTCGATCCGCGGGATCACACAGCCGACCAGCCGCATGGTCCCGGCCCGGCACTCCGACATCAGGATCTTGCGTTCGAAGCGGCAGCCGTGCAGCTCCACATAGGCGGCGATCGCGCCGCCGGCCAGGTCCAGGGCGCCCTCGATCTGGGCGCCGGTCAGTTTGAGACTTGCGACACGCCCGGGCTCCGGCGGTGGACCGTTCAGCAGCAGATGGGCCAGCACCGAGGCCCGTACGGTCCGCTCCGCACCCCAGGGCCCGGAGGTCACCGGATGGTCCTCCTCGGGCACGCCGGCCCGCAGGTCCAGCGTCTCGCCGCGGCGGAAGGCCCTCCACAGCCGGCACTCCGGACCGGTCCACTCCTCCGGCGGCTCCACCACGCCGAACTCCCCCTCACCCATAGCGCCCAGCGTCCCACGTTGTGTATCACGGACTGGAATCGCGGGCCGACTCCTCGCGCCACTCCCTACACTGGGCAGAGTGATCTCTCGAATCGACCTGCGCGGCTCCACCTCGGACCCGCGCGATCTGCTGCCCCGCGCCGAGTTCGACGTCGAGGCCGCACTGGAGACGGTGCGGCCCATCTGCGACGACGTACGCCATCGCGGGAGCGCGGCGGTGATCGATTTCAACGAGCGGTTCGACGGGGTCCGCCTGGAGCGGGTACGGGTCCCGCAGGCGGCGATCGACCAGGCCCTGGCCGGGCTCGACCCCAAGGTGCGGGCCGCCCTGGAGGAGTCCATCCGGCGCGCCCGGCTGGTCCACCGCGAGCAGCGCCGCACCGACCACACCACCCACGTGGTGCCCGGCGGCACCGTCACCGAGCGCTGGGTCCCGGTGCAGCGGGTGGGCCTGTACGTCCCCGGCGGCCGGGCGGTCTACCCGTCCTCCGTGGTGATGAACGTGGTGCCCGCCCAGGAGGCCGGCGTCGAGAGCCTCGCGGTCTCCTCCCCGCCGCAGCGCGACTTCGGCGGCCTGCCGCACCCCACCATCCTGGCCGCCTGCGCCCTGCTGGGCGTCGACGAGGTGTACGCCGCCGGCGGCGCCCAGGCCGTCGCGATGTTCGCCTACGGCACGGACGAGTGCCCCCCCGTCAACCTGGTCACCGGCCCCGGCAACATCTATGTCGCCGCCGCCAAGCGCCTGCTCAAGGGCCGCATCGGCATCGACGCCGAGGCCGGCCCCACCGAGATCGCCATCCTGGCCGACGACTCCGCCGACCCGCGCCATGTCGCCGCCGACCTGATCAGCCAGGCCGAGCACGACCCGATGGCCGCAGCCGTCCTGGTCACCGACTCCGTCGAGTTCGCCGACCGGGTGGAGCAGGAGCTGGAGCCGCAGGTCGCCGCCACCAAGCACCGGGAGCGGATCACCGAGGCGCTGTCCGGCCGCCAGTCCGGCATCGTGCTGGTCGACGACCTGGAGCAGGGCCTGCAGGTGGTCGACGCCTACGCCGCCGAGCACCTGGAGATCCAGACCCGCGACGCCCACGCCGTCGCCGCCCGGGTGCGCAACGCCGGAGCGGTCTTCATCGGCCCGTACGCGCCCGTCTCGCTCGGCGACTACGCCGCGGGCTCCAACCATGTGCTGCCCACCGGCGGCTGTGCCTGCCACTCCTCGGGCCTGTCCGTGCAGTCCTTCCTGCGCGGCATCCACGTGGTCGACTACAGCCGCGACGCCCTCGCGGACGTCGCCGCCCATGTGGTGACCCTCGCCGACGCAGAGGACCTTCCGGGCCACGGAGACGCCGTCAGGGCCCGCTTCGACTGGGAGACACCGGGCCTGTGACCCGCATCGACGACCTTCCCGTACGCGAGGAGCTGCGCGGCCAGTCGCCGTACGGCGCACCGCAGCTGGACGTCCCCGTACGGCTCAACACCAACGAGAACCCCTATCCGCTGCCGGAGCCGCTGGTGGCCCGGATCGCGGAGCGGGTCGCCGAGGCCGCCCGTGAGCTCAACCGCTACCCCGACCGGGACGCGGTGGAGCTCCGCACCGGGCTGGCCGCCTATCTGACCCGCACCGCGGGCCATGCCGTCACCGTGGAGCAGGTCTGGGCCGCCAACGGGTCCAACGAGGTGCTGCAGCAGCTGCTGCAGACCTTCGGCGGGCCCGGCCGCAGCGCCATGGGATTCGAGCCCTCCTACTCCATGCACGCGCTGATCTCCCGGGGCACCGGCACCCGCTGGATCTCCGGCCCCCGCAACGACGACTTCACCATCGACGTGGCGGCGGCGCGCGAGGCCGTCGCGGTCCACCGCCCCGACGTGGTGTTCGTCTGCTCGCCCAACAACCCCACCGGCACCGCCGTCACCGCAAAGACCGTGCTGGCGCTGCACGACGCCGCGCAGGCCGTCAAGCCGACCATGGTGGTGGTGGACGAGGCCTATGTGGAGTTCTCCCACCACGCCTCGCTGCTGCCGCTGATCGAGGGCCGCCCGCACCTGGTGGTCTCCCGCACCATGTCCAAGGCGTTCGGCGCCGCCGGGCTGCGCCTGGGCTATCTGGCCGCCGACCCGGCGGTGGTCGACGCCGTGCAGCTGGTCAGGCTGCCGTACCACCTCTCCGCGGTCACCCAGGCCACCGCGCTGGCCTGTCTGGAGCACACCGACACCCTGCTCGGCTACGTGGCGCAGCTGAAGGCGGAGCGGGACCGGGTGGTGGAGGGGCTGCGCGCCGCCGGGATGGAGGTGGTGGAGTCGGACGCCAACTTCATCCAGTTCGGCCGCTTCGAGGACACCCACGCCGCCTGGCAGGCGCTGCTCGACCGGGGCGTCCTGGTCCGGGACAACGGCGTGCCGGGCTGGCTGCGGGTCACCGCGGGCACCCCCGCCGAGAACGACGCCTTCCTCGACGCCGTCCGCACCGCCCTCAAGTCGGACGCCCCCGCCCCGAACGTCGCAACAAGGAGCTCTGAACCCTCCGCATGACCCGCATCGGCCGCGTCGAGCGCACCACCAAGGAGACCTCCGTCCTGGTCGAGATCGACCTCGACGGCACCGGCACCGTGGACGTCTCCACCGGCGTCGGCTTCTACGACCACATGCTCGACCAGCTCGGCCGCCACGGACTCTTCGACCTCACCGTCAAGACCGAGGGCGACCTGCACATCGACACCCACCACACCATCGAGGACACCGCCCTCGCCCTGGGCGCGGCCTTCAGGCAGGCGCTCGGCGACAAGAAGGGCATCTACCGCTTCGGCAACTGCACGGTGCCGCTGGACGAGTCGCTCGCCCAGGTCACCGTGGACCTCTCCGGCCGCCCCTACCTGGTGCACACCGAGCCGGAGAACATGGCCCCCATGATCGGGTCGTACGACACCACCATGACTCGGCACATCCTGGAGTCCTTCGTGGCCCAGGCGCAGGTGGCCCTGCATGTCCACGTCCCCTACGGACGCAATGCGCACCACATCGTGGAGTGCCAGTTCAAGGCCCTGGCCAGGGCGCTGCGCTACGCCAGTGAGCGTGACCCGCGCGCCGCCGGGATCATCCCCTCCACGAAGGGTGCGCTGTGAGCCCCGCCGTCCTGCTGATCGCCCTCGGCCTCTTCCTGCTGGGCGGCGTCTACTCGTTCTGGAAGCAGAAGCAGTCCAGGAGCGTCATCGCGGTGCTCGCCATCGGCGCCGTGCTCTGCCTCGCCTCCGGCGTCATGCGTCTGTAACCCCCACTCCCAAGGACTCAACATGGGCAAGCACGTGGTCGTCCTCGACTACGGCTCCGGCAACCTCCGCTCGGCCCAGCGCGCCGTGGAGCGCACCGGCGCCGAGGTCACCGTCACCGCGGACTTCCAGACCGCACTGGACGCCGACGGCCTGCTGGTCCCCGGCGTCGGCGCCTTCGCCGCCTGCATGCAGGGGCTGCGGGCCGTCCGCGGAGAGCAGATCATCGGCCGCCGGCTGGCCGGCGGCCGCCCGGTGCTGGGCATCTGCGTCGGCATGCAGATCCTCTTCGCCAGGGGCGTCGAGCACGGCGAGGAGACCGCCGGCTGCGACGAGTGGCCCGGCACCGTGGAGCCGCTGCACGCACCGGTGGTCCCGCACATGGGCTGGAACACCGTCGACGTACCCGCGGGCTCCACCCTCTTCGCCGGCCTCGACGCCGACGCCCGCTTCTACTTCGTGCACTCCTACGCGGTGCGCCACTGGGAGCTGGCCGTCACCAACGAGCGCATCCGGCCGCCGCTGGTCACCTGGGCCACCCACGGCGAGCCCTTCGTCGCCGCGGTGGAGAACGGACCGCTCAGCGCCACCCAGTTCCACCCGGAGAAGTCCGGCGACGCCGGCGCCGCCCTGCTCACCAACTGGGTCACCTCCCTCTAGCCACACCCGTCCCGAGACCAGAAGCCGGAGCCGTACCCCCATGTCCAGCCAGCACCGTCTTGAACTCCTCCCCGCCGTCGACGTCCGCGACGGCCAGGCCGTCCGCCTGGTGAAGGGGGAGTCCGGCACCGAGACCTCCTTCGGCGAGCCGCTCACCGCCGCCCTCGCGTGGCAGGAGGCCGGCGCCGAGTGGATCCACCTGGTGGACCTGGACGCCGCCTTCGGCACCGGCAGCAACCGGGAACTGCTCGCCGAGGTGGTCGGGCGCCTGGACGTCAAGGTGGAGCTCTCCGGCGGCATCCGCGACGACGAGTCGCTGCGCGCCGCCCTCGCCACCGGCTGCCGCCGGGTCAACCTGGGCACCGCCGCCCTGGAGTCCCCCGAGTGGGTCCGCAAGGCCATCGCCGAGCACGGCGACAAGATCGCGGTCGGCCTGGACGTCGTCGGCACCACCCTGCGCGGCCGCGGCTGGACCCGCGAGGGCGGCGACCTCTACGAGGTGCTGGCGCGGCTGGACGCCGACGGCTGCGCCCGCTACGTCGTCACCGACGTCGACAAGGACGGCACCCTCACCGGCCCCAACCTCCAGCTGCTGCGCGATGTCTGCGCCGCCACCGACCGGCCCGTGGTGGCCTCCGGCGGCGTCTCCTCCCTCGACGACCTGCGGGCCATCGCCGGTCTGGTGCCCCTGGGTGTCGAGGGCTCCATCGTGGGCAAGGCCCTCTACGAGCAGAAGTTCACCCTCGAAGAGGCTCTGGAGGCTGTTTCATGACGGACCCCGCCACACGACGCGTCGGCGGCTTCTCCCCCTACGAGGACGAGATCGGGTTCTCCCGGGCCGTGGCGGCGGGGGACTTCGTCCTCGTCTCCGGCTGCACCGCCTGGTACAACGGCATGGTCCAGCACGAGGGCGACCCGTACGGACAGGCCCTGGACGCCTTCGGGGTCGCCTTCCAGGCGCTGGAGCGGTTCGGTCTCGGACGGGAGGACGTGGTCCGCACCCGGATGTACCTGACCCATGTCCGCGACACCGAAGAGGTCAGCCGCGCCCACAAACACCTCTTCGACAGCGTGCGGCCCGCCGCCACCATGGTGGTCGTCGACGGGCTGCTGGACTCCCGCATGATGGTGGAGGTCGAGGTGGACGCCCACCGCACCGGCCTGGCCGACCGCCTCGCCGCCCTCCCGGAAGGAAGCCGATGACCCTCGCCGTCCGAGTGATCCCCTGCCTGGACGTGGACGCCGGCCGGGTGGTCAAGGGCGTCAACTTCCAGAACCTCAGGGACGCCGGCGACCCCGTCGAGATGGCCAAGGTCTACGACGCCGAGGGCGCCGACGAACTGGTCTTCCTCGACATCACCGCCTCCTCCGGCGACCGGGAGACCACCTACGACGTGGTGCGCCGCACCGCCGAACAGGTCTTCATCCCGCTGACCGTGGGCGGCGGGGTGCGCACCGTGGAGGACGTGGACCGGCTGCTGCGGGCCGGGGCCGACAAGGTGGGCGTCAACACCGCCGCCATCGTCCGCCCCGAGCTGATCCGCGAGATCGCCCGCCGCTTCGGCCGCCAGGTCCTGGTGCTCTCCGTGGACGCCCGGCGCTGCCCCGAGGGCACCGAGACCGCCTCCGGCTTCGAGGTGACCACCCACGGTGGCCGCCGCGGCACCGGCCTGGACGCCGTGGAGTGGGCCGCCGAGGCGGCCGACCTGGGGGCGGGGGAGATCCTGCTGAACTCCATGGACGCCGACGGCACCAAGGACGGCTACGACCTGGGGATGCTGTCCGCGGTCCGCAGCACGGTCACCGTCCCGGTGATCGCCTCCGGCGGCGCCGGGCGGGTGGAGGACTTCGCCCCCGCGGTGGACGCCGGAGCCGACGCGGTGCTCGCCGCCAGCGTGTTCCACTTCGGGGACCTGCGCATCGGCCAGGTCAAGGACGCGCTGCGCGCCGAGGGCCGCCCGGTGCGCTGACCCACACCCGCCCCTCGGGCCCGGGACCGCTGCGGTCCCGGGCCCGAGCGGCATCAGTACAGGTCAGGGGCGGTCACCCGCCCCACCGCACCCCGCGTGGGGACAGGGCCCGGCCCCGCCGCTCAGCCCGGCAGCGGCAGCGCGGCGGCCAGCAGCGCCACCACATCGGCGTCGCCCTCCACCGTGACGGCGGTCGCCGCGCCCCGGCCGAAGGCGAACAGCAGCAGCTCGGCGGGCTCACCGACCACGGTCACCACCGGGGCGCCCTTGCGGGCCACCACCGTCTGCCCGTCCGGGCGGCGCAGCACCAGCCCCACCGGGGAACGCTTCCCCGCCTCCATCCGGGCGGTCATCGGCAGCCGCTTCCACAGCACCTCCGCCAGATCCGGATCGACCGGCTCCGGCTTCCACTCCGCGCCGGCCCGCCGAACGTCCTCCGCGTGCACGAAGAACTCCACCGTGTTGGCGGCCTCGTCGGCCCCGGGCAGGGCGAACGGGGAGAACCGGCCCGGTCCGGTGCGGAACAGCTCCAGCAGCTCCGGCCACGGACGGGCCGCGTACTCGGCCTGCACCCGGGCGGTGCGGCCGGCCAGCGGGCGGAAGAGGATGCCCGGCGCCGCGTCCGGCCGGCGCTCCCGCAGCACCAGGTGCGCGGCGAGGTCCGCAGCCGTCCACCCCCGGCACAGTGTGGGGGCCTGCGGCCCCGACTCCTCCAGCAGGGCGGCGAGACGACGGCGCTCACCGCGGGCAAAGGTCGACATGCGTCCACCCTACGCGCGGACCGACGGAACGTCAGCGCAGCTTGCCGGTCAGCTTCTTGCCGCCCACCGTGTAGCTCGCGGTCAGCGTGCAGGTCGCCTGCCGGTACCCGCGCCGGTACAGCGACGCCGAGGGGGTCAGCACATAGCTGTAGAAGCGGGCCCCCTCACCCTGCCGCTCCGCGATCTGCTTCCCCGCCGCCGCACACTGCTTGTACACCGCCGCCACGATCTGGCTGTCCTTGGTGAAGTCGCCCTTCACCGTGACGTCGGCGACCGCCTCACCGTCGTGCGGCACCGTGCACGGCCGCACGGTGACCTCCTTCAGCCCCTTGGTGAGGTTGGGGTGGTCGAAACAGGTCCCGGGCTTCAGCACCAGATACGGCAGATTCGGGGTGTCACTGGGAGTCGCGCTCGGGCTCGGCGTGGCGCTGCTCGGCGGAGGCGGCGGGGCGCTCGGCGACGGGGCGGCCGACGGGCCCCCGTCCCCGCCCGACACCAGGACCAGCACCGTCACCAGGACGGCCACCAGCACCGCCGCGCCCACCGCGACCGCGAGGACCCTGGTCCGCCGGCCCGGCCGCGGCCCCCCGTCCGGGACGACCGGAGGGCCGGGCGGCAGCGGTGGCGGCGGAGGCGGCGTGAAACTCATGGGGGAAGGATGCCGCATCACCGGGCCCCGCCACCCACCGGTCCGCGGCAAACGCCCGGAACCCGCCCACCGCTGACCACAGGTCACCCGTCCAACCCTCGATCACTGCCGTGGCCCTCCGCCCATGCCTGCAACAATGGGCCCCATGTCCAGCAGCACACCGGCCGGCACCACCGCCCCAGCAGTCCCCGGCACCACCGCGCTCGACCCGGCGGTCGCCGCCCGCCTCAAGCGGACCCCCGACGGGCTGCTCCCCGCCATCGCCCAGCAGTACGACACCGGCGAGGTGCTGATGCTCGGCTGGATGGACGACGAGGCCCTGCACCGCACCCTGACCACCGGCCGCTGCACCTACTGGAGCCGCAGCCGCCGCGAGTACTGGGTCAAGGGCGACACCTCCGGCCACATCCAGCAGGTCAGGTCGGTGGCGCTGGACTGCGACGGCGACACGCTGCTGGTCAGGGTCGACCAGGTCGGGGCAGCCTGCCACACCGGTGACCGCACCTGCTTCGACGCCGACGTACTGCCGCTGTCCGGACCCGCCGACCGATAGGTACACCCATGACCACGGGCACCGTCACCCCCGACCTGGACGCCTTCCGCAAGCTCGCCGCCGACCGCCGGGTCGTCCCGGTGACCCGTAGGCTGCTCGCCGACGGCGACACCCCCGTCGGGCTCTACCGCAAGCTCGCCGCCGAGCGCCCCGGCACCTTCCTGCTGGAGTCCGCGGAGAACGGCCGCTCCTGGTCCCGCTACTCCTTCGTCGGCGTCCGCAGCGCCGCCACCCTCACCGCCGCCCCCGACGGCACGGCCCGCTGGCACGGCACCCCGCCCGTCGGCATCCCCACCGAGGGCGACCCCCTGCAGGTGCTGCGCGCCGCGGTGGACACCCTGCACACCCCCCGCGACCTCGCGGTGCCGTCGTGGTGGGAGGGAGGCGACGAGCTGCCGCCGCTCACCGGAGGCATGGTCGGCTACCTCGGGTACGACGTCGTCCGCCGCCTGGAGAAGATCCCCACCCTGGCGACCGACGACCTCGGCCTCCCCGAGCTCACCATGCTGCTCGCCACCGACCTGGCGGTGCTGGACCACTCCGACGGCACGGTGCTGCTGATCGCCAACGCCGTCAACCACAACGACCTCCCCTCCGGCGTCGACGAGGCCTACCACGACGCCGTCGCCCGCCTCGACGCCATGACCGCGGACCTCGCCCGCCCCGTCGACACCGGCGCCGCCGTACTCGTCCCCACCGCACCCACCGACGCGGTCTCCCCCTTCGGCGGGGAGCCGTACCGGCGCGCCGTGGAGGCGGTCAAGGAGCACATCAGGGCCGGAGACGCCTTCCAGGTCGTGCCCTCCCAGCGGTTCGAGGCGCCCTGCCCGGCCAGCGCCCTGGACGTCTACCGGGTGCTGCGGACCACCAACCCCAGCCCCTACATGTACCTCTTCCGCTTCCCCGGCCCCGACGGCACCGCCGACGGCGGCTTCGACGTGGTCGGCTCCAGCCCCGAGGCCCTGGTCAAGGTCTCCGACGGACGGGCCATGCTGCACCCCATCGCCGGCACCCGGCCCCGCGGCGCCACCCCCCAGCAGGACGCCGACCTGGCCGCCGAGCTGCTCGCCGACCCCAAGGAGCGCGCCGAGCACCTGATGCTGGTGGACCTCGGCCGCAACGACCTCGGCCGGGTCTGCGAACCCGGCAGCGTCGAGGTCGTCGACTTCATGTCCGTCGAGCGCTACAGCCATGTGATGCACATCGTCTCCACCGTCACCGGCAGCGTCGCCCCCGGCCGCACCGCCTTCGACGTCCTCACCGCCTGCTTCCCGGCGGGCACCCTCTCCGGCGCGCCCAAGCCCCGCGCCATGCAGATCATCGAGGAGCTGGAGCCCACCCGCCGCGGCCTCTACGGCGGCTGCGTCGGCTATCTGGACTTCGCGGGCGACTGCGACACCGCCATCGCCATCCGCACCGCCGTCCTGCGCGACTCCACGGCGTACGTCCAGGCGGGAGCCGGTGTGGTCGCCGACTCCGACCCGGAGAGCGAGGACACCGAGTGCCGCAACAAGGCCGCCGCCGTCCTCCGCGCCGTGGCCACCGCCGCCACCCTGCGGCCGCCCCGGTGACCGGCCCGGGCGGAGCACCGGCGACACTGGACGGGTGAACGCTTCGCCCGAACCCCGGTCCGCCGACACCTCCGACGCCCCCCGTCCGCCCCGCAGCCGCCGCAGCCTCGCCCTGATGCTGCTGCTCACCGTGGCAGGCGCGGTCCTGGTGCTCTGGGCCGTCGGCCGCACCTGGGCCGAGGGCAGCTCCGGCGGCCTCACGGGAGCCCACCTCGGCGCCACCGGCAGCGAGATCTCCGGACTGCCCGGCGCCCTCGCCCTGGTGGGCCTGGCCTCAGCGGTCGCCGTCTTCGCCGTGCGCCGCGCCGGCCGGCTGGCGGTGGGCGTGCTGGTGACCCTCGCCGGGGCGGGGGCGGCCGTCGCCGCCGCGGCCGGCGCGGCGGACACCTCGGCGGTGGACGCCAAGGCCGCACGCAGCGCCGCGCTGACCGCCGTCACCGCCCGGCATGTCACCCACACCGCCTGGCCCTGGCTGGCGGTCGCCGGCGGCGTCCTGCTGTGCGCCGCCGGGGCGCTCACCCTGGCCCGCGGCCGCGACTGGCCGGCGATGTCCAGCAAGTACGAGGCCCCCGCGGGCCGCGCCGCCGCCCCCAGGCGCCGCGAGTCCACCCCTTCCGACCTCTGGAACGCCCTGGACCGCGGCGAGGACCCCACCGCCACCCGCTGAGCCGCACCCGCGGCGCGCACCGGGGCGCGCAGCCGCCCTCGGCGCGCGGGGGAGCGGCTTCACGCCGCCCTCGGTACTCCCGCGCCCCCGGACCGTCCGGCGACGACCGCCCGGCGCCGACCACCCGGCGACGACCGCCCGGCGATGACCACGCGACGACGTACCGGCGGCCGCCGGACCGCGGATCCGTCCCGCGGCCGGGCCGCCCGGCCCGCAGTGGTCCGCCCGCCAAGGTCGCACCGAGGCCCCCGCACGCTGCGGCCCCGACCCCCGGTCGGCCGCATCCGGGCCCGTCGGGGAGAATGGCACCGAGAATCCGCCCGGGGCGTCCTCCGCCGGATCCCGGGCCCTGGACACCGCCATTACCGGCAGCAAGGAGCACCAGCAATGTCGGCAGCAGCCCACGGCCACACCCCCGCCGCCTGGACCGGCGTCATCGTCTGCTTCATCGGCTTCATCGTGGCCGGGATGGGGGTCGTGGCGGCCACCCCGTGGCTCTTCTGGGTGGGTATCGGCGTCACCCTGGCCGCCGGCGTGGTCGGCAAGGCCATGCAGATGGCCGGCCTCGGCAAGCGGCCGGTCGTCACCGCGCGCTGACCCGGCGGCCCGTCCGCGCCCGCCGACCGTGTCATCCGGTCGGCGGGGTGCCGGCGGGGGCAGAATCGTCAGGATGAACGCACCGGCAGCCCCCGCCCACCGCTCCGCCGTCCGCCGCATGGCCGCACCGCTGGCGGCCCTGACGGCGGCGGCCGCCCCGGTGCTCTTCGTCGCCGCGGTCGACCCCAACACCCCGGGCCGCTACCCCGTCTGCCCGTTCCTGCAGGCCACCGGCTGGTGGTGCCCCGGCTGCGGCGGACTGCGCTGCGTCCACGCGCTGACCCACGGCCACCCGCTCCAGGCGCTGCACGACAACCTGCTGGCGGTGCTCCTGCTCACCGCCGCGGTCCTGCTCTGGCTCAACTGGGCCGGCTCCGCACTGACCGCCCGGCCGGTACGGCTGCCCACCCTGCGCGGCCGGCACGCGCTGCTGGTCGTCGCCGCCGTCGCGGCCTTCACGGTGGCCCGCAACCTGCCCGTCGGCGCACCGCTGGCGCCCTGAGCCACCCCCCCGGCACCCCTGTCTCTTCTACACAGCT
>NZ_LIQR01000014.1 GCF_001418575.1 Peterkaempfera griseoplana
GAGTGTGGGGCTCCTTGTGATCGTTTCGGGCACCTTAGGGTCGGCCACCGGAGCGCGTCAATACATCTCACAACAAAGAGCCGGGGGTCCCTGATCCACCGAGTCCCCCGCGGTGCCCGAAGTCGCAACCCGGCCGCGCGGCGCGGACGGACGGCCGCCGCTGAACAGCTCTCTCCGCCTCGACTGACCTGCCGTCATGTGTGTGTGCCCCGAATCGCAGCCGCTGGGGCCTGGCGGGGGGAGTGGGCGGAGTGCGGGGGTATGGCGATGTCTCAGCCGGTGCCGTCGTCGTCATGTCCGATGTGCTTCGTGGTGCAGCGCGAGGTGGTCGGCTCCGGCGAGATCCGTGCACGGAGTCTGACGGTCCGTCTGGACTGGCGGTGGCGTGGTCGCGTGGTGCCCGGCGACCC
The DNA here is from genome assembly GCF_001418575.1 of Peterkaempfera griseoplana. GTDB lineage: Bacteria > Actinomycetota > Actinomycetes > Streptomycetales > Streptomycetaceae > Peterkaempfera > Peterkaempfera griseoplana. The sequence continues at coordinate 411 of NZ_LIQR01000014.1, forward strand.
GTCGGTGTCGCCGTCGCGGGAGCCGCCGAGACTGCCCCGCGCGATGGCTCGCTGCTGCTCCACGGGGCTGAGTCGGTCGGGCGGCGCGCCGGCTCGCGGACGCGTCCGGGGCAGCCGATGGTGCGCGGGCGCCGACGGAGGACTCCATAGCCTTGTTCGTCGGCCCCCCGGGCCGCGGCACTGTCAGTGACGTGCCGAGGGAGCGGGGTCGGCCGGGTGAGGGGTCTGCGCAGGAAGGTCCGACGTTTGTGATCACGCACAAAGCTCGGGGCCGACGGTTCCGTTGCCGCCGGGGCGACCCATGGAACACTCCCGGCATGGGAGAGCCGATCGACATCGTGCCTTACGATCCTGCCTGGCCGGGGATGTTCGCCAGGTGGGGCGGCGTCCTGCGTGCGGCGCTCGGTGATGTCGCAGCGCGTATCGATCACGTCGGGTCCACCTCGGTGCCGGGACTGGCCGCCAAGTCGGTGATCGACATTCAGATCTCCGTGGCATCGCTGGAACCGGCGGACCCATTCGTGGCTCCGCTGACCGGTACGGGCCTTGTGCACCAGGCCGACAACCCCGAACGAACCAAGCGGTACTTCCGCGAACCTCCAGGTCAGCGCCGGATGCATGTGCATGTGCGGCAGCTGGGGACCTTCTCTCAGCAGTTCCCCCTGCTGTTCCGCGACTACCTGCGCTGCCACCCCTCGGCCGCGACCGAGTACGCCGCAGCCAAGCAGCGCTGTGCCGCCACGTTCCGTGACGACCGGGCCGGCTACGTCCGGGCGAAGGACGCCTTCGTCTGGGACGTCATCCGGTGCGCCGACGCCTGGGCCCAGCGCATCGGCTGGATCCCCGGTCCCAGCGACGCCTGAACCTGCCTGCGGATCCCAGCCGGGGCCCGGGAGCGCCGGAACCGGCGGACGGGCCCGGGGAGGTCGTGCGGGCGGCGGCGCCGCAGCGGGCCACAAGGCCGGAGCGGCCGTGGGCCTGCTCGGCTGCGGGGCCGAGGCTGCGGTGAGGCGCGGCGAGACCGCCTCCCCCGAGGCTGCGCGGAGGATGTCCGGCCGGCCCTCAACGGTTCGCCTCGGCGGCCGTTCCGGGCACAGCTCGTCAGCCGTCGGCCGACGGGGTCGCATCGGCGGAGCCCGGGGGCGGGGCCGCTGCCGTACTGCTCCGCAGGGTGATCGGCGGGCTCATCAGGAGGTGCTGCGCAGGGGTCGCCGGATCCTTGATCCGGTCGATGAGCAGAGACATGGCCTGCGCGGCCATCGTGGCCGCCGGTACGTCGGCGGCGGTCAGGGCCGGACGGAAGTCCTCGGCCCACTGGTCGGCCACCACTCCGCTGATCGAGAAGTCGCGCGGTATGTGTCGGTCGGCTTCGGCCAGCGCCCGCTGCACCCCGGGCAGGGCCGCCTCGTTGACGGTGGCCAGCGCCGTGACCTCGGGGTGGCTCCGCAGCAGTTCGGCGATGCACTCCTGGCCGGAGCGGGCGTCGTCGCCGCAGAGCAGTTCGAGGCCGGTGAGGCCGCGTTCCTCGACGGCCTGCATGAATCCGGCCCGGGCGCGGTGTCCCGGGCCGTAGCCGGAGGCGACCAGTTCGGGCGAACGGTTGAGGAGGGCGACGTGCCGGTGGCCGAGGTCGGCCAGGTGGTGCACACAGTGGTCGATCAGCCCGGCGTAGTCGACGTCGACCCAGCACAGCTGCTCGTCCTGCGAAGGATGGCCGATGCCGACGAAGGGCATCCGGGCCTTGCGCAGGCGGCTGACGCGGGCGTCCTCGATGCGGATCTCCATCAGGATCACCCCGTCCACCCGGCTCTCGGAGACCAGGCGCTCGAAGGAGCGGTCGTGGTCCCCTCCGGAGGGGGACAGCAGCACATCCAGGTCGGCCTGGGCCGCGACCTCCACGACGCTTGCGACGAAGTCGAGTTGCATATGGGTCAGGCGATTGCTGGCCGGTGGGATGACCAGACCGATCGTGCGGGTGCGGCCCTCGGCCAGGGCGCGCGCCGAGGCGTTGGGACGGTAGCCGAGCTCGTCGATCACCTCCATGATGCGCTTGCGGGTGCCGGCCGAGACCTGCCGTTTCCCGCTCAGCGCGTAGGAGACCGTGCTGCGGGAGACCCCCGCCCGACGGGCGATTTCCCCGATGTTCATCCCACTCCCTGCGCGCCGCCCAGTGGTGGTCATCCTACGGTAGACGAACCGGTTCGACCATAGCCGCATCATCCGCGATCCTCCAAGCGCCTCCTGTGATGCGATGCTCGTCCCCGGCGATCTGTCATGGTCTCATTTCTCCGGTGTTGCAAGGGTGTTGACGATGTCACCCCGGAGCCCTAGGTTCCCAGTCGAACCGGTTCGCCGAACCGGTTCGACTTCTCCGCGCGTTGACGAGTCTCGGCTCGCACCCTCAGGCCCTGCGACGACGCAGGTGGGAAAGGGACATGTGCCATGAACGGAACCAGCACCCGCAGATGGGGTCTCACCTCTCTCGCGATCGTGGTCATCGCCTCCGCCGTCGCGGCGTGCGGCTCGTCGGGGTCGGCGTCCTCGGGGTCCTCGGCGTCCTCGGGCGCGGCAGCCAAGGGGACGTACACCGTCTGGGACCCGTACCCGCAGTTCGACGCGGGCTCGGCGTGGGCCAAGCTGCTCGACGGCTGCGGTACGCAGGCCGGTGTGACCGTCAAGCGGACCGCCTTCGACACCACCGACCTGACCACCAGGACGCTGCTCGCGGCCCAGCAGGGCAACTCCCCGGACGTGCTCATCGTCGACAACCCGGTGGTCTCCACCCTGGCCGACGCGGGCGTGCTGACCACCACCGAGGACAACAAGGTCGACACCTCACAGGTCGCGCCCAACCTGCTCGCCGCCGGTCAGAGCGGCGGCAAGACCTACGGCACGCCCATCGGCGCCAACACCCTGGCGCTCTACTACAACAAGAGCGTGCTCAAGGCAGCCGGGGTGGACCCCGCGTCCGTGAAGGACTGGGCGTCGCTGACGGCCGCGCTGGCGAAGGTGAAGGCGGCGGGCAAGAAGGGCATCACCTTCTCCGCGATCGGAACCGAGGAGGGCAGCTTCCAGTTCCTGCCCTGGTTCTGGGGGTCCGGTGCGCAGCTCACCGACCTGTCCTCCGCGCAGGCGGTCTCCGCGGTGACCCTGTGGCATGACTGGCTGGGGAACGGCTACGCGCCGAACTCGGTCATCAACAACACCCAGACCACCAGTTGGCAGGAGTTCGCCACCGGCCAGTACGCCTTCGCCGAGAACGGCACCTGGCAGCTGGCGAACGCCAAGAAGGCCGGTTTCGACTACGGGATCCTGCCCATCCCGGCGGCCGGCGGCGGCACCGCGGCCGCCCCCACCGGCGGTGAATTCGTCACCGTGCCCGTGCAGGGCGACAAGGGGCGTTACGCCACCAGTGACAAGCTGGTGTCCTGCCTGACCAGCGCGCAGAACCTGCTTGCCACCGACACCACCCTCTCCTATGTCGCGCCCACCAGGACCGTGCAGGACCAACAGGTCTCCGCCGACGCCGGCCTGGCCGTCTGGGTGCAGGCCGTCGGCGCCGCCAAGGGCCGTACGAGCGACAACCTGGGCACCAGGTATCCCAAGATCTCCGAGCAGTTGTGGGGCGCCGTCCAGGCGGCACTGACCGGATCCAAGTCGCCCAAGGACGCCCTGGACGCGGCGCAGGCCGCCGCCGGCAGGTAAGCAGCCCGCAACCCCCGGGCCGTTCGGCGCTCCGCCGCCGCGAGCCTGCCCGACGAAGGAGCCGTGCTGATGGACGACACCGCCCGCATGGCGCAGGCGCTGCCCGCAGAGACCGGGCGCGGAACGGTCGCCGCCCCCGTCCCCGTCGCCTCGGGGGCGGCCGAACGCCGCCGCAGGCGCCGCGCCCAGCAGTGGACCGCCTGGGGGTTCCTGGCCCCGGTCGTGCTCTACCTGGCCGCGTTCTACGCCTACCCGCTGTACCGCAACCTCGACCTGTCCCTGCGCGACTACACCGTGCGCTCCTTCGTGCAGGGCGACGCACCGTTCACGGGAGTGCAGAACTACGCCGACGTGCTCCACGACCCGACGTTCTGGCCGGCGCTGGCCCACACCGTGATCTTCACCGCGGTGTCGCTGCTGTCCCAGTACAGCATCGGCCTGGCACTGGCGGTCTTCTTCACCCAGCACTTCCCCCTGTCGGCCACCCTGCGGGCGTTGTTCCTGGTGCCGTGGCTGCTGCCGCTGATCGTGTCCGCGTCCACCTGGTCCTGGATGCTCAACAGCGAGTCCGGCATCGTCAACGCCGCCCTGCGCGGCGTCGGGCTGGGCGGGGTCAACTGGCTGACCTCGCCCACCTGGTCCCTGGTCGCCGTGATCGTGGCCAACATCTGGATCGGCGTGCCGTTCAACCTCGTCGTCCTGTACAGCGGGCTGCAGGCGGTCCCCGACTCCCTCCACGAGGCGGCCGCCCTCGACGGGGCCGGTGCCTGGCAGCGGTTCTGGCGGATCACCTTCCCGCTGCTGCGCCCGGTCTCGGCGATCACGCTGCTGCTCGGGCTGGTCTACACGCTCAAGGTCTTCGACATCATCTGGATCATGACCAAGGGCGGTCCCAGTGACTCGTCGACCACCTTCGCCACCTGGTCCTACCGGCTCGGATTCGGCAACCTGCTGCCCCGGTTCGGCCCCGGCGCCGCCGTCGGCAACCTGCTGGTCCTGATCGCCCTGGTCTTCGGCCTGATCCACATCCGCGTCCAGCGAAAGCAGTACGCCTCATGAGCACGCTCACCGCCCCCGTGCGGCGCCGGCCCCGGAACCGCGTGTGGTGGAAGACCGCCTTGGGCACGGCCTTCACCGCGGGCATGCTGTTCCCGGTCTACTGGATGGTCAACGTCTCACTGACCCGTGACCAGAACATGCGCAGGACCCCGCCGGACCTGCTGCCGCTGCACGGCACGCTCGCCGGGTACCGGCTCGTCCTGGACCAGCAGCTCCCGTACCTCGCCACGAGCCTGCTGATCGGACTGGGGACCGTCGTGCTCACCGTGGCACTGGCCGCTCCGGCCGGGTTCGCGCTGGCGAAGCTGCGGCCCCGGGGCGGCGGGCTGCTGAGCTTCGCCATGCTGGTGGCCCAGATGATCCCCGGCATCATCATGGCGATGGGCTTCTACGCCGTCTACCTCAGCCTCGGCTTCCTCGACTCCGTGCCCGGCCTGGTCGTCGCCGACTCCACCCTCGCGGTCCCGTTCGCCGTGCTCGTCTTCACCGCGTTCATGTCCGGCATCCCCGGCGAACTCCTGCAGGCCGTCCAGGTCGACGGAGCCGGGCCGCTGCGCACCTTCCGGTCCGTGGTGCTGCCGATGAGCCGCAACGCCGTCGTCACCGTGTCACTGTTCACGTTCCTCTGGTCGTGGTCCGACTTCGTCTTCGCCAGCACCCTGGACAACGGCGGCGCGCACCAGCCGATCACGCTCGGCATCTACCACTACATCGGCAACAACAACCAGCAGTGGAACGCCATCATGGCGACCGCCGTCGTGGCCTCGATTCCCGCGGCCCTCATCCTCGTCCTCGCCCAGCGCTATGTCGCGGCCGGCGTCACCACCGGAGCGGTCAAGGACTGACCCCCTGTGCCGCCCCGGTCCCGCAGCAACCTACGACACGAAGTGAGCACCGCCTTGACCGATTCCCACCACGGCCCTGCCTTCGACCTGGAGGAGATACCGTTCAGCTGCTCCGGGTCCTGGTTCAACCTGTCACCGGTCACCGCCCTGCACACCCGCTCCCGGGACCTGCATCTGGTCTCCCACAAGAACGGCATGCACCCCGTCCTGCGGCTGGTCCCCCGGATCCCGGACACCGGCGACCGCGCGGACGCCTCGCGGCACGCCGTTCCCGGCCTGCTGGTCCTGGAGGCCGACGGGGGCCGTATCGAGATCACCTACGAGAACCCGGACACCCTCCGTCTGCGGGGGACGGGCCTGAACCTGGCCGTCACCCCCGCCGACGACCGCCTCACCCCGTTCACGGGCAGTTATCTCTACCAGGACCCGGTGGACGGCTCCTACCAGTTCAGCTCCTACGAGACCGGCCGGCGCTACCGGATCACCCTCCTGCAGGGCGCGGCAGCCGATGTCACCGGCGCCGAAGGCCTGGCCGACACCCCCCGCCGGATCACCCTCGCCGGCACCCCGGTCTGGGAGGCGGTCCTTGAGGAGATGGACAGCGCCCGCCTCCCCTTCACCACGGACAGCGACTTCACCGCCCGCGCCGACCGGGCCCGCCGCGGCTTCCGGGACTTCTCCGGGGAGCTGACCGCTCCTGTGGCCGGCAGCGCGCCCGCCGCCGGCCTCGCCGCCTATGTGCTGTGGTCGGCGACCGTCCGCCCCCAGGGATACCTGCGCCGCCCGGCCGTGCTGATGTCCAAGCACTGGATGGACAAGGTCTGGAGCTGGGACCACTGCTTCAACGCCCTCGCCCTCGCGCGTGCCGCGCCCGAACTGGCCTGGGACCAGTACCAGCTGACCTTCGACCACCAGGACGAGACCGGCGCGCTGCCCGACTCCGTCACCCACTCCGAGGTCCTCTACAACTTCGTCAAGCCCCCCATTCACGGCTGGGCCCTGCGCCGTCTGCGCGAACGCCTGCCCGAGCCCCTGACCGCCGACCGGCTCGAGGCCGCCTATGGGCGTCTGAAGCGCTGGACCGGGTTCTGGCTCGACAGCCGCCGTGCCCCCGGGCAGGTGCTGCCGCACTACCAGCACGGCAACGACAGCGGCTGGGACAACGCCACCGTCTTCGACCCCGGCCGCGTGCTGATCACTGCCGACCTGGCTGCGTTCCTGGTGCTGCAGCTGCGCGAACTCAGCGGCATGGCGGCCGAGTTGGGTCACGTCCGGGAGGCCGACGGACACGCGGCGACCGCCACGGCGGTGCTGGACGCCCTGCTGGAGCAGCTCTGGGACGGAGAGCGGTTCCTCGCCCGCTCGCCGCACACCGGCCGTACTTCCAGCAGCCGCAGCCTCCTCGACCTGATGCCCGTGGTCCTCGGCGACCTGCTCCCCGGTGACGTGAGCGCCAGGCTCGCCGAGGGCGTCGCCGCCCATCTGACCGAGCACGGCCTGGCCACCGAGCACCCCGACTCACCCCACTACGAGGCGGACGGCTACTGGCGCGGCCCCGTCTGGGCCCCGTCCACCGTCCTGATCGAGGACGGCCTGCGCCGCGCCGGCCACACCGACCTCGCCGACACCGTCAGCTCCCGCTTCCGCCGCCTGTGCGAGCGCTCCGGCTTCGCCGAGAACTTCGACGCCCTCACCGGCGAGGGCCTGCGCGACCGCGCCTACACCTGGACCGCCGGCAGCTACCTCCTGCTGGCCGACGACCACGCCCGCCGCACGACGGGGCGTCCGGACCGGGCCGGCCACCCCGCCACCGACCCGACCTCCGCACGCACACCCTGAACCCACCCCAGCATTCAGGAGTCGCGATGTTCCCCAGCCGCCGGCGGGCGCCGGTCCCTCATGTGCGCTGTCTGCAGGTCAGGGGGCCCGGGGCGAGGTGTGGCCGGCGTGCCGGAACAGGTCGAGCGGTGATCGCGGCGGCGTGGTCGTGCGCCGGTTCTCTCCGGTCGGCCTCGGGGTCTCCTCAGCTCGGAGTGCCGGTGGTGCGGTCGGAGCGGGCGGCGTCGACGGCGGGTCGGAGCACCTCCGTGCACCACTGGCGGAAGGTGGTCGGCGTGCTGTTCCCGGTGGTGCGGGCGACGCCCTCGTCGAGGCCGTCGATCTTGGCCGTCGCCATGTCGGCCATCGCCCGGGCTATGCCGGGCGACGCGCCGAAGGAGAGCATGGCGGCCTCCAGCGACGCGGGCCCGACCTGCGCGTAGCGCACCGGGATGCCGAGCACCTCGGTGATGACGGCGGCCATGTCGTTGCCCGACAGGTCCTCCGGGCCGAGCAGCGGGACCTCGGCGGACCCGGTCCAGCTGCGGTCGAGCAGCAGGCGGGCGGCGGCGCCTGCGATGTCGCGGGTGGCCACCAGCGGCAGCTTGTGGTCGGGCGCGAGGGGCCCGGAGATCACGCCGTCGCTCAGGATCGTGCGGATGTCGCGCAGTGTGTTGTCCATGAAGCCCGGGTTGGCGAGCGCGCGGTAGTTGGTGACCGCGGCGAACAGGTCGTCCATCGCCAGCGAGGCGGTGACATTGCCGGCTCGGCCGGCGACGGCCGTTCCCCGGCCCAGCGCCGACACCCCGACGACATGGCGGACGCCGTGCGCGGCGACGGCCTCCACACCGGGCCTGCTGCCCTCCACGTAGGAGGTCATCACGTCGGGGGCGCGGAGGTCGTTGGGCATCAGCCAGAACACCGCGTCGGCGCCGGCGAACGCCTTGTCGACCACTGCGGCGTCACGATGGGAACCCTCCACGACCTCGACGCGGTCGCGGACGGTGGGGGAGAGCCGCCGGGAGTCGCGGACGACGACCCGGACGGGCTCGCCGGCGTCCAGCAGCTGCTCGACGACATGGCGGCCGCTCTTGGCGGTGGGTGCGGTGACGACGATCATGGGTGTCCTCCGTGGAGTACGATGTAAACTCGACTGTACCGTTTACTTATGGAGAGTGCCACCATGACGGCGCGACGAGGCGAGAAGCTCCGCGAGCACATCCTGTGGACCGCGAAGGACGTGTTCCTCGAAGCCGGCTTCGAGCGCACCTCCATGGACGTTGTCGCCCAGCGGGCCGAGACCTCCAAGCGCTCGCTCTACGCCCACTTCCCCAGCAAGGACGCCCTGTTCTCAGGGGTGGTCGCCCTGGTGCGTGAGCTCTACCTCGACCGTCTGGGCTCGCCGGAGGACTACGTCACCGCGGGACGGCCCGATCCGGCCGACGCCCTCGTGCGCTACTGCGGGCGGCTGCTGCAGCTGCTGCTGTGGTCCTCGTCCCTGCGTACGCTGCGGATGGGGATCGCGGAGGCCGAGCGGGTGCCCGAGATCGCGTCCGGTTACTACGAGGCGGTCTTCGAGGCCCCGATGGAGCGGATCGGCGCCTACGTCTCCCGCACCTGGGGTCTGACGCAGGAGGAGGCGCGGGAGGCCGCCGAGACCCTCGTCGGCCGGACGGTCTACCCCGGACTGGTGCAGGCCCTGCTCGGCGTACGGGAACCGATCGCCGAGCGCCCCGACGAGGCCACCCTCGCGGCCGACGTCGACCTCGACCGGATCGCCACGAGCGTCCGGCGGCTCCTCCCGGACTCACCTGCCTCCTAGCCGGGGACCGCCCGGTCGGTCGTGCGGCTGTCCGCCTGCCGGGTCGTCGGTTTCCCTCCGGAGGGTCGCGGCCCTCCCCGGTGGCCTGCGGGTGTCCGTCGGCGTTCGCCGGGCAGGCGGCTCGGGCTTGCCGTTCCTGCTGGAGGTGCGCCGTGGAGTCGTCCGTGGACCGGATCGCCGAGCCGTGGGGACCGCGCACTCCGTACGCCCCGGGCGAGGCGTGGCCGGCCCGGGTGGACACCCATCTCCAGCCGGGCGTGACGGTGCGGCTCAGCGCCATGAGCGGTGCTGTTCAGCGCCGGGGGTGTGGCCGCCCCGGCTGCCCTCCACCATCGACCTGGAGCGCTCGGTCGGATAATCGGTTGCATGCCTTGCAGACGGGGTGTCGGATCGCGGCTGTGACGATTGCGCTGAGTACACCGACCGCCGACCAGGTCCGTGACGCCATGACGGCGCTGCGGGAGTGGCAGCACGACGAGGCGCCGATGCAGCTGCATCCCGGGGACATCGGCTGGAACTACCGGTTCGGAACGGCCGAGACGGCCGCGGCGGTCCGGACCTGGAGCCGGGACGGACGGATCCTCGCTGTCGGGATGGTGGATTCGCCCACGGTCGTGCGGATGACGGTCGCTCCCGACGCCTTCCGGGACGAGGACTTGGCGCGGCGGCTCGTCGAGGACCTGTCGCTGCCTGAGCGCGGCGTGCTGCCGGAGGGAGCCGTGTCCGTCGAGGCGCCGCGGGGCCTGCTGCTCCACGACCTGTTGACCGACGAGGGGTGGGGTGGCGGCGAGCCGTGGACGCCGCTCTTCCGTGAACTCTCCGGAGCGGTGGAGGACCCCGGCGCGCGCATCGAGGCGATCGGCCTGGAGCAGGCACAGGACTTCGCCGACGTCCTGCGGTCCGCGTTCAATACCACGAGGCCCACGCGCGCGTACCGGCACGAGATGTCCGCGGGACCGTTCCACGCCGACGCCCGATGCCTGGGTGCCTATGACGACCAGGGCAGGCCCGTGGCCGTGGTGACGGTCTGGTCGGCCGGTCCGGGGAAGCCGGGACTTGTCGAGCCGATGGGCGTCCACGCGGACCACCGCGGGCGCGGCTACGGCCGGGCGATCACCGTCGCAGGGGCGGCCGCACTGCGGGAGATGGGCTCGTCGAGCGTGCGCGTGTGCACGCCGAGCTCCAACGTCGGCGGCGTCGCGACGTACAGGGCGGCCGGGTTCGTGGCGAGGCCGGAGATCGCCGACCGGATCCGGAAGGTCTGACGTCGGGTGCCGAGACGAGTCGGGTACGCGTGCCCTCGGAATCCTCCGACCGCCGCTCCATACGAACGGCAGCGCGCACGGCAAGGGGGCAACCGCGCAGCGGGCAGCAGGTGACGGGTACGGCGCAGGACTCCCACCTCTGCCCACAGCCGCGAACGCACCCCGGCCCGGCCAGGCGCGGGTGTGGATCAGTGCGGTGACGCAGGCCGGCGGGACCGCAGAACCGCCCCGCCCTTGCGCGTCGCCCCATGGACGGGCCCGCCCGCAGCGGAATCCCGTCAGAGGGTCTCGGCCCGGTCCATGCCGCCGACGACCGTGGCAAGTTTGCGTCGCGTGGTGAGGCCGGTTTTCCGGAAGACCTTGCGCAGGTGGTACTCGACGGTGCTCTGGCTGATGAACAACGCTGTGGCGATCTCGGGATTGGTGGCCCCGGCGGCCGCCATGCGGGCCACCCGGGCCTCCTGCGCGGTGAGGTGGAAGGTGGTGTCCGGGGTACGGGTCCGGGCGGTCTCGCCGGTGGCTGCCAGCTCGATCCGGGCGCGTTCGGTGAAGGCGGCGGCGCCGAGCCCGGTGAAGGCGGTGTGGGCGGCGCGCAGCTGTTCGCGGGCGTCCTGACGGCGCCGCTCGCGGCGCAGCCACTCCCCGAACAGCAGCTGGGTGCGGGCCCGCTCCGGGCTGAGACCGGTGCCGTCGAGGAGGGACAGGGCCTGTTCGAACAGTGCCTCGGCCTCGGGCCCGTCGGCGAGCAGGGCCCGGGAGCGGGCCAGCACCGAGAGCGCCCACGGTGTGCCGCTGGATGTGGCTCGCTCGGACAGCCGCGCCAAGGCCTTGGCGGCGGTGGCCCGGTCGTCGTTGCGCACCGCGGCCTCCACGAGATCCGGAAGGGCCAGGCCGCCGAAGAACGGCGGGTCCTCGGCGTGGACGGCGGCGGCCGCGGTCTGCGCCTCGGCGTAGCGGCGGTGTCCGATCTCCAGGACGGCCACGGCGGCGCGGGAGAGCTGGACCTGCAGGCCGCCGGGGACGTCGGCGCCGGGCCCGTCGTGTACGGCAGCCTTGGCCCGGGTCAGTTCGGTGTCGCCTCGCCAGGCGTGCAGCAGCACGTCGCTGGCCCGCGCGAAGTGCATGTCGGCGCCGGTGGCTTCGGCCGCGTCGACGAACTCGGCGTACAGGTCGGTTGCCAGGTCGAACTCCCCACGGACCAGGGCCCACGTGGCGTGTCCTGCCAGGGCCACCTGCAGCATGCGAAGTGCACCCTGGTTCCGCGCGGCCCTGGCGTACCGCCGCGCGCAGGAGCCCAGGGAGTCCACGTCCCACAGGTCCACCGCGGCGGTCATGCCGATGAGGCTCCAGCGGGCGGCTCCGGCGTACTCGGCACCCGGCTCGGTGAGCGCGGCGACCGCACGGCGCAGATGGGGGGTGGCCTGCGAGTAGCCCTGTGCGATGAGTGTCGCGTACGCGGTGAGCAGGAGGTCGCCGACCTCCGGCCGGGCTTCGTCGAGGGGAGCCGGGGAAGCGGACAGGGCAGCGGCCGCGACCTGCAGCGCGGTCCGTCCTTCACCGATGCGGGGCGCGACCGCGGCGGCGTCGATCGCTTCCAGGTAGGCCTCGCGTGATGCCTGGACGTCGTACTCGCCCAGGACGCGCGCGGCCTCCAGGAGGGTTCCCACCGCGCCGGGGCGGCTCAGCATCATGTCGATCAGGCCGCGGAGGCGCAGGGCGTGTGCACGCAGGACCGGCGGATCGAGATCGGGACCGAGCTGGTTCAGCAGCTGTTCCCCGCGGTGCGGCGCGCCGCCGACCAAGGCGGCGCCGCAGGCCATCAGCAGCCTGCCGGCACGGAGGGACGGATCGGGGGTCAGTTCCGCCGCGCGGTGCAGCATCGCGGCCTGGGCCAGGTGGCCACCGCGTTCGCGGGCGCGCTCCGAGCGGGCGGCCAGCTCGTCGGCCACGGCGGGGTCCGGGCCGGGGGAGGCCGAGGCCAGGTGCCAGGCCAGGCGGTCCGGATCGGTGGTCGCGTCGGTGGCGGCGGCCAGGGCGGCGTGTACGGCGCGGCGCTCGGCACCGGCGGCACCGTTGTGGACCGCCGAGCGGATCAGGGGGTGACGGAAGAGCAGGCGTCCACCGCTGGTGATGGTCACGAAGGCGTCACGTTCGGCCGCGTCCAGGGCGCCGGCGATCTCCTCGGCCGGCCGTCCCGTCAACGCCGCGGCAGCCCGGCCCACCAGGCGCAGGTCACCGGTGTTGTCGGCCGACGCGACCAGCAGCACGCTGCGGACCAGCGGGTCGCAGGACATCATCTGGCGGCGGAAGCGGGCTTCCAGCCGCCGGTCCAGCGGCATGGGCTCGCCGCCGAAGGCGATGTCCCCGGCGGCGATACCGCGGGCCAGCTCACGGATCGCCAGGGGGTTGCCCGCGGCTTCGGACACGATCCGCTCGGCGATGACACGATCCAGGACGTTGTCGGCCTGGTCGGCCAACATGGCGCGCGCGGCATCGTCGGGGACGGCTCCTACCAGGAGTTCGGGCATCCCGTCCAGTGGTGAGGCCGCCTCCTGGACATGGTCGTCGCGGACGGCGAACAGCATCACCACCCCTTCGGCCACCAGGCGCCGGGCCACGAAGGCCAGGACCTCGAGGGACTCCCGGTCCAGCCACTGGGCGTCGTCGCAGACGACCACCAGACCGCTCCCGGCGGCGCCGGCCGACAGAAGGGTCAGCGCACTCAGGCTGACCAGGAACCGATCGGCGGCCGGTGCCGCGGTGAGCCCGAAAGCGGTCTGCAGCGCTTCGCGCTGCGGCTGGGGAAGCGTCGACAGACCGTCAAGGAACGGCAGTACCAGCCGGTGCAGCGCGGCGAAGCCCAGCTCCTGTTCCGACTCCACCCCCGAGACCTCGGTCACGCGCAGGCCGCCCGCAGCGGCGGCGGCATGGCCGAGCAGCGCCGTCTTGCCGTAGCCCGCGGCGCCGCGAAGGACGAGGACCCCCGACAGACCCTGACGTGCCCGATCCAGCAGCCCGTCGAGCAGGGCCAGCTCCTGGTCTCGTCCCCGGATGATCACCAGGCCATACTCCTACAAGCTGGGGTGCTCGCTCAAAGACTCGGGTGGCAGGTGCGGTGCAGACTACGGGGTTTCCGGGATGTGATGCCACGCGTCGCCCAGCAGGCTGGGCCGCATGACCGATCCCCTTCTTGAGACCGCCGCCCGGGCGTTCGCCGACGCGACCGCCAACCCGCCCTACCTGTTCGACCTCGGGCCGGTCGACGGCCGCAAGGCCGTCGACGACGCACAGAGCCCGGAGGTGGAGGTCCCGGGCACCACCCGTGAGACCCTCACCGTGCCCGGCGGCCCGTCCGGGCAGGTCGCGGTGACCGTCTTCCGGCCCGCCGGCTCCACCGGCCCCCTGCCGGTCGTGCTCTACATCCACGGCGCTGGCTGGGTGTTCGGCAACGACCACACCCACGGCCGGCTCGCCCGCGAACTGGCGCTCGGCGCCGACGCCGCCGTCGTCCTGCCGAACTACAGCCTGTCTCCCGAAGCCCGGTACCCGGTGGCCATCCAGGAGAACTACGCCGTCGCCGAGTGGATCACCGCCCACGGCGCCGAGCACGGCCTGGACTCCTCGCGTCTGGCCGTGGCCGGCGACTCGGTCGGCGGCAACATGGCCGCCTCGCTGACCCTGACCGCCAAGGAGCGCGGGGACGTGCAGTTGGCCGGCCAGGTCCTCTTCTATCCCGTCACCGACGCGTCCTTCGACACCGAGTCCTACCGGGCCTTCGCCACCGGATACTTCCTGCGCCGCGACGGCATGCAGTGGTTCTGGGACCAGTACACGACCTCCGAGGCCGAACGGGCCGAGATCACCGCCTCGCCGCTGCGCGCCACGACCGAGCAGCTGGCCGGGCTGCCCCCGGCGCTGGTGATCACCGCCGAGGCCGATGTGCTGCGCGACGAGGGCGAGGCCTATGCGAACAAGCTGCGGGCCGCGGGCGTGCCGGTGACCGCCGTCCGCTACCAGGGGATCATCCATGACTTCGTCATGCTCAACGCGCTGCGGGGCACCCCTGCCGCGCAGGCCGCCATCGACCAGGCGGTGACGTTCCTGCGCGGTGTGCTCGCGCTCTGACCCCCGCCGGTACGCCGCAGGCCCGGGCCCTGTCGGCCCGGGCCTGGTGCTTCCCGCCGCCGGTGCACCGCTCTGCTCACGCCGCCTCCCGGCCCCTGCTGATGCCTCATGCCGCCGGGATCCGGGCGCAGCGTCCCGCGACCTGCAGGTCGGCCTCGATCCGGGCGGCGGTCTCACGCAGGGGTGGCAGCAGCTCGGCACGGGACTGCTCCTCCGTGCGACGGCTGGCGTGCATGGAGACATTGACGGCCGCGACCACTTCGCCGCGCCTGTCGCGGATCGGGACCGCGATCGCCCTCAGGCCTTCCTCGAGTTCTTCGCTGACGAGGGCGTGGCCGTCCGCTGCGACCCGGTCGAGGATCGCCAGCAGCTCGCCGGAGCCGGTGACGGTGGAGCGGGTGAGCGGCCGGGGTGCGGTGTGCGTCAGGAGGGCGGCGCGTTCCCCGGCGGGCAGTGCGGCGAGCAGCACCCGGCCCATCGCGGTGGCGTAGGCGGGGAAGCGGGTGCCGACGGTGATGTTGACGCTCATGATCCGGACGGTCGGGACCCTTGCCACGTACTGGATCTGGTCGCCGGCGAGTACGGCCATCGAGGCGGAGTCGTGCACCCGCTCCACCAGCTCGGCCAGATGGGGCTGGGCGATCTGAGGGAGCGTCAGGCGGGAGAGCCGGGCGTAGCCGAGTTCCAGGACGTGCGGGGTGAGCCGGAAGAGCCTCCCGCTGGAAGTGACATAGCCCAGGTGGGCAAGGGTGATCAGCGAGCGCCGGGCGGTGGCGCGGGCGAGGCCGGTGGCCTCGGCGACGGCGGTCAGCGCAAGCTCCTCGCGTCCCTCGCCGAAGGCGGTGAGCACGGTC
>NZ_LIQR01000140.1 GCF_001418575.1 Peterkaempfera griseoplana
GGCCGCCACCGGCAGCGCCGCCCTGGAGTCGGCCGCCCGGACCCACCCGGACGCCGTCATCCTCGACCTCGGCCTCCCCGACCTCGACGGGCTCGACATCATCCATGGGCTGAGAGGCTGGAGCGCCGTCCCGATCATCGTCCTGTCCGGGGACGGAGACCCCCGGCGCAAGATCCGGGCGCTGGACGCCGGCGCCGACGACTACGTCGTCAAACCCTTCTCCATGGACGAGCTCCTCGCCCGGCTGCGCGCGGCGCTGCGCCGCCCCTCCACCGCCACCGCCACCGCCACCGCGGAGGAGGCTCCCGCCAGGGCGGTCATCGGCGACCATGTCGTCGACCTCGCGGCCTGTACCGTCCGCCCCCTCGCCGGGACCCCCGAAGGGCCCGCAGGAGCGCGGCCCGTGCGGCTCACCCCCACCGAGTGGGCCATCCTCGGGCTGCTGCTGCGTCACCCGGGCCGGCTGGTCACCGGTCGGCGGATCCTCCATGAGGTCTGGGGCCCGGACAGCGAGGACAAGGGCAACTACTTGCGGGTCTACTTCTCCACGCTGCGCCACAAGCTCGAAAGGGACCCCGCCCGGCCGCGCCACCTGGTCACCGAACCTGGTCTCGGATACCGCTACCAGCCCTGATCCGGCCGGCTGCGCCGCACACCGCCGCACCCGTCGGCGGGTCTCCGCTCCCGGCGCTCCGGGGGGCGTGCAGACGGATCGTGTGCTGACCGCATGCCTCCGGGCGCCGATCCGCGCGGCCTGCGGCGGGGAAGGGTTGAGAGTGTGCCGGGCCGGTGCCCGGCGCCCCGGCGAGCACCATGCGAAGGGATCGGACATGGCCCGTATGCCGGGGGCGCGGTACCGCCCCGTCGTCAACGTCCACCATGACGGGGTGCGTGAGCGTCGCGGGTTGGTGCTCCATGTGCAGGACGACACGGGCAGCCCGTACGGCTGGTTCAACACCCCCGCGTCGCAGGCGAGCAGCGACTTCTGGGTGCGTCGTGACGGCCATGTCGAGCAGTACTGCGACACCGGTGTCGACTACGCCTGGGCGCAGGCCGCGGGCAACCCCTACTACGCCTCGGTGGAGACCGAGGGGCACCCGGACACCGCGCTGACCGACGCCCAGGTGGAGGCGGTGGCGCACATCTACGCCTGGGGCCACTCGGAGTTCGGCTGGCCGCTGGAGGTGGTCGACTCCACCACCCGGCACGGCTTCACGTACCACGGCGTCGGCGGTGCGGCCTGGGGCAACCACCCCGGCTGCCCCGGCGCGCTGCGCAAGGCGCAGCGGCCGGCGGTGATCGCCCGGGCGGGGGAGATCCTGGGCGGATCGGACGGGGAGTCGGTGAGCCTGGCCCATGTGGTGGCAGCGGCCCGGCGGGATCCGTCGGCGGCGCAGGGGCACACGACCCACCGTGCCGAAGTGCTGGTGGTGGAGCGGGCGCTGCGGGCCGAGGGCCTGCTGGCGGCGCAGTGGGTGGACGGCAGCTTCGGTTCCCGTACGGTGATCGCCTATGCGGCGCTGCAGCGGCGCTACGGCTACACCGGTACGGCGGCGGACGGCATCCCCGGCCGGGCCAGCCTGACCAGGCTGGGTGCCGCGCACGGCTTCACGGTCACCGCCTGAGTCCCCGCACGCACCTGACGTGACGTCAGGACACCTGGGCCCGCAGCCCGTCCAGCACCACGGCGAGGGTGCGCCTGCGGACGTCGGGGTCGTCGCCCGCGTAGTGCGCGGCGTGCGAGGCGCCGACCAGCAGGGCCAGCAGGGCCGGCAGATCCAGGTCGCCGCGGACGGCGCCGGCCTGCTGGGCCGCGGCGAGCAGCGCGCCCACCTGGTCCTGGATCTTCCGGCCCACGCCCTCGGAGGCGGTCCGGACGTCGATCCCGGCCTCGGCGAGGGCGTCGGCGAGGGCGTTCTTGGCGGCGGACTGCTCCACCGCCCGGCTGAAGAAGGCGAACAGCGCCTCGCCCGGCTGCCGCCCGAGGGAGAGGAGGCGGGTGTCCTCCGCGAAGCGCTCCAGCCTGGCCACGTACACGGCCTCCAGCAGCGCCTCCTTGGTGGGGAAGTGGCGGAAGACGGTGCCGATGCCGACCCCGGCCTCGCGGGCGACCTCCTCGGTGGACGCGGAGGTGCCCTTGGCCGTGAAGACGGCCTCCGCCGCGGCCAGCAGCCGGGCGCGGTTGCGCCGGGCGTCGGCGCGCAGCGGCCTGCCGCCGTCGGCGGTGGCGGGCTCGGGAGTCATCGGGAACCTCGGTCTCTGGCGCTGGACAAGCGGAGTAGCCAGTCCGTATTGTCAATCGGAGTTGCTACTCCGATTGTAGGGGCGCCGAGCGTCCCGTCGACCCGGGAGGCACCCGTGCAGACATCACATCCGGCCGCCGACCCGCGCACCGTCTTCGAGCGCCTGATCCGCGGGATCACCGACGGCGACTGGGAGCGGCTCGCCGACCTCTACGCCGAGGACGCGGTGGTGGAGCTGCCGTTCGCACTGCCCGAGCCGGTCCGGCTGGAGGGCCGCGAGGCCGTCAGGGCGCACTTCGCCGCGGCCGCCGGCGGCCCGCTCTCCCTCACCGTCCACGATGTGACGGTGCGTCTGACGGACGACCCCGAGGTGGTCGTCGCAGAGTTCGGCTACCGCGTCCGGACCGGGGCCGCAGGCCCGGTGTTCCAGACGGACAATGTGCAGATCCTCCGGGTCCGCGACGGACTCATCGCCGCCTCCCGCGACTTCCACAACCATGCCGCGCTCGCCGCCGCCCTGGCGGGGCCCCGGGCCACGCCCGCCGGCGCCGCGCCGCAGCACCGCTGAACCCGGCGGGCGGGCGCCGGTTCACCAGGAGAGCGCCACCTGGATGCACTTGCCCCCCTCGGCGGGGTGGGTGATCCGGACGCTCTCCGCGAGCCGGGTGACCAGCGGCCAGCCGAAACCCCCGGCGCCGGAGAGCAGATCCGGCTGCCGGGCCACCGGCTCGGCCTCCCAGCGGTCGAAGACGGAGACCTCCACCCGTCCCGGTTGCCAGCGCAGCAGCAGCGAGCAGGGACCGGGGGCGTGCCGGCAGGCGTTGGCGACCAGCTCGGAGACCACCAGCAGCAGGGTGTCCGCCCCGGCGCCGCCGTCGCCGGAGCCGCCCCCGTCGCCGGAGCCGCCGGTGACGGCCGCCACGGAGCGCATGAACGCGGCGGCGGCACGCCGGGCAAGCGCTGTGGTGCCCGGCATGCCGTCGAAGGTCTTGGTCAGCTGCACGGTCTCGGACACGTCCTTGGGACGTTGCCTCTCGGTGAGTCGGATACGGGCCCTTAGGCCACCTCGTACCACGCCGCCTACCCGGCCGCGGGCGGCTCATGGGTGCGCATCACCCGGAAGCCCCGGCCCGGTCGCGGCCCCGGGTACCGGATGCGAGGTTGGGGCGGGGGTGAGGGCCTGACCCTTCACTCCGCCGGCCGTACCCCGTCGTACGGCGGCCCGCAGACGGAGGAGCACCATGCGCGAATCGCGTCACCTGCCGAAGTTCGTCGTCGTCCCCCTGCTGGCGGTGGCACTGCTGGTGTCGGGCTGCTCCGGCTCCGACAAGTCGACGACGGGCAGCGCCGCCCACCCCGCCGCCGCGGGCTCGCCCTCGCCGACCAGCAGCGCGGAGAAGGTGAAGCACGCCAAGGCCAAGTTCGTGGTCGATGCGGGACTGGCGGCCGGCGCGACCTACCAGTGGATCTACAAGCCTTTCAAGGCGGGCAAGTTCAAGAAGGGCGCCAGTGGCCGCAAGACCGCCCTGGTCAAGGCGGGGCTGGCGGGCGCGTTCACCTACAACCGGCTGAAGGCGGCGCTCACCGCGGCCAAGGGTGACCCCACCCTCGCCAAGGCGATCGTCCCGCTGACCGCGGGTGTGGCTGCCCTTCAGCACAGCATCACCAAGATGCGCGACGGCAGCGACCCCGAGGCCGGTGCCAGTGAGTTCCAGGGCGTGATCGACAGCGTCAAGGACGCCGGCAAGTCCGCGGGCGCCGACGTCACCAACCAGGTGCCGTCGCTCGGCGAGCTCAAGTCCGGCGGCTGACCCGCCCCGCCCCGGACGCCAGGACGCGGCGGGCGGGGGCGCCGCAGCGCCCCCGTCCGCCGCCCGGCCGGGTGCCGCGCGCCCGTCCGTACCGGCCCGGCGAGCCCGCGTCCCGCACCGCCCGCAGGGTCAGGCGCGGGCCAGCAGCAACTGCTGCACATCCAGGTAGCCGGTGCGGAAACCGGCTTCGGAGTACGCCAGATACAGCTCCCACATCCGGCGGAAGACACCGTCGAAGCCCAGCGCGGCCACCTCCGCCCGCCGGGCGTCGAACCGCTCCCGCCACAGCCGCAGCGTCTCCGCGTAGTGCGGTCCGAAGCGGCGCCGGTCGAGCAGGCGCAGCCGGGTGTGCTCCGCGGTCACCCGCTCCACCGCCTCCACCGACGGGATGATCCCGCCCGGGAAGATGTACTTGTGGATCCAGGTGTAGGTGTCCTTGGTGGCCTCCATCCGGTCGTGCGCCATGGTGATCGCCTGGATGGCCACCCGGCCGCCGGGCGCCAGCACCCGGTCGATGGTGGAGAAGTACGCGGGCCAGTACCGCTCGCCCACGGCCTCGATCATCTCCACGCTCACCACCGCGTCGAACTCCCCCTCCACCGCGCGGTAGTCCTGCAGCCGCACCTCGACCCTGTCGGCCACACCGGCCTGTTCCAGCTTGGCCCGGGCCAGCTGCCGCTGCTCCTGGGAGAGGGTCAGGGTGAGGACGGTCGCCCCGCGCCGGGCCGCGCGCAGCGCCAACTCCCCCCACCCGGAGCCGATCTCCAGCAGCCGGGTGCCCGGCCCCACACCGGCCAGGTCCAGCAACTGGTCGATCTTGCGGTGCTGGGCGGCCTCCAGCACCTCCCAGCTCGCCACCGGGGCCGCGGTGCCGTCCTCCTCGAAGAGCGCCGAGGAGTAGGTCATCGACCGGTCCAGGAAGAGCGCGAACAGCTCGTTGGACAGGTCGTAGTGACGCTGGATGTTGCGCCGGGCGCCGTCCGGGGTGTTGCGCTCCGCCTTGGGCTGGGCCGCCACATAGAACCGCCGCAGCCACTGCAGCCCTGGTGGCACCAGCGTCTGCGGCGACCTGGCCAGCACGGTCAGCACCCCGGCCAGGTCGTCCGCGTCCCAGTCGCCCGCCTGGTACGCCTCGCCGAAGCCGATCAGGCCGCCCGCCCCCACCCTGCGGTGGAACGCCTGCGGCTGGTTGAGCCTCAGCACCGGCGACCCGGCCACCGCCGGCCCGTCCGGCAGCTCCACCCCGAGCCCCAGCCGCCGGGCGACCCTGTTCAGCAGCGCCTCGGACAGCCGGGCCCGCAGCGGTGCGTCCGGCACCCGTGCCACATCCGGCCACTGCTCGGGGTCGACCGGCCCCGGCTCCTGCCCGGCCCGGGGGCGGACGGCCTCCTGGGGCTGGTTCACCTCTCCATCGATCCCCTGACTCACAACTCTCCTCCCTCATACGGATGCCCCGGGAGTCCTGGGCACACGGTCAGCTTCAACCCTGCCCAGGCGGCGCGGCATTTCATCCGGCGCCGTTCGGGCCGCAGACCACCGGTCCACTGCGCCCCATGCGTCGCAACGGTTCGGCGGCGGGGAAACCTGACTTCACGTAGGGCGAAGAAGATTCACCCGTCCGGCGCATGGGTGCGTCACGACGGGGTATGCGGAGGCCACTGCACCCCGCCCAACCGGAGGCGGGGCACGCGTCCGAGGGAGGGATCAACCCGATGAGGGTCGACTTCGCAGCCACAGCCGCAGCCGCACCCGATGTGCAGGCACCCGTTGCACCGGAGGACGCCCCCACCACTCCTGCACCCCTGGACCTCCCGGCGATCCCGCCGGTCGAGGAGCTCGCCACCGAGGACGCACGAGCCCTGTCCAAGGTGCTCTTCCGGCGGATGGCCCAGCTGGAGGAGGGCACCCATGAGTACGCCTACGTCCGCAACACCCTGGTGGAACTCAACCTCGCCCTGGTGAGGTTCGCCGCCGGGCGCTTCCGCACCCGCAGCGAACCGATGGAGGACATCATCCAGGTCGGCACCATCGGCCTGATCAAGGCCATCGACCGGTTCGACATCGACCGCGGCCTGGAGTTCCCCACCTTCGCGCTGCCCACCGTGATCGGCGAGATCAAGCGCTTCTTCCGGGACACCAGCTGGGCCGTGCACGTGCCCCGCCGGCTCCAGGAACTGCGCCTGGACCTGGCCAAGGCCACCGACTCGCTCTCCTTCACCCTCGGCCGCGAACCCACCCCCGCGGAGCTCGCCGAACACCTGGGCCTGCCCGAGGAGGACGTCCGCGAGGGCCTGGTCGCTTCCGCCGGCTACACCGCCTACTCCCTGGACGCGCAGAGCGACGACGACGAGTCCGAGGGCGCCATCGCCGACCGGCTCGGCGAGGAGGACACCGGGCTGGAGGGCGTCCTGGACCACCATGCCCTCAAGCCGCTGATCCAGGCGCTGCCGGAGCGCGACCGCAAGATCCTCTCGCTGCGCTTCGGCGCCGAGATGACCCAGTCGGAGATCGGCGCGGAGCTGGGGATCTCCCAGATGCACGTCTCACGGCTGCTCTCCCGCATCCTCACCCGGCTGCGCCAGGGCATGGCCGCGTCCGAGCCGGCCTGAGAGCGGCCCACCGGCCGCCCCGCCGAAAGGCCCCTCCGTCCGCGGACGGCGGGGCCTTCGGGCACTGCCGGCTTCGGGAACTGCCGGGACTAGCGGGAGTGCATGGCCACGACGGCCCCGGTGACGATCGCCAGCACGGTCCAGGCGAACCAGAGCCAGGGGTCGGACTCGAAGACCGCGCTGTAGGCGCTCACCAGGACCAGGCAGGCCGCCGTGGCCAGGACCAGACCGCGGGCCTGACCGGTGAAGGAGCGGGGGTCGCGGGGTGCGGTTGCCATGGCTGTCCTCCCGGGATGCGGCGGCGGACTACCCGGCGGCGGCCTCGCCGCCACCGTCGGGAGCCCCGTACTCGTAGCGCCACCGCCACCGCCCGCGGGCGTCGTACTGCTTCGCCCGGTGGTACTCCAGCGTGGTGGCGGGCCGGTCCAGATGGGCGGGCACCGGTACCCGGTAGACCTTGGGCACATTGTTGAACGGACTCAGCAGGATCGGCAGCACCCTGCCGTCCAGCGGCCCGCCCACGAACTCGGTATCCGCACTCCTCATACCCGCAAGCTTCGCACCCCGCCCGGGGTTGCGGCACCCCGCGGTCCTGACCACCCCGGCCGGGGTCTTATCCTGCTCAGTACGCCCATGGGTTGCCCGGGCCCGCCGCGCCGCGGGATCCGGGGCTCCGGAGCCCCCGGCGAGGGTGATCTTGCATCGTTTCTGCTCCCCCCGCCCCTTCGGCTCCGTACCGTGGACCTTGGCAGAGCCGGTCGGCGTTCAAGGGCCGGTTCGCGGGATGTGCGAAGAAAGGGCTCGATGGACACCAGAAGCAGCAGATGGACGGACTGGTGGCGAGGCCGGGCACGAGCAGCGGACACCCCCGATGCGCGTGAAGCGGCGGCTTCGGCCAGACTGGATCTGCTGCTGGGGGCCGTCCGGTCCGGTTTCCCGGTGGCCCCGGCCGCCCGCCCCGCCGGTTACCGCTGCTCCTGCGACCGGGTCGGCTGTCCGGCTCCGGCCCGCCACCCGGTCTCCTTCGCCTGGCAGACGCAGGCCACCACCGACAGCGAGCAGATCGCCCGCTGGCTGTCCCGGGACCCTCAGGCCAACTTCGTCGCCGCCACCGGCCGTACCCACGATGTGCTGGACGTCCCCGAGGCGGCCGGCCGGATCGCCCTGGAGCGGCTGCTGGACCAGGACGCGGCGGGGCCGGTCGCCGCAGGCGACGGCCGTTACCTCTTCTTCACCGCCACCCGCGGCACCCCCGTGGACGAGGACGAGTGGTGGCCCTGCGAGCTGGACAGCCACCCCGACACGCTGGAGGAGCACCCGGGGCTGCGCTGGCACTGCCGGGGCTCCTATGTGCTGCTGCCGCCCTCCGTACTGCCCGACGACTCGGTGATCCGCTGGGTACGCGGCCCCCAGCACCCGCTGCCGGACCCGCTGCGGGTGCTGGATGTGCTCACCGATGCCTGCACCACCGTGGGAGCGGTGGCCGAGGAGCAGTGGCGGATCGGCTGAGCCCGGTCCGGCCGCGCCGCTGCGGCGCGGGACGTGCCGACGGGCCCCGGCTCCCGGGGCCCGTCGGGCGGGCGTGGGCGGACCCGGTCACGGCAGGGTGAGGATCTCCGTGCCCTCGTTGGTCACCAGCAGGGTGTGCTCGAACTGGGCGGTCCGCCTGCGGTCCTTGGTGACCACCGTCCAGCCGTCCTCCCAGATGTCGTACTCATGCGTGCCCAGGGTGAGCATGGGCTCGATGGTGAAGGTCATCCCCGGGCGGATCACCTCGGTGGCCCGCGGGCTGTCGTAGTGCGGCACGATCAGCCCGGAGTGGAACGCGGTGTTGATGCCGTGGCCGGTGAAGTCACGCACCACGCCGTAGCCGAACCGCTTGGCGTACGACTCGATGACCCGGCCGATCACATTGATCTGGCGACCCGGCCGCACCGCCTTGACGGCCCGGTTGAGCGACTCCCGGGTGCGCTCGATCAGCAGCTTGGACTCCTCGTCCACGTCGCCCACCGGGTAGGTGGCGTTGAGGTCGCCGTGCACCCCGTGGATGTAGGCGGTGACGTCGAGGTTCACGATGTCGCCGTCCTGCAGGACGGTGGAG
>NZ_LIQR01000141.1 GCF_001418575.1 Peterkaempfera griseoplana
GTCCAGCAGGTCGGCCATCGCCTGTGCGCCGTCCGCCCGGCCGTACCCGCCGGTGGGCGCGACCAGCTCGTCGCCGTACGGCAGCCCGGCGGCGGCCAGCTCCTCCCGCCAGCCCTGGAGCCGCAGATGGGCGGGCTGCCGGGCGCTCTCCCGGCGGGCGCCCAGGAAGGCGATCCTGCGCCGCCCCATCCCGACCAGGTGCCGGACCGCGCTGCGGGCCGCGGCGACGTTGTCGATCGCGATGTGGTCGTACGGCGCGTCGTACTCGCGCTCACCCAGCAGCACCAGCGGGGCGGTGTCGGTGCGGCCCAGCAGGTCCTCGGTCTCCAGCTCGATGGGGGAGAGGATCAGCCCGTCGATCACATGGGCGCGGAAGCCCTGGGAGACCAGCATCTCCTTCTCCCGCAGCCCGGCGGTGTGGTCCAGCAGCACCGTGTAGTCATGCCGGGCGGCGGCGTCGATGACGGCCCCCGCGAGTTCGGCGAAGTAGGGGTTGCCGAGCTCGGGGACGGCCAGCGCGATGATGCCGGTGCGGCCCTTGCGGAGATGACGGGCCGTCAGGTTGGGCCGGTAGCCAAGTTCGTCGATGGCTTGCTGTACCCGGGCCCGCATCGCCGGGGTGACATGGGGATAGTCGTTGACGACATTGGAGACGGTCTTGATGGACACGCCTGCGCGCAGCGCGACGTCCTTGAGGCTGACGCCCACGGCGTTCCCTCCGGGTCGGGCCGGCCGCGGGCTCCGGGGAGCCCGCGGCACCGGCGACGGTCATGTGGTGAGGCGCGCCCGTGCCAGATACCGCTGGGCCACGACCACCACGATAAGGAAGCCGCCGCTGACCACGGACTGGTAGGAGGAGTTGAGCGAGCCGATCTGGTTGATCAGATTCTGGATGACCGCCAGCAGCAGCACCCCCCAGAGGGTTCCGCTGACCGAGCCCGCTCCGCCCACCAGCAGGGTCCCGCCGATGACCACCGCGGCGATGGCGTCCAGCTCCATGCCCACCCCGATGATGGTCACCCCGGAGGACAGCCGGGCGGCGTTCAGCGCCCCCGCGAACCCGGCCAGCAGTCCGCTGAGGACATAGACCAGCACCCGGGTCCTGGCCACCGGCAGCCCCATCAGGGTCGCCGCGTCCGCGCTGCCGCCGACCGCGAAGAGCGCCTGGCCGAACGAGGTCCGCTGCAGCACCACGCCGCCCAGCACGAACAGCGCCACCGCGATCAGCACCGGATAGCCGAACCCCCACAGCGTGCCCTGCCCCAGCTCGGCGAAGGCCGAACCGCGCGGCACCAGATAGGTGGTGGCGCCCTCATGGGTGAGGCTCAGCAGCAGCCCGCGAGCCGCCAGCAGGGTCGCCAGGGTGACGATGAACGGAGCCATGCCGGCCCTGGCGATCAGCAGCCCGTTGAGCAGGCCCACCGCGCCGCACACCGCCAGCGGCAGCAGCAGCGCCGGCAGCAGCCCGTACTGCGACGCCCAGGCCGCCAGTACCCCGCCGAGCGCGAAGACCGAACCGACCGAGAGGTCGATGCCACCGGTGATGATCACCAGCGTCATGCCCAGCGCGACCACCGACAGGAACGACGCCTGAACGGTCACCCCGCGGGCGTTGTCCAGGGTGCCGAACGACGGGAAGACGAACGAGGAGACGAGGACGACCGCCAGCAGCACCGCGAAGACGCCCTGCCGCTGCACCAGCGAGGCGATCCGCTGCCGGTCGAGGGCGGCGGCCGCGGCCGCCGCGGGAGGGGCGTCCGCAGGGACGGCTGCGGGCCGGGGAGAGGTGAGGGACTTCATCGGGATCGACGCTCCCGTGCGACATAGACGGCGACGAGGATGATGGCCGCCTGGGCCATCTGCGCGGTGGAGTCGGGCAGGTCGTGCTTGACCAGGGTGGCCCGCAGCAACTGCATCAGCAGGGCCCCGGTGACGGTGCCCAGCACCCGTACCGAACCACCGGTCAGCGGCGTTCCGCCGACCACCACCGCGGTGATCGCGGAGAGCTCCATCAGATTGCCCAGCGCCGACGGGTCGCTGGCGGTCAGCCGCGCCGTGGCCAGCACCCCCGACAGCGCCGCCAGCACCCCGCAGAGCACATAGACACCGGTCAGCACCCGCCTGACCGGCAGCCCGGCCAGTCCGGCCGCGGCCCGGTTGCCGCCCACCGCGACCAGCTGACGGCCGAAGGTGGTGCGGTGCACGATCCCCGCGACCAGCAGCGCCAGCACCCCGGCGATCAGCACCACCACCGGCACCCCGGCCACCTGGCCGCTGCCCAGCGACAGCAGGTCGGGGTTGGCGATCTGCTTGAGCTGCCCGTCGGCGATCACCAGCGCCAGACCGCGGCCGCCGACGAACAGCGCCAGCGTGGCCACGATCGGCTGCAGGCCGACCACCGCCACCAGGGTGCCGTTGACCACGCCCACCACCACCCCGGCCAGCAGCGCCACCAGCAGCGCCGGGACCAGCCCGTAGCCCAGGTAGAGCGGCAGCAGCGCCGCCGCCAGCGCCATGGTGGAGCCCACCGAGAGGTCCACACCCTCGGTGCCGATCACCAGCGCCATACCGAGCGCCACGATCACCACCGGCGCCACCTGGACCAGCTGGGTGCGCAGATTGTCGACCGTCAGGAAGTGGTCCGTGAAGGCGGCGTTGAACAGCAGCAGCACCGCCACCGCCGCATAGACCCCGTACCTCTGGAACCAGGCCGGCGAGGCGAGCCGCCCCGCCCACCGGCCCGGACGCAGCGCGAGCTGACTCATCCCTGCTCCTCCTCGGCAGCCTCGTCGGGCGCAGTGTCCCCGGACGTTCCCCCGCCGGCCCCGGGACCGTGCGCGGCCAGCACTTCCAGCAGCTCCGCCTCGCCCACCCGGTCACCGGTCAGCTCACCGGCGACGGCGCCGCCGCGCAGCACCACCAGCCGGTCGGCGCCCTCCACCAGCTCCTCGATGTCCGAGGAGATCAGCAGCACCGCCAGGCCCTCCTGGGCCAGCTCGTCGACCAGTGCCTGCACCTCGGCCTTGGCCCCGACGTCGATGCCCCGGGTGGGCTCGTCCAGCAGCAGCACCCTGGGCTCCAGGCAGAGCCACCGCGCCAGCAGCACCTTCTGCTGGTTGCCGCCGGACAGTTCGCCCACCTTCTGCTCGGGACTGGACGCCTTGATCCGCAGCCGCTTCATGAAGACCTCGACGATGCGGTCCTGGCGCGCCCGGGAGACCACCCCGGCCCGCGACAGCCGGGGCATCGCCGCCAGCACGATGTTCTCCCGCACCGACAGACCGGGGATCACGCCCTCCGCCTTGCGGTCCTCCGGCAGCAGGCTGATGCCCGCCCGGATCGCCGCGGCGGAGGTGAGGCGGCGCAGCCTGCGGCCCGCCACCGTCACCGTGCCGGAGTCCAGCGGGAGGGCGCCCGCCAGTGCCTTGGCGGTCTCGCTGCGCCCCGACCCCAGCAGGCCGCCCAGGCCCAGCACCTCGCCGGGGTGCAGCTGCAGCGCGACATCGTCCAGCTGGTGGCGGCGGCTGAGGCCGGTCGCGGTCAGCACCGGCTCGCGGTCGGCCCGGTGGCCCTCCCCGAAGCCGGTGACGCCGTGCCGGCGGACCTCGGCGACCTCGCGGCCGAGCATCATGGAGACCAGCTGCATCCGGTCCAGGTCCGCCAGGTCGCCGGTGTGCACCAGGCGGCCGTCGCGCAGCACCGTCAGCCGGTCGCAGATCCGGTAGAGCTCGTCCATCCGGTGGCTGACGTAGAGCACCGCGATCTGCCGGCTGTGCAGCTCCCCGATGACCCGGAAGAGGGTCTCCACCTCGCGGGGCTCCAGGGCGGAGGTGGGCTCGTCCATCACCACCACCCGGGCCTGCACCGAGACCGCGCGGGCCAGCGCCACCATCTGTTGGGTGCCCACGCCCAGGCTGCCGAGCGGGCGGCGGACGTCGGCGGTGACGCCGAAGCCGGCCAGCAGCTCGGCGGCCTCCCGGTGCATCCGGGGGAAGTCGATCAGCCGCAGCCGGTTCTTGGGCTCACGGCCGAGGAAGATGTTCCGCGCCACGCTCATCAGCGGGACGAGGTTGACCTCCTGGTAGATCGTCGACACCCCGGCCTGCTGCGCCTCGTACGGGCGGGCGAAGGAGACCGGCTGCCCGTGCAGCCGCAGCTCGCCGCTGTCGGGGCGGTGCACTCCGGTGAGCACCTTGATCAGGGTGGACTTGCCTGCGCCGTTCTCGCCGACCAGGGCGTGGATCTCGCCCTGGCGCAGGGTCAGGGAGACGTCGTCGAGCGCGACCACGCCGGGGAAGCGTTTGCCGACGCCGATCGCCTCCAGCACCGCCGGGGGCACGGCTGGGTCCGTGTCCTCGGGCGGTGCGGCGGCTGCCGCTTCGGGGGGTGCCATCAGGTGAGGCCTTCCGTGGTTCCAGGGGTGACGACAGGGGGCGGTGCGATGCCCCGCGCAGGGCGCCGGCCGTACGCTGCCCCGACGCCGGACGGTGCGCAGCCGGGGTGTGCCGGGTGTGTGCGGGTCGCCGCGGGGTGTCCCTCGGGTCCCGCCCGCGGGGCGGTGCGCCCTGGCCGGGGCCGGGGCCCACCGCCGGGTGCCCGTACGGGGCGGCGTCCGCGCCGGGGGCGCGCCGGTGGCCGTGGGCCTGGTGTGCGGGATCCGTACGCCCACCGTGTGCTCCGCGGTGCGGGGCCGGGTGGGTGCGGCGGCCCGGTGCGGCGGTCCAGATTCGTCCCGTACCTGGTGCGCCGCCCGGGCCGCCGGTCTGCGGCGTCCGGTGCACGGGGGCCGCCCCGGCGGTCCGGCGGGGGTGCCCGCCGGGGCCGCGGACGGGGTGCTCCGGGGGTGCCTAGTACGCGCCGGGCAGGGAGTCCTTGGCGTTGGAGGCGTCATAGGCGCGGTCGGAGATGATCACGTTCTCCGGGATCGCCTCCCCCGCGAAGAACTTCTGCGCGGTGGCGAAGGCCAGCGGGCCGAAGCGCGGGTTGGACTCGATCACGCCGTTGTACTCGCCGTTGGCCAGGGCCTGCACCGCGTTGCGGGTACCGTCCACCGAGACGATCTTGACGTCCTTGCCCGGCTTCTTGCCGGCGCCCTTGAGCGCCGTCAGCGCCCCCAGGCCCATCTCGTCGTTCTCCGCGTACACGGCGGTGATGTCGGGCTTGGACTGGATCAGCTGCTCCATGACCTGCTGGCCCTTGTCGCGGGCGAACTCGCCGGTCTGCTGGGCGACGATCTCCATGTCGGGGGCCTTGGCCTTGAGCTCGTCCACGAAGCCCTTGGTGCGGTCGGTGGTGACGTTGTTGCCGGAGGCGCCCAGCAGGATGGCGACCTTGCCCTTGCCGCCGGTGACCTGGACCATCTGGTCCGCGGCGCGCTTGCCCTGCTCCACGAAGTCCGAGCCCAGGAAGGCCACGTAGTCCTTGCAGGCGGTGGCGTTGAGCTTGCGGTCCACGGTGATCACCGGAACGTGCTTGGCGGCGGCGGCCTGCAGGGCCGGCTCCAGCCCGTCGGAGTTCAGCGGGGCGACGATCAGCAGTTGGGCGCCCTGGGCGAGCATGTCCTGGATGTCGCTGATCTGCTTGGACAGCTGGGACTGCGCGTTGGTGGTGAGCAGCTTCTTGACGCCCAGCTTGGCGGCCTCGTCCTTGATCGACTGGGTCTCCGCGATCCGGAAGGGGTTGGCCTCCTTCTCGGACTGGGAGAACCCGACCACGGTGTCCTTGAGGTCGAGCTTGGCCGCGCCGTAGGACTGGAGGGTGCAGCCCGAGCCGGAGGATGCGGCCGCCGAGGGGGACTGGACCACCTGGGCGCCCTGGGTGGAGTCGCCGGAGGCCGTCCCGGTGTTCTCCTGCTTGGCACAGCCGGCGGCGGTGAGGGCTGCGGCGGCGATCAGGCAGACGGCGGCCAGGGTGCGGGTTCTGTAAGGGGTAGTCATGTGCGTGGCGCTCCTCGGGTGGAGGGATTTACAACGTTATACAGACGGTGGAACAGGGCTGGCAAGAGTTGGGGATACAACGTTGTGAAGCCGTGTCGGCGCCGGTTGCGGGGGCTGCCCGGGACTCCCCGGGCAGCCCCGTCGCACCGTCAGCCGGCCGTCGGCGCGGCCGGTTCGGCGGCGGCCAGGGAGGCCACCTCGGCCGGGCTCAGCGCCCGGTCGTACGCGTGCACATCGGAGACCGCCCCGGCCCAGTAGTCGACGGCGGCGCCGTTGTACTTGCCGCGGCCGATCACCAGGTGCCCGGACGGCACCTCGGCATTGCAGGCCCTGGTGCTTCCGGCCTCGGTGCCGTTCACATAGATGCGCAGGGTGCCGTCCTGGTGGCTGTAGCTGCCCACCAGGTGGTACCAGGTCCCGGTCTGCGGCTCGCCGATCGTCCCCGCCAGCGCCCTGGCGCCGGCGAAGCTGAAGGCGAACCGCTTGTCGGCCTGGGAGTACTGCAGATAGAAGGCGCTGTTGGTGTCGCCGTCCTCGGAGACGGCGGTGCTGAAGTGCCCCTTGTCGTCGAGACGGACCCAGGCGGCCACCGAGTAGTCCCCGCGGTCGGTGTCCAGGACGGTGGCGCCGGTGTCCACGTAACCGGTCCGGCCGTCCAGCTGAAGGGCCCCGCCGTTGGGCCCGGAGGTCCAGCTCGCACCGCCGTCGAGAGTGCCGTCGTGGCCTCCGACGGTGTCCGCGGCCGCCGTGCCGGACTGCTCGTGCAGCGGCCACCAGGAGACGCCCGCCAGGCCCGGGGTGCCGGCCGGCACATCGGTCCCGCCGGCCGCGGCACCCGCCGCGATCACCTGCTGGTTGACCTCGCGGACCTGCGCGGGGTCGACCTTGACCACCGCGCGGTCATAGGTGATCAGGCCGTTGAGTTCGCCCTCGACATCGGTGATCTCGGTGTAGACCGACCCGGAGAGACCGCAGGAGGCACGCTGCAGCAGCTTCCTGGTGTTCTCCACATAGGTCGCGGTCAGCTCCTCGCTGCTGTGCGCGGCGTCGCCGTAGTCCTGGCCGCCCGCGACGCCCAGGATGTGCCCGGGCACCACGTAGGAGTAGCCGCCGTGCTCGCCGTCGACCGAGGCGCGGGTCGCGTCCGGGGCGGGGTTGGCCGGGCCGTGGTAGTCATGGAAGTCGATCACGTCACCGCGGCCCGAGTCGCCCTTGGACGCACAGCAGTTGACGCCGGAGTGCGCGTCCACCAGCCGCGAGGGGTCCTGCTGCTTGACCGCGTCGGCGAGCTCGCCGGTCGCCTGCTTGCTCCACTCGCCCCAGCCCTCGTTCATCATCGTCCACATCACGATCGACGGGGTGCTGATGTGCTGGTCGACGATCTGGTGCACCTGGTCGGTGAAGGCCTGGGTCTCCGGGGTGCCGGCGGCCGCGGTGCCCCGGCTGGGCATGTCCTGCCAGACCATCAGCCCGAGCTTGTCGGCCCAGTAGTACCAGCGCGCCGGCTCCACCTTGATGTGCTTGCGGACCGCGTTGAAGCCCAGCTCCTTGTGCCGCACCAGGTCGGACTTGAGGGCCGCGTCGGTGGGCGCGGTGTACAGGCCGTCCGGCCAGAAGCCCTGGTCCAGGGTGGCCAGCACGAAGGTCGGCCTGCCATTGAGCTCGATCTTGTTCACCCCGCCGACCGGGGCCACCTTGATCGACCGCATCCCGAAGTAGGAGCCCACCCGGTCCTTGCTGTGCCCGTCGGTGAGGGTGACCTTGAGGTCGTACAGATAGGGGTGGTCGGGGCTCCACAGACGCGCCCTGGGCACCGGCAGCCGCAGTGCGGTCCCGGGGGCGCCGGTCACCTGGCCGACCTTGTCGCCCTGCGGGGTGTAGGCGGTGGCGGTGACCTCGGCGGCGGCGCCGGTGCCGGCGCCCGGCCGTACGGTGACGGCGAGGGAGGAGTCGGCCAGGTCCGGGGTGAGCACCAGCGAGTCGATACTCGCCTCCGGGACCGGCTCCATCCAGACGGTCTGCCAGATGCCGGAGCTCGGGGTGTACCAGATGCCGCTCGGGTCGCGGGACTGCTTGCCCAGTGCGTAGTGGTCGTCGGTGGTGTCGCGGACCTTCACCAGCAGCGTCTGGCTGCCGCCGTGGGAGACCGCGTCGGTGATGTCCGCGGTGAAGGCCTGGTAGCCGCCGGTGTGGTGGACGACCTCACGGCCGTTGACGTACACCCAGGCCTCGTAGTCCACCGCGCCGAAGTTGAGGTGCAGCCGGTTGCCCGAGCCGACGTGCCAGCTGTTGGGCACGGTGAAGGTGCGCTGGTACAGCGACCAGTCGTGGTGCCGGGCGACACCGGACAGGCCCGACTCCATCGGGTAGGGCACCAGGATGCTGTCGCTGAGCCTGCCCTGGGGCAGTGCGGCGTCCTGCTCGGTGGGCTGGAACTGCCAGGTGCCGTTGAGGTTCTGCCACTTGTCGCGGGTGAGCTGCGGCCGCGGGTAGTCGGGCAGCGCGTTGGACGGGGAGACGTCCTTGGCCCACTTGGTGGCGAAGTACCAGGTGGAGTCGTTGCGGGCGACCACGGAGAAGGGACCGAGGTCGCCCTGCGCGGTCGCGATGCCGCCCCGGCCGTCATAGCTGACCCGTACGTCCGCGTTCAGGGACACCGGGGTGTCCGAGGCGGCGGCGGTGAGCACCAGCCGTGAGGCATTCCCCGGGTCCTTGGCGACCGTGCCCGACCACAGGGTGCCGCCCGAGACCAGGGCCAGATGGGAGACGGCACCGGCGGGGAGCGCGGTCACCGCGGCCGGCAGGGTGACGGTCGCGGTACGCCCCGAGGCGGCGACCGCGGCGTCCGCGTCGGCGGGGGAGAAGCCGGCCGGCAGGTGCAGCGCGGCGTCGGGCAGCGGCTGGCGGGCGAAACCCGGACCGGACCACTCGGTGTGCAGATAGGCGCCGCCGTTGCCCTGGTTGTAGTCGACCGCCAGGTCGTGCAGACCGGCCGTGAGGGTCACCGGCTGGGAGGTGGTCTGCACGTCCCAGTCGGTCGTCCAGTGGTCGATCACGGATGCGCCGTCGAGGGACATCCGGAAGCCGTTGTCGCCCTTGATGTAGAAGGTGTAGACGCCGTCGGCGGGAACCTCGAGCCGCCCCGTCCAGCGCACCGCGACATTGTCGGTGGTGCCGGTGTAGCTGCGCAGCGTCGGCAGCAGATCGTCCACATGGAGGGAGGAGTCGATCCGGGTGCCGGTGTACGCCGCGAAGTCCAGCGCGGTGCCGTTGGAGCTGCGGTAGTAGTCGCCGCGCAGCCCCTGGTCGGAGGCGGCGGCGGGCGCGGCGGACGCCGCCGCGGTGGTCGGCGTCGCGCCGGCCGTCGCGGGCGCCAGCAGCGCCGCGCCGAGGAGCAGGGGCAGCAGCAGCGCCAGCCTTCTTACGGGGAACGGTATGCGGACTCTTCCAGGGCTCATCGCCTGCACCTTCCATGGTGGGGTTCTGTGCACCGGCCGGCCCGGGTGGTGGGGCCGCGGAGGACCGTGAGGGGAGGCCGGAGGCACACGGCGGCTGTCGGCCTGGTGTGACAGCCGCCGCGTATAACGTTGGAAAGCGGGAACGAGGAGTATGAAAGCAGGGAGTCGAGGTCTCGTACAGCCCCCTGCGGAAGGCTGATCGATTGCACCCCTCCGGTGGGGAACGTCCGGCTCCGGTTCCGGAGGGCCGGCGGCGGTGCTGGAAACTGCCGAATGAGAGGTCGTCTGAGCTGCGACGCAAGTGGGCGTGTGGGGTGCCGTCAGGACGCGGCTCCGACGGCCGGCGGGGCCGGTTCAAGGAGTTGGGCCCGGAGCCGGAACAGGCCCGGCGATCGGGGGTGTGGTGCCCGGGGGCTGGACACGCCCGAGTCGGCGTGCTGTCATTCGGGCAGACGTTTTTTCAACGTTGAAGAGACCGCATGGCCCACCGGGACGACTCCCGGGTGTCCGCTTCTCTGTCTCTCTGTCATGAACCGGTGACGCCGGGTCAGTTGGTGCGTACTGTGGCAGGTGCTCGCTCGCTTGTACGCTCCCAGGTCCGCCGGAACCCGTTGGAGATCACGATGGCATCAGAGGGCCGCCACCGTCGTCCGCGCAGCACCAGCGCCACCACCGCCCATCGGCTGGTGCTGGCCGCGGGAGTGACCGGCGCCGGACTGGGCGTACCCGTCGCAGCGGTCGGCGGCCGTCCCGCGCCCCACCACCCGGCCGAGTCCGCGGCGGGCGGCAGGGCGGACAGCCCGGGCGAGGACATGCAGAACGCCTCCTTCACCGGCACGCTCCGGCTGCCCGCACCCTCGGCAGGCACCCCGTCGAGCGCCCGGCCGAAAGTCCATGTGGTC
The DNA here is from genome assembly GCF_001418575.1 of Peterkaempfera griseoplana. Lineage (GTDB taxonomy): Bacteria > Actinomycetota > Actinomycetes > Streptomycetales > Streptomycetaceae > Peterkaempfera > Peterkaempfera griseoplana. The sequence continues at coordinate 10,297 of NZ_LIQR01000141.1, forward strand.
GCCCCCGGCGAGACCCTCTCCGGGATCGCCCGCAGCAACCGGGTCCCCGGCGGCTGGCGCAGCGTCTACCTGGACAACCGTGAGGTGATAGGCGACGACCCCGACCTGGTCCGGCCCGGCGAGCGCCTCCGCATCGACCCTCCCGCCGCCCACGGCCACCAGGGCGCGGCCGGCGGGCAGCATGTCGTACGGCGGGGCGAGAGCCTGTCCTCCATAGCCGAGGCGGAGGACGTCGACGGCGGCTGGCAGAGCATCTATCTGGACAACCGCGAGGTGATAGGCGGAGACCCGGATCTGATCCGCCCCGGCCAGCGTCTCGACCTCCCGGCGCCCGGGACCGCCGGGGCGGCGAAGCCCAAGGCGGCCGCGGCCAGGGAGCCCGCCGCAAGGAAGCCCTCCGCCCGGAGGCCCGCGGCCCAGCAGGCCGCCGCAAAGGCGCCGGCGGCCCGGAAGCCCGCGGCCCGGAAGCCCGCAGGCGCAACGCCCGCGCACCGCCCGCACAGCGCGGCCCACGGGGCCGGCACGGCAGCGGCCCACGCCACCCTGCCGGTCCACGGCTACACCCTCACCGCCGGCTACCGTGCGGCCGGCAGCCACTGGGCCCACCGTCACACCGGTCAGGACTTCGCCGTCCCCAGCGGGACCCCCGTCTCCGCCGTGCTCACCGGCACGGTGGTCACCGCCGGCTGGGGCGGCGCCTACGGCAACGAGGTGGTGCTCCGCCACCACGACGGCAGTTACACCGTCTACGCGCACCTCTCCTCGATCGCCGTCCGTCGCGGCGAGACCGTCACGGCCGGCGCCCGGCTGGGCCGGTCCGGCGCCACCGGCAATGTCACCGGCCCCCATCTGCACTTCGAGGTGCGCAACGCCCCCGGCTACGGCGCGGACATCGACCCGGTCGCCTGGCTGGAGCGCCACGGCCTGCACATCTGAGCCGGTGCGTGCCGCTCAGCGGAGCTGCTTGTAGTAGAAGCTGCAGTCGCGGAGCGCACCGGACGGATCCGCCGCATAGTCGGGGACGACGCCGTACCTGGTCCAGCCCGCCGCCGGATAGAGCCGGTCGGCAGCGCTGCCGGTCTCGGTGTCCAACAGCAGCAGGGTGGCCCCGGCGCGGGCGGCGGCCTCCTCGGCGGTGGCCAGCAGTCTCCGGGCCAGCCCCTGGCCCCGGGCGGCGCGGTGCACCATGAGCTTGAGGACCTCGGCGCGGTGGCGCCCGTTGGGCTTGCCCTCCAGGGCGAGGCTCACGGTGCCGGTGACGCCCGCGGGCCCCCGGGCCGTCCAGACGGCCAGGCTGCCGTCGTCCACGGCGGGCTGCCGGGTCCGCCACCAGGCCTCCGCGGCGTGCGGGTCGAAGGGGGCGCGGAAGCCCAGCGAGGAGCCCTCGGCGACCACCTCGGCCAGCAGGTGCGCCAGTTCGGTCAGGCTGTCGCGGAAAGCCTCGGGGGAGAGTCGGGTGACGGTGTGCACAGCGGTGCTCCTTGACCTACGGCAGGACGATCAGCAGGGCGTAGCGGACCGGACCGGGGCCCGGGCAGTGGAAGCGCGAGCGGTCCCAGAGCCGGAAGCGCAGGCAGTCCCCCGCACGCACCCGGTGGGTCCCGCCGCCCGCGGTGACCTCCAACTCGCCCTCCAGCACCCAGATGTGCTGCTCCAGGCCCGGTACAGGCGGCCCGTCGTAGGCGATGTCGGCGCCCGGTCGCAGGACGCCCTCGACCACCTCGCCCCGCAGCGCGGGGTGGGGCGGGGAGACCGACCGCCGGGTGAAGCCGGAGTGCTGGTCCCGCCAGACGGTCTGCCGGTCCGCCCGGACCAGCTGCGGGGGCTCCGACTCCACCTCGGCCAGCAGCTGGGACATGGTGCGTCCGTACGCCGCGCAGAGCCGACCCAGCAGCGACGCCGTCGGGCTGATCTCGGCGCGCTCCAGCCGTGACAGGGTCGAGCGGCTGATCTCGGTGCGGTGTGCCAGCTCCTCCAGGGACCAGCCACGCTCCGTCCTCAGCTCTGCGAGCCGCCCGGCCAGCCGCGCCTCCATCCGGGTCGTGTCGTCTCCCATATTCAGGATTCTATCCCAGATATGAGAGGGGTCCGATCGCCGCCATGAGCGGGCACCGAGCCCCGCCCGGCCGCCGCCACCCGTTCGGCGGTACACCGGAGAGCCGCGCCGCTCGTTGCTCCAAGGTGGACCACACCCGCCCAGAAGGCCCCGGCGCTCCCGCCGGCGCCGCCGACACCCGGACGATGCAGCTGCGCGTCGGCGACACCCGGACGATGCACCTGCGACCCGACGACACCCTGGCCGCACCCATGGCCGCCGACCGCTGGGGCGAGCTGCTGCTGGCACTCTCCGCCGCCGCAGTGCCCACCACGCCGGGCGACACCGGGGCGATGCGCGCGGTGGCGAAACTGGACGAGGACGCCTACACGGCGGTGCTGCGCTGGATCCGCAGCGCCAACCTCCCGCACCCCTGACCGCCGTGCCGCCGGCGGCCCCGTCCGGTCCGGCCTCCCGGGTCCCCGGCCGTGACAGGGAGCCGGGCGGCGCCGCCTCTACCGCGCCCCCGCCTCGCCTTCGCGGTCCGCCGGCCGGCGCCGCAGCCCCCACGCCAGGCCCAGGCACGGCGCCGCGGCCAGCGCCAGCAGCGGACCGGGTGCCGCCCAGGCCGAGCCCAGCGCCCACCCCCCGTAC
>NZ_LIQR01000142.1 GCF_001418575.1 Peterkaempfera griseoplana
GCCCCCGGGTACGGCTTTCCGCCGCCACAGGCCCCCGCCCCCGGGTACGGCTTTCCGCCGCCGCAGGGTGCCGCTCCGATGCCCGGTCCCGGCTTCCCGCCGCCCATGCCGCAGGGTTACGGACCCACCTGCCGCTTCTGCGGTTCGGTGCCCGCGGTCGAGGCGACCATCCGCGGCCACCAGGGGTTCCTGGTCATCATGCGGTTCCTCAAGCTCCAGGGGCCGTTCTGCCGGACCTGCGGGATCGCCGCACACCGGGACATGACCAGCAAGAGCCTCTGGCAGGGCTGGTGGGGAATCGCCTCCGCCGTCATCAACCCGATCACCATGCTGATCAACATCCCGCAGCGGTCGAAGATCAACCAGCTGCCCCCGCCGATGCCCGGCGCACCCGGCACTCCGATGAACCCCGGCAAGCCGATCTTCGCCCGCCCGGGCTCCTGGGTTCTGCTGCTGCCGGTGGTGCTCCTGGTCGTGGCGGTGATCGCGGGGGTCACCGGCGCGGCACAGGACCCGCAGTACGCCTCGGTCGGCGACTGCATCCACAACAGCGGCACCAGCAGCAACCCCGATGTGACGGTCGTCGACTGCGGCAGTGCCGACGCCGACTACAAGGTCGTGGACCGGCTCAGCGGCACCACCGACGTCGAGAAGTGCGGCAACGGCGCCACGGCCGGCTACTACCAGGAGCAGGGCACCTCCAAGTTCATGCTCTGCCTGGCACCCAACCGCAAGTAGGCCCCGGGACAGCACTGCGGCCCCGCCTCCGGGCGGGGCCGCAGTGCTGGCGCAGGGGGCGCAGCGAGTCTCAGGACTCCTGCTGCAGCGCCCACCACTCCTTGAGCCGGGCGACGGCCGTCTCGTGCTCCAGCGGGCCGTGCTCCAGCCGCAGCTCCAGCAGGTACTGGTAGGCCCGGCCGACGTCCCGGCCCGGCTGGATCCCCAGGATCTCCATGATCTGGTTGCCGTCCAGGTCGGGCCGGATGGCGTCCAGCTGCTCCTGCTCCCGTAGCCGCTCGATGCGCTCCTCGAGGGCGTCATAGGTGCGGGAGAGCCCGGCGGCCTTCTTGCGGTTGCGGGTGGTGCAGTCGGAGCGGGTCAGCTTGTGCAGGCGCTCCAGCAGCGGCCCCGCGTCGCGGACGTAGCGGCGGACGGCGGAGTCGGTCCACTCCCCGCTGCCGTAGCCGTGGAAGCGCAGATGCAGCTCCACCAGCCGCGAGACGTCCTCGGTGAGCTCCTTGGAGTACTTCAGGGCCTGCATCCGCCGGCGGGTCATCTTGGCGCCGACCACCTCATGGTGGTGGAAGGAGACCTTGCCGTCCGACTCGAAGCGGCGGGTGCGCGGCTTGCCGATGTCATGCAGCAGCGCCGCCAGCCGCAGCACCAGGTCGGGGCCGTCCGTCTCCAGGGCGATCGCCTGGTCGAGCACGGTGAGGGTGTGCTCGTAGACGTCCTTGTGGCGGTGGTGCTCGTCCCGCTCCAGCCGCAGCGCGGGCAGCTCCGGCACCACATGGTCGGCCAGCCCGGTCTCCACCAGCAGCCGCAGACCCTTGCGCGGGTGGGCGGCCAGGACCAGCTTGTTGAGCTCCGCCTGCACCCGCTCGGCCGAGACGATGGTGATCCGCTCCGCCATCGCGGACATGGCAGCGACCACCTCGGGAGCCACGTCGAAGTCCAGCTGGGCGGCGAAGCGCGCGGCGCGCAGCATCCGCAGCGGGTCGTCGGAGAAGGACTCCTCCGGGGTGCCCGGAGTGCGCAGCACCCGGGCGGCCAGGTCGTCCAGGCCGAGGTGGGGGTCGATGAAGACCTCTCCGGGCAGGTCCAGCGCCATGGCGTTGACCGTGAAGTCCCGGCGGACCAGGTCCTCCTCGATGGTCTCGCCGTAGGTCACCTGAGGCTTGCGGGAGGTGCGGTCGTAGGCCTCGGAGCGGTAGGTGGTGATCTCGATCTGGAAACTGCCGTCCGCGGTGTCCTTGCGGGCACCCACCGTGCCGAAGGCGATGCCGACGTCCCAGACCGCGTCCGCCCAGCCCTTCACCAGCTTGAGCACCTGCTGCGGCCGCGCGTCGGTGGTGAAGTCGAGGTCGTTGCCGAGGCGGCCGAGCAGTGCGTCCCGTACCGAACCGCCGACCAGCGCGAGCCGGAAGCCTGCCGCGGCAAAGCGGTTGGCGATGTCGACGGCGACCGGATTGACCTGCAGCATCTCCTGGACGCCTCCTGCCTGCGCCGCGCTGAGGGCGCCGGGGACGGGAGCAGCAGCCGGGGCGGCCGGGGCGGTGTTGCTGGGAGCGTTGACGTTAGGCACGACTCACAAGGGTACGTGCCCCCGGCGTCACCGTGCCGCCCCGTTTCCTGCCCCGCCGCCCTGTTCACCGCCCCGGGGGCCGCCTCGGGCGGCACAGGCCGCGGCACCGGGGCCCCCGCGGCGTCGTTACCATGCCAGGACGCGACTTGGGCGCGGCACCCTGTAGAACACGTACGGCACGAGACCGGTGACAGCGATCAGAACGGCGAGGGCGAGGCGCGTGGGCGAGGCAGCACGGTACGCGGGGGGGCCTGGCCGCGGCCTGCGGCCGGGTGGGAGAACCGGGCCGGTGCGCCGGGCGGCCGCTCTGGCGGGGGCCTGTGCACTGGTGCTGTTCGGGGGCGCCGTGGGCGCTCCCGCGGCCCAGGCGGGCACCGCACACACCGCAGCCCCCGCGCAGGCGGCGGCAGCGGCACCCCGGTCAGCCGGCGCGGCCGGCAGCGGGAAGGTCACCCCGCCGGGGGCCAGCAAGCCGTCCGCCGCCTTTCCGGTGGCCCTGTCCATCAGCTCGGTCTCCCCCACCTACGTCGCCTCGGGAAGTACCAAGGTCACCGTCACCGGCACGCTGTACAACGGCGGCAGGAAGCCGGTGCGCAACGCCCACGTCGGTCTGCGCACCGGTGTCGGGCAGCCGCTGCGGACCCGCAGTGAGATCGCCGCCCTCTCCCAGCGCACCGACCCCGTGACCTCCGACGGCCTGGAGGTCCCCGGCGTCGGCACCACGCTCTCCGACCTGGCGCCCGGTGCCAGGCGCTCGTTCAAGGTCAGCGCCACGGCGTCGCAGCTGATCCAGCCGGGGAGCCGCTCCACGGGCGTCTACGAGCTGGCCGTCGACGTCAAGGGCAGCACCTCGGCCGTGACCCCCCTCCCGGTGACGCTCGGTATCGCCCGCACCTATCTGCCGTACTACCCGCTGCCCACGGACATAAGGAAGACGCAGATCGCCACTGTGTGGCCGGTCACCGCCACCCCGGAGACGGTCCCGCAGTCCCTGCCGGGCGAGGCGGACTCCCTCACCCCGGTGCTGCGCAGCGAGCAGCTCGCCGCGGACATGGCCCCCGGCGGGCGGCTGTACGAGGTGGTGGCAGCGGGCAGCAGCCTGGCCAAGGCGACCTGGGTCGTCGACGGGGACGTCCTGGACACCGCGGCCACCATGTCCAAGGCCTACCGGGTCCAGCACAAGGGCACCGAGGGCAAGGCCGCCACCACGGACAACACCGATCCCGGAACCGGGTCAGGGCAGGCGAGCGCCTGGCTGGAGTCCCTGCGCACCGCGGCCCACGGCGACGAGGTCGTCTCGCTGCCGTACAGCGACCCGGACCTGGCCTCGATCGCCCACAACGGCAGTGGCGTCGCAGGCCTCCCCACCGCGCTCAAGCGGGCCACCACCGCGGGCTCCGTGACCACCGACTACCGGCTCGGCACGGACGCCCGCTCCGACGTCGCCTGGCCCTACGAGGGCCATGTCGACCCCCAGGTGGTGGCCACCGCCCGTACCGCGGGCGGCACCACCTTGCTGGTGAACGGCACCGACATGCCCGAGTCGGACACGGTCACGAGTACTGTCAACGCGGCCCGGTCCATCGGCAAGGGGCTGCACGCCGTGGTCTCCGACGCACCCCTGTCGAACATCTTCAGCGGGGCCCTGAGCACCCCCCAGGCCCGGGCCCTCGCGGTACAGCGGTTCCTCGCCGAGACCCTGACCATCACCCTGGAGCAGCCGAACGACCAGCGCAGCCTCCTGGTGATGCCGCCGCGCAACCTCTCCGCCAACGCCGCGGACACCCTGGCCGAGGCGATGGGCAAGGCCACCCAGGGCCAGTGGGTCTCGCAGGCCACCCTGGGCACGGTGGCCAAGGCCCCGGCCGACCCGCATGCGGACACCAAGGTGCCGGCCGCCGCGCGGTACCCCAGGGCGGCCCGGACCACCCAGCTCAGCCACTGGGCTCTGAGCCGCTCCATGGGCACCCAGGGCCAGCTGGACCTGCTGATGCAGATCCTGGTCTCGCCCGACCGGGTCCGTGACCCCTTCAGCGCGGCGATACTGCGCTCGATGTCCACCGCCTGGCGGACGGACCGGACCACCGCCCACAGCTACCGGGAGGGTGTGGCGGACTATCTGCAGACGCTGAGCTCCGCGGTACGGCTGGTGGACAAGAGCTCGACCACCCTGTCCGGTGACTCCGGGATGATCCAGGTCAGTGTGGAGAACAGCCTCAGCCAGACGGTCACCAATCTTGAGGTGCGACTGACGTCGGCGTCGGCCACCCGGCTCACCGTCTACCAGCCCACCCCCGCGCAGCTGAGCGTCCTCAGCGAGCTGAAGAAGTCGGTCCGCTTCCCGGCCAAGGCATCGGCCAACGGGCCGGTCAGGATGACCGCGCAGCTGTGGACCACCGGGGCCGATCCCAAGCCCTACGGCGCTCCGGTCTCCTTCGACCTGGAGGTGACCGATGTGACCAGCGGTGTCATCTGGGTGATCGCCGGTGGGCTGCTGCTGACGCTGCTGGCGGGTGTGCGGATCTACCTCCAGCGCAAGAAGCGCGGCCATGCGGGGCCGGAACCGGACCCCGAGGCCCCGGCGTCCCCGCAGGGTCGTCCGGATCCTGACTCCGACACCGTCCAGGGGCGCCCGGGTACCGTCGAGGGCGGCGGCGGCGCTCAGCAGGATGCCTCTGTGGACGGCGCCGACGGCCCGGAACAGACGGCCCGGAATGAGAAGGTGGGACCCTGATTCCCGCCGGCATCAATACCTGACCAGCGAAGAGGTGGCATGAGCGCGCCGCGCGACGACAGAGCACAGGGCCGCGTCCCGCAGGGCCGACCCGGCGCGGCCGCCCCGGCCCCGGGCCAGACCCCCGACCCGTACCTCCAGGAGACCTACGCCTACGACCCGTATACGCAGGAGCCCTATGCCCAGGAGGGCTACGGCCAGGATCCCTACGCCCCCTACGGCGGCCAGGAGCACCTCGGGCGGGACCCCCGCGCCCAGCAGGGTCCCGCGGCCCAGGGGCCCTATGCGCCGCAGGGTCCCGCGGCCCAGGGGCCCTATGCGCCGCAGGGTCCCGCCGCCGAGGGTCCCTACCCCGGGCAGGACCCCTACGCCGCGCAGCAGCCGCCGTACCCGCAGCAGTACCAGCCGCAGCAGCCCGGCTCGCCGTGGGACAGCGAGACCACCGAGTACGTCGGCATGGACGGTCTGATGGGCGGCCCCAGGCAGCAGCAGGAGGTGCCGGGCGAGGACTACGCCCCCAACTGGTACGGCGAGGCCGCCGGCGACAGCAACGCCGAGAACACCGGCACGGTGCCGCTGATCGCCGTGGAGCCGCCGCTGGAGGAGGAGGCGGAGGAGGAGGCCCGCGCCGCCGCCGCTCCCAAGGCCGGGGGCAAGGTCTCAGGGCTGCTGAGTTCCAGCGCCGTGATGGCGGCGGGCACCCTTGTTTCACGTGGAACAGGCTTCCTCCGCACCATGGTCATCGCCGCAGCCATCGGCGTGAGCACCATGGGCAGCTCCTACACGGCCGCCAACACGCTTCCCACCCTGCTGTACATCCTGGTCGGCGGTGGCGCGCTCAACGCGGTCTTCGTACCGCAGCTGGTGCGCAGCATGAAGAGCGACGAGGACGGCGGAATCGCCTATGCGAACCGCCTGCTCACTCTGGTCGTCGTCGGTCTGGCCGGCGTGGTCTTCGTGACCGTCGTGGGCGCACCGATCCTCGTCCGGATGGTGTCCGCCTCGCTGATGCAGGACCCGGCGAGCGCCGAAACCACCGTCGCGCTGGCGCGGTACTGCCTGCCCACGATCTTCTTCATGGGCGTGCACGTGGTCATGGGCCAGATCCTCAACGCTCGCGGCCGGTTCGGCGCCATGATGTGGACCCCCGTCCTCAACAACGTCGTGGTGATCTTCACCTTCGGGATGTACATCTGGGCCTTCGGCAGCGCCGGGCGGACCCACGTCAGCCCCCAGACCATCTCCCCCGAGGGCGTCAGGCTGCTGGGCATCGGCACCCTGCTGGGTCTCGTCGTCCAGGCTCTGGCGATGGTTCCCTATCTGCGGTCCGCCGGGTTCCGCTACCGGCCGCGCTTCGACTGGCGCGGTCACGGTCTGGGCCACGCGGCCCGGCTGGCCCGCTGGACCTTCCTCTTCGTCCTGGTCAACCAGGCCGGCTTCCTGGTGGTGACCCAGCTGGCCACCGCCGCGGAGAAGGTCGCCAGCAAGCACGGCTTCCAGGGCGTCGGCCTGGCCGCGTTCTCCAACGCCCAGCTGATCTGGCAGCTCCCGCAGGCGGTGATCACCGTCTCCGTGATGAGCGCCGTGCTCCCCAGGATCTCCCGCGCCGCCTCCGACGGAGACGCAGGCGCGGTCCGTGACGACATCTCCTACGGCCTGCGGACCTCGGCCGTGGCAGTGGTCCCCGCCGCCTTCCTCTTCCTCACCCTGGGCCCCTGGATCGGCTCGGTGATCTACGGCTTCGGCGGTCACAGCGGAGGCCGCCAGATCGGCTACATGCTCTCCGCCTTCGCCCTGGGCCTCATCCCCTACTCCGCGCAGTATGTGCTGCTCCGCGGTTTCTACGCCTACGAGGACACCCGCACCCCGTTCTCCAACACCGTCTGGGTCGCCGCCACCAACGCCGTCGCCTCGGCGCTCTGCTATCTGCTGCTGCCCAGCCAGTGGGCGGTCACCGGCATGGCCGCGGTCTACGGCCTGGCCTATGTGGTGGGCGTGATGGTGGCGGTGCCCAAGCTCAAGCGCCGCGTCGGCGAACTCGACGGCCGGCGGATCGGGCGGACGTACAACCGGCTGCTGGTCGCATGCCTCCCGGCGGCCGCGGCGGGTATCGCGGTGGCACTTCTCGCCTCCAGCGTGGTCTCCGGCTGGTTCGGCGATCTGCTCACCCTGGTGGTCGCCGCCGTGGTGCAGCTGGCCGTCTTCGTCGTGGCCGCCCGCAAGCTGCGGATCGAGGAGGTCAACTCCATGGTCGGCATGGTGCGGGGCCGCATCGGCCGCTGAATCGGCCTGCGTGGGGGCCCCGGGACCGGGTAGACGGTCCCGGGGCCCTTTGCACTGCAGGGGCTGTGACCGGGATGATCTCCTTCGGCCCGCAAAACCGTCCGGCGGGAGGCTTCCGGCCCCTTCGGGGCAACGTTCACGTCCTCCCACCGGTCGTACTCGGGTAGGGAAGACTGGGCACAATTGTCCCTGGACGGCTTTGTACTCATCCGGGGCGATGCAAGGGGAGGCAGGACGACGGTGGCGGATCGCAGCAGGGCCGCCGTCGACGTGGTGGCCGAGGACGGCGCGGGTGGGTCCGCTGCCGCTCCCGGCGGCGACGGCGACGGACGGACCACCCCCGGCAGTCGGCATCAGCAGTCCACCCGCTCGGACGAAGCAGCGGCGGTGACGTCCGGCGAGACCCAGGAGATCGACGCCGTAGAGGACACCGCACAGGACGCCGTACGAGAGACCGCACCGGAGGCTTCCGAGGGCTCCCCCGACGAGGACGGGGCGTCGGCCGCGGAAACCCCCTCCACCCCGAAGCCCGCCTCCAAGCCCGTGTCGGAGTCCGCCTCGGACTCGGACGAGCCGGCCGCCGAAGCCTCGGATCCCGAGGCGCTCGCCACGGTCCCGTCCGCCGGGGTCACGTCGACGGCGGACACACCCGGCCCTGAGGCATCGGCCTCGGCCACGACCACCGCGGTCACGGCGGCCCCGGCCGCTACCGCCGACGCACCGGTGGCCCCCCTGCTCCCCGCGCCGGTGCGCCACAGCGGCGACAAGGTCGCCGGCCGCTACCGCCTGGAGGAGTGCATCTCCCAGGCCGGGGTCTTCACCAGCTGGCGTGCCGTCGACGAGAAGCTCCGCCGCGCAGTCGGCATCCACCTCCTCGCCGCCGGACATGAGCGCTCCCGCGCCGTACTCGCCGCCGCCCGCTCGGCAGCGCTGCTCGGCGATCCACGCTTTGTACAGGTCCTCGATGCCGTGACCGACGGCGACCTGGTCTACATCATCCGGGAGTGGCTGCCGGACGCCACCGACCTGGCGACCCTCCTCACGGCCGGGCCGATGGAGCCCTATGACGCCTACCAGATGGTCCGCCAGGTCACCGATGCGGTGGCAGCCGCCCACCGCCGCGGGCAGTCCCATCTCCGGCTGACCCCCAAGTGCGTCCTGCGCACCGACAGCGGTCAGTTCCGGATCACCGGGATCGCCGTGGACGCCGCCCTGCACGGGCTCAACGACGACAACGCCGAACGGGACGACACCAAGGCCATCGGGGCGCTGCTGTATGCGGCGCTCTGCCACCGCTGGCCCTACCCGGAGGACAAGTACGACCTCCAGGGCATGCCCCGCCAGATCGGCTGCGTTCCCCCGGACCAGGTCCGCGCAGGGGTGCACCGCGGCCTCTCGGAGATCGCCGTACAGGCTCTGTGCGACGAGCCCCCGAGGCATCTGGACCCCCTCACCACACCAGAGGACCTGGCAAAGGCCATCGCGCTGATGCCCAAGGTGCGGCAGCCCGAACCCGAGCCGGTCACGGCCGTCTATCCGCCTCCCGTCTATCCCAAGCCCGCCGGCCCGGTGAGGTCCGCGTTCCAGAGCCCGGCCCCCGTTCCGGTGCCCTCTCCCATGGCATCGGTGGTGCCGCCGCAGGCACCGCCGGTACGGCGCTCCCGGGGTGGCCGTGCGGTCCGCTGGAGCGCCGCGGTGCTGCTGCTGGCCGCCCTCGGGCTCGGCAGCTGGGGGCTGGCCGACCATCTGCGCCGGCAGGACGACGGCGGCTCCGACGTCGGCCGCAACTCCGCCGAGGTCAACAACGGCTCGGGCCCCCGGCAGCAGACCCCCGCCAGACCGTTGGCGATCAAGGGTGGCGCCGAGTTCTCCCCGCTGTCGGAACCCATAGAGGCGCAGAAGGTCCCGCTGGCGTACGACGGCAGCGCCTCGACCGCCTGGGTCACCGCGCAGTACAAGGGCCAGCCCAACTTCGGCAACCGGCCGCAGCGCGCCCAGGGCAGCGGCATCGTGGTGGACCTCGGCAGCGTGAAGTCCATCTCCGAGGTCAAGGCCACCATGTATGTGGCAGGCCAGCAGGTGGACGTCAGGGCGGCCTCCGAGGGTGCCTCCGATCCGCAGCGTCTCGCCGACTTCCCCACGGTGCTGCGCGACTCCGCCACCACCGGTTCGCAGCTGAACGTGGAGCTGAAGTCTCCGGTCAGAACGCGTTACGTCCTCATCCACATCACCGAGCTCCCGGCTGAGCAGCCCGGGGGCGGCACCTACCGCGGTGGCATCTCCGAGATCCAGGTCCTCGGCTGACACTCGCAGGGGGGCCGGAGCTGACGAACGGCTCCGGGCCTGGCAAGGTATGAAGCCGGTCCGAGGGCGGGGGAGGTGTTGATGGAAGGCTCGGAGCCGTCCACTGACGCCGCCCTGTCGCTCTCCGACGCCGAACTCCTCGCCCGCCATGTGGGCGGCGATGCCGATGCCTTCGGCGAACTGGTGCGCCGCCATCGCGACCGGCTCTGGGCGGTCGCACTGCGGACGCTGGGCGACCGCGAGGAGGCGGCCGACGCCCTGCAGGACGCACTGGTCTCCGCCTTTCGCTCCGCTCACACCTTCCAGGGCCGCTCAGCCGTCACCACGTGGCTGCACCGCATCGTGGTCAACGCCTGCCTGGACCGAGCACGCCGCTCCGCCTCCCGGCGGACCACACCCCTGGAGGAGGAGGGCAGGGGTTTCGACGCCCTGCTCGGCACCGACGAGGCCGCCGACGCACCGGTGGTCCGCAGCGAGTTGCGTCATGAGCTGGCTGCGGCGCTCGCCGCCCTGCCCGCCGAACAACGCAGCGCTCTGGTGCTGGTCGACATGCAGGCGTACCCCGTGGCGGAGGCAGCCGAGATGCTCGGCGTGCCGGTCGGAACGGTCAAGAGCCGCTGCGCCCGGGGACGTGCCCGGCTGCTGCCCATGCTGAAGCATCTGCGTGCCGCCCAGGGCGACGGCCCACCGGCTGTTTCACGTGAAACAGTGCTCGATGTTTCACGTGAAACATCGCCTCAGCCCAAGGCTCCACTCCAGGACACACGCCGTCGCGCCGGGTCGGGGAACCTCCCGGCAGGCGGAACCGTCCCAGGGAGGAGCCCAGCGCTCCCGACCGGGGACATGGCCGGAGAGATGACCGCAGAAGGAGGTGCAGCGCCCGCATGACTTCGAGTACATCGGGCATCGGCCCGACCAACCCGCCGTTCGACGGCTCTGCTCCCGCTGCCGGAGCCCCCTACGCCGACGGCCACCCGACCGTCGAGGACATCTCCGACCTGGTCGAGGAGCTTCTCGATCCAGAGGCCGCAACAGCTCTCCGCACCCATCTGGCCGACTGCGCGGAGTGCACAGACAGCCATGACGCGCTGCTGGAGATCCGCTCCCTGCTCGGCCGGATCGAGCAGCCCGGGATCCCCGCGGATGTCGCAAGCGGTATCGACGCCGCCCTGGCAGCGGAGGCGTCGCGGACCACCGAGGCGCCTTGCGGTGACAGCGCAGCCCCGCTGCGCCTGGCACCAGGTTCGGACAACAGCGCGCCCAGGGATCGAACCCGTCCCACGGGGGGTCCCGGCGCCGGAGGTCCCGGAAGGACCGCCCGGCGGCGCCGGCTCGTGCGGACCCTGGTCTCCGCGGCCGCACTGGCGGCAGCCGTCGGCTTCGGCGGAGTGCTGCTTCACGGCCTCTCCTCGGGTGGCGCGGGGGCATCGGCCGCTTCCAAGGCCGACACCGCCGCAGGCAGGCAGGACTCATCGGTCATCGCTCCCCACTCCCTCAAGGAGTCCGGACGCCAGGGCGCCGCTGCCCCCGATGCCGCGGGCAGCGGTACCACCTACACCGTGGAGAACCTCGGGCCGCAGATCATGCAGTTGGTGAGCGACCAGATCGAGCCCTCGGCCGGCCCGCGTTCCAGTGCCCCGTTCAGGGCTGCCGGGACACCGGAAAACGGTGCGGCTACCCCCCAGGGGGCGGCAACCCCCTCCCTGCCCGGCTGTGTACTGGAGGCCACCGGCCACGACGGCGACGATCCCGTCGCCACCGACATCGGCACCTTCGAGGGGGATCCGGTCGGGGTGGTGGTCTATCTGGACGGCGACAGCAGTGACGACCTCGAAGTCTTCCTCATCGACTCCACCTGCGAGCTCACCGCCCCCTCCACACCCGGCACGGTGAAGCTGCATCGCAGAGTCTCCAAGCACTGAGGTGGCGCGCCGTCTTCTGGGAATGCGAGAAGATAGGGAACCGTTGTCCCGGGCGGCGGAGCAGACCGCCCTCCCGCAGACCTCGCGGGGCCGCGATGCGAACCAGGAGATGCAGTGAGCGACGTCCGTAACGTGATCATCATCGGCTCCGGGCCTGCGGGCTACACGGCCGCTCTCTACACGGCACGTGCCTCCCTGAAGCCCCTGGTCTTCGAAGGCGCGGTCTCCGCCGGCGGTGCCCTGATGAACACCACCGAGGTCGAGAACTTCCCTGGCTTCCGCGACGGCATCATGGGCCCCGACCTGATGGACAACATGCGGGCCCAGGCCGAGCGGTTCGGCGCCGAGTTGGTCCCCGACGACATCGTCGAGGTCGACCTCACCGGCGACATCAAGACCGTCACCGACTCCGCGGGCACCGTCCACCGCGCCAGGGCCGTCATCGTCACCACCGGCTCCCAGCACCGCAAGCTGGGGCTGCCCCGCGAGGACGAGCTCTCCGGCCGCGGTGTCTCCTGGTGCGCCACCTGCGACGGCTTCTTCTTCCGCGACCAGGACATCGCCGTCGTCGGTGGCGGTGACACCGCGCTGGAGGAGGCGACCTTCCTCTCCCGCTTCGCCAAGACGGTCACCCTGGTCCACCGCCGCGACACCCTGCGCGCCTCCAAGGCCATGCAGGAGCGGGCCTTCGCCGACGAGAAGATCAGCTTCGCCTGGAACAGCACGGTCGAGTCCATCCACGGCGACCCCAAGCTCGCCGGACTGACCCTGCGTGACACGGAGACCGGCGAGACCCGGGAGCTTCCCGTCACCGGTCTCTTCATCGCCATCGGCCATGACCCTCGGACCGACCTGTTCAAGGGCCAGCTGGAGCTGGACGACGAGGGCTACCTCAAGGTGGACGCCCCGTCGACCCGCACCAACCTGGCGGGCGTCTTCGCCGCAGGAGACGTCGTGGACCACACCTACCGCCAGGCCATCACCGCCGCCGGTACGGGATGCTCCGCCGCGCTGGACGCCGAGCGCTACCTCGCAGCGCTGGCCGACACCGCCCCCGAGCACACCGCCGAGCCGGAGCAGACCGCAGTCGCCATCTGAGACGGCTCATGTTTCACGTGAAACAGCGAGAACGGCTCCAGTGGCGCCTGAAACAGATCGGGTGCACCGTTTGTTGTTCCATGTGAGATCTCCGAGCCACCCCGGGCTCACCTCATCACCGCGTTTCCCGACACCCCTCTAGGAGTTCCCGTGGCCGGCGCCACCATCCATGTGACGGATGACAGTTTCGATTCCGAGGTCCTCAAGAGCGACAAGCCTGTCCTCGTGGACTTCTGGGCTGCCTGGTGCGGCCCGTGCCGCCAGATCGCCCCGGCGCTGGAGGAGATCGCGGCCGAGTACGGCGAGCAGATCACCATCGCCAAGCTGGACATTGACGCCAACCCGACGGTGCCCGCCAAGTACGGTGTGCTCTCCATCCCGACCCTCAACGTCTACCAGGGCGGCGAGGTCGTGAAGACCATCGTGGGCGCCAAGCCCAAGGCTGCGCTGCTCCGCGACCTGGCCGAGTTCATCGGCCAGTAGTACAGCGGCCAGTAGTACAGCGGCCGTCGGCACATCGGCCGGCATCGCCTGGCGCAGCAGACGAACGGGGCCGGATCTCCACAGCGGAGATCCGGCCCCGTTCGTTGCACCCGGTGGTCCGCTAGAGCGGACGGAGCGCCGGCTCCTTACGGGCTCCGCCCAGCAGACGTTCCAGGGCCACCTCCACATCCCCTCGCCAGGAGACCGTGGATCGCATCTCCAGCCGCAGCCGCGGATAGCGGGGATGGGTCCGTACCGTCTTGAACCCCACGGCCAGCAGATGGTCGGCCGGCAGCACACATCCCGGGGTCTCCCAACGGGCGTCCCCGAACGCCTCTATGGCTTTGAAGCCGCGCCGCACCAGATCCTTGGCGACCGTCTGGACCAGCGCCCGGCCCAGTCCCTGACCCTGGTAGCCGGGCAGCACCCGTCCGGTGATCAGCTGCACGGCGTCCGGGGAGACCGGACTGGTCGGAAAGGCCAGCGACCGGGGGACATAGGCCGGCGGGGCGTACAGCACAAAGCCCACAGGCGCATCGTCCACATAGACCACCCGACCACAGGAGCCCCAGTCCAGCAGGACGCCTGAAATCCAGGACTCCTTCTCCAGTTCCGGCTTGCCGCTCTTGACCGCGGCCTCCCCGCTCACCGGATCCAACTCCCAGAAGACACAGGAGCGACAGGTGACGGGCAGGTCCGAGAGATTGTCGAGTGTCAGCGGAGCAATCCTGCGTCCCATGTCTCATACCCTCACGCGGAGTCCCCGCGGAACGCAAGCAGCCGCGCCTGCCGAGAGCCCGACAGGCCGGGCGTGGTGCGGCATCCGGCGGGGCGTCCAGGACATACGGAGCCGGTCGTGCACGAGGCCGCCGACGAATCCACCGCACGCACCCAGACCCAGCCCGATACCCAGCAGTGCCGTTCGCGACAAGGCATGCATGTCCCCTCCAGGGCAGTGGCTGTCGCAGTCCTCCCGTGGCCCGGCGGCATCCTATCGAGCCGTGCCGCCGCCCCGATATGGCGTGCCGTCGGATCGCTCCCGTGTGAGCCCATGACAAAGGGCCGGTTCCGGTTCCACGGGGAGCAGCTCCTCGTGGTCTGTCCGGACCGGCCCTGTCGTCTCCGCTGGTGGACCTATCCCTCGTCGTGCTCCCGGACATCGCTCCGCAGCGAGTTCTCACCCGGGGCCAGACTGTCCAGGATGCGGTTGAGGTCCTCCACCGAGGCGAACTCGACCACGATCTTGCCCTTACCGATCTTGCCGTTGCGCTGCCCGACCTCGACCTTCACCCGGGTCTCGAAGCGGTCGGAGAGCCGGGTGGCGAGTTCCCCGAACGCCGGGGAGACCCGGCCTCCGGGACGGGTGCCGGAGCGCTTGCGGCTCTGGCCCATACCGCGCACCATCTCCTCCACGGTGCGCACCGAGAGTCCCTCGGCATTGATCCGGGAGGCCAGCTTCTCCTGGGCCTCCAGATCGTCCAGCGCCATCAGCGCCCTGGCATGACCCGCCGAGATCACCCCTGCGGCCAGCTTGCGCTGGACGACCGGGGACGCCTTGAGCAGCCTCAGGGTGTTGGAGACCTGCGACCGGGAGCGGCCGATACGGTCCGCCAGCTCCTCATGAGTGCATCCGAAGTCCTGCAGCAGCTGGTCATAGGCTGCCGCCTCCTCCAGCGCATTGAGCTCTGCCCGGTGCAGGTTCTCCAGGAGGGCGTCCAGCAGGAGCTTCTCGTCCTCGGTTGCCCGGACGATGGCGGGGATCGACTCCAGACCGGCCTCACGGGAAGCGCGCCAGCGCCGCTCACCCATGATCAGCTCATAGCGGTCGGTGCCGGTCTGACGGACCACCACCGGCTGCAGCAGACCGACCTCCCTGATGGAGGTCACCAGCTCCTGGAGCTTCTCCTCGTCGAAGACCTCACGAGGCTGCCGGGGGTTGGGGGTGATGGCATCCAACGGGAGCTCGGCGAACCGGGCGCCGGCGACGGGGGCCAGTTCCACCGACGGCTCGGGCGTCACCGGAGCTTCGGCCACAGTGGGGGCGGCGCCCGTCCGGGAAGCCTCGGCAGCAGCCACCTTGGCCGCCACCGTGCCCCGGTCGGCGGGCAGCACCGGCACCGCAGTAGGCGATGCCGCTCCGGGAGAGATCAGCGTCCGTCCATTGGGCAGGGCCTGACCCTGTGACCCCGGCTGCTGACCCTGCGGCCGCCCTGGCTCCACCTCACCCGCAGCTGGCGGAATCAGCGCTCCGAGCCCTCGGCCCAGACCTCTGCGACCACTCACCGGTTGCCCTCCATCGTGCTCTGTCCCTCCACCGAACCGGCCTGCATGCCGACTCCGTAGTCCTGCCGATCAGCTGCGGCCCCCTCCGCCCCGGCCGCCGGGACACCACGCAGTCCCAGCTCCCGGGCGGCCTCCAGATAGGAGAGCGCGCCGCTGGAACCCGGATCGTAGGTGAGAACCGTCTGGCCGTAGCTCGGGGCCTCCGAGATCCGCACCGACCGAGGGATCGCGGTGCGCAGCACCTCCTTGCTGAAGTGGCTGCGCACCTCCTCGGCCACCTGCGCGGCCAGCCTGGTCCGTGCGTCGTACATGGTGAGGAGGATGGTGGAGACATGCAGTTCGGGGTTGAGATGCGCCCGCACCAGCTCCACATTGCGCAACAGCTGACCGAGGCCCTCCAGCGCGTAGTACTCACACTGGATCGGGATCAGTACCTCGCGGCCGGCGACCAGGGCGTTGACGGTCAGCAGGCCGAGCGACGGCGGGCAGTCGATGAGGACATAGTCCAGCGGCTGCTCATAGGCCTCGATGGCACGCTGCAGCCGGCTCTCCCGGGCCACCAGGGAGACCAGCTCGATCTCCGCACCGGCCAGGTCGATGGTGGCGGGGACACAGAACAGTCCCTCCACCTCGACCACGGGCTGCACCACATCGGCCAGCGGCTTGCCCTCGACCAGGACCTCGTAGATCGAGGGCACCTCGGCATGGTGGTCGACGCCCAGGGCGGTGGAGGCGTTGCCCTGCGGGTCAAGGTCGACCACCAGCACCCGGCAGCCATGGAGGGCCAGCGACGCAGCGAGATTGACCGTGGTGGTCGTCTTGCCGACACCGCCCTTCTGGTTGGCGACCACGATGACTCGGGTCTCCGCCGGCCTCGGCAGCCCCTCTCCGGTACGGCCCAGCGCCTCCACGGCAAGCTGGGCTGCCCGCCCGATGGGGGTGTCGACAACGGGCCCGACGTCGATCGGCGGGGGAGTCTCGGCATCCTGCATGCGCGCCAGTGTTTCACGTGAAACATCGACGCTGTGCATGGGGGACAGGGCTTCGGGGGTCACGCCCGGCTGCAGAGGCATGGAACCCGCGGGATGGACCTCCACCCGGGGGCCCGGCAGGGGATCGGTCCTCCGGCCGGACCACAGAGCGGCCGCAGCGGCTGGATCCATGGAGTCGGTCGTCGGCTGAGCGCCGTGAACATCGGACTGCAAGGGTCGGCTCCCCTCTCCGGGCCGGTCACCGCCACCCCGTCCGTTCTGAACGGCGAAACCGGGGAGGTCGGAAGAGTGCGCAGCGGAAACTGAGGTCTTCGAGGCATCATCGCGCAGCCGCGGCCGCTTCGGTGCGGGTTGTGGACCATCCGCTCCTTCCGCAACCGGATCTTCACTCGGAGGGGCGCCCGAGCCCATCACGGACGGGGGCTCGAAGTCCGCAGCCCTACTGCGACTCAGAATTCCTGGAAGCAGGGATCGACGTTTCACGTGAAACACCATGCCCGTTTTGTCGCATATCTGAAGTAGCGACACTCCGGGGCAAACATCGGGGGCGGCGGCCGGAGAACCGGCTACCGCCCCTCAGGGACCACTCCACAACCTCAACGGCGGCGGCGTCCGCCCCCTCGTCCACCGGCAGAACCCCGGACACCGCCGACCGTCCGGCCCGCCCGGGCAGCCTTGGCCCGCCGGGTCGCGGCCCGCACGCCGCCCGGACTCTCACCCACCTGGACGCGGACCACATGGGTCGGGGTCTCCACGGTCCCCGCACCGGCCCGTACCACCGACCACTCCACCGCGCCCAGCTTGGTCAGCGCCCCACGGGCCTCCGACAGCTCCTGCTCGGCCGAGTCCCCCTTGAGCGCCAGCATCTCCCCATAGGGACGCAGCAGCGGGAGCCCCCAGCCTGCCAGGCGATCCAGCGGGGCCACCGCCCTGGCCGTCACCACGTCCACGGAGACCTTGCCGATCATCTCCTCGGCCCGCCCCCGCAACACCGTGACATTGGAGAGGCCGAGGTCCCGGACGGCCTCCTCCAGAAAGTTGGTCCGCCGCAGCAACGGCTCCAGCAGTGTCACCGAGAGATCCGGGCGGGCCAGTGCCACCGGGATCCCCGGGAGACCCGCACCCGAACCGACATCGCAGAGGGTGACCCCCTCGGGGACGACCTCGGCCAGCACCGCGCAGTTGAGCACATGGCGCTCCCAGAGCCGAGGCACCTCCCGTGGCCCGATCAGACCGCGCTGCACCCCCGCGGAGGCCAGCAGCTCGGCATAGCGCACCGCCGCCTCAAAGCGTTCCCCGAAGACCGTCCGGGCCGCGGGCGGCGCCTCCGGCAGTCCCTCCCCGGGCGCCGTGGCCGGCGTACCTGTCTCCATCCCAGCCTCTTCCCTCACCGTGCACGCACCGACCCATCGTGCTGTTTCACGTGAAACATCCTCCGACCCGCCGCTACAGCAGAACGGCCCCGCCCGCGCGAGGCGGACGGGGCCGTCACCGTGCACGTCATGTCCAGTGTCGGTCAGCTGCCTCAGGCCGGCAGCACGACAACGCGCCGCTGCGGCTCCTCGCCCTCCGACTCGCTGCGCAGGCCGGCGGCGGCCACCGCGTCATGGACCACCTTGCGCTCGAACGGGGTCATCGGACTCAGCTTCACCGGCTCGCCGCTCTCCTTGGCGTCCCGGGCGGCCTTGCTGCCCAGCTCGGTCAGCTCCGCCCGGCGACGTGCCCGGAATCCCGCGATGTCCAGCATCAGCCGGCTGCGCTCTCCGGTCTCCCGGTGCACTGCCAGCCGGGTCAGCTCCTGGAGCGCCTCCAGTACCTCACCGTCCTGGCCGACCAGCCGCTGCAGACCGCGCTGAGCTCCACTGCCCTCGCTGACGATGGACACCGACGCACGGTCGCCCTCGACGTCCATGTCGATGTCACCGTCGAGATCGGCGATGTCCAGCAGACCCTCGAGGTAGTCGGCCGCGATCTCGCCCTCCTGCTCCAGCTGGGCGATCAGATCGTTCTTGGATGCAGAAGCGGGTGCGGGGGCGTCCGCAGCAGCGGAGGTGGTGCCTTCCGTCACGGAGGAACTCCTTCGGGGAAAAGGGGACAACGTTCAGGGGGTGCCGGTCAGGACTTCTTCTTGGGCCGCTGTCCGGCCGGCTGCGGGGTCCGCTTGCCCTGCTGCCCGGATCGCTTGGTGTCGGCGGTCGACGCCTTGCCACTGCCCGTACCACCGGTCTCCGCCGTACCGGAACCCGCCTTGCCCGCATCGCTCGCGGTACCGACGGAGGGCTTGCCCGCGGTGGAGGTCTGCTGCCGCTGGGACTTGGTCTGCCGCTTGGGCTGCTGGCGGACCACCTGGGCGGGCTCCGCCGCCGCCTCGGCCGTCTCCGACTTGCCGCCCTTGACCAGGGAGGTGATGCCGCCCTTCACCACGGTGCCGTCCGCGCTGAGCTTGCCCGCCTTGCGCAGCCGGTCCTGGCGCTCCTTCCAGGCCGCGCTGCCGGGGGTGGGGTTGCGGCGGATGACGAAGAGCTGCTGGCCCATGGTCCAGACGTTGGTGGTGAGCCAGTACACCAGCACACCGACCGGGAAGTTGATACCGAAGACGGCGAACATGACCGGGAAGACGTACATCAGCATCTTCTGCTGCTGCATGAACGGCGTCTTGACCGTGAGGTCCACGTTCTTGGTCATCAGCTGGCGCTGGGTGATGAACTGCGACAGCGACATCAGGATGATCATCGTGACCGTGACGACACGGACATCGGTGAGGGAGGCGCCCAGCGCGCTGACCTTGTCCGCCGAGTCGGTGAACTTCACCGACAGCGGGGCACCGAAGATGTGCGCCTTGTTGGCGCTGGTCAGCAGGCTCTGGTTGATGACACCGACCGTCTGACCATGGGCGATGTGGTTCAGCACCTGGTAGAGCGAGATGAAGAACGGCGACTGCACCAGGATGGGAAGGCAGCTCGAGAAGGGGTTGGTGCCCGCCTCCTTGTAGAGCTTCATCATCTCTTCGGACTGGCGCTGCCGGTCGTTCTTGTAGCGCTCCTGGATGGCCTTCATCTTCGGCTGGATCGCCTGCATGGCCCGGGTCGCCTTGATCTGCTTCACAAAGAGCGGGATCAGGCAGATCCGGATCAGCACCACCAGCGACACGATCGAGAGGCCCCAGGCCCATCCGCTGTCGGGGTGGAAGACATGGCTGTACAGCGTGTGGAACTGGACGATGATCCAGGAAACCGCGGTGAAGAGGGGATTAAGAAAGCTCCACACGTTCAGGCTCCTCCGGCGTTGGGTGTGGGCGCCGGGCTCTCGGCACGGCTGGAAGTCTGGGGGTCCGCTTGCGGGGCGGCCATGGCACCGCGCAGCCGCTGGTGCCACACGGGCCGCTTGCGCGGCGGTACATGGTCCACACCTCCGGGGGACCAGGGATTGCAGCGCAGGATCCGCCAGGCGGTGAGGCCGGTGCCTTTCACGGCTCCGTGCACCCGGATCGCCTCATAGCCATAGTGCGAGCAGGAGGGGTAGTACCTGCACACAGGTCCGAGCAGCGGGCTGATGGTCCACTGGTAGACCCGGATGAGCCCCATCAGCAGGTACTTCATCGCCCTGCTCCCGTCGGCCCGATGGCTGTCGTCTCCGTCCTGAGCAGCCTGCGAAGGGCTGCGTCCAAGTCGCGCTCCAGGTCCGCGTAGTCCGCCGCCCCCGCCGGGGGCAGCGCGCGTACCACTATCAGGCTACCTGTGGGAAGCAGCGACACACGCTCCCGGACAAGGTGACGCAGACGACGCTTGACAAGATTGCGGACCACCGCGGGGCCGACAGCCTTGCTCACGACGAAACCCGCACGCGCCGGGGGAGCAGTCTCCCTCGGCGAGTGCGGGCCGAAGTCGTTCCGTCCGCCGTCCGGGCCGCCTGTCGCCGCACCTCGGCTGAGGTGTACGACGAGAAGTGGCTTACCGGCACGGCGTCCGCGTTTCACCGCGGTCGCGAAGTCCTGGCGCCGCCTCAGCCGATTCTCGGTGGGCAGCACAGCATGACCCTGTAAAACGGATCAGGCCGACAGACGCGCGCGGCCCTTGCTGCGGCGAGTCGCCAGGATGGCGCGGCCGGCACGGGTGCGCATACGCAGCCGGAACCCGTGGGTCTTCGCGCGGCGGCGGTTGTTCGGCTGGAAGGTGCGCTTGCTCACTCGGGGGCTCCAGGGATCAATCGTAGGGTGGCGGGGCGTCGCCTGGCCGTCACCGTGCGTCCGCGCGATCTCCTCTTCACCTCGACGAACAAGGTGATCCACGGCGCCCGTGCTGCGCGCCTGGTAGAAGCGGTTGACCCGCGGGCATGCGGCAGCGGCCATCGACAACTCGACCTGGTTACGGTACGCGGACGGGGGACCATGGGTCAAACCGGGTGATGGGCGCGCCGCCGCGGGCATCGGCCCGGACCGGCCGGGCCCCGCTGTACACAGCCTGTGGACAACAACTTGTCGCAAGGCGCAGCGGCTGATTACCGTTGCAGAACCTCTCTGCATTCCCCGCCTACCGTTGACCCACACGTCCGCGGGTCAAGCGTCCCCGACCAAGACCACCCCCAGCGGTGGAACGAGAAAGCGTGCACCAGTGGCTGATGTCAACAGCGACCTTGCCCCGGCCTGGGCGAAGGTCGTCGAGCGGCTGGTCGACGACGCTAGTGTCGGGGACAGCGACAAGATGTGGCTGCGACGCACACAGCCCATGTGGATGATGCACGACACCGCCCTGCTGGCCGCACCCAACGAGCGGGCCAAACAGGTGCTGGAGGGGCGGCTGCTGCCGCTGCTGACCGAGATCCTGGGCGGCGAGTTCGGCCGTCCGGTGCGTATCGCCGTCATGGTCGACGCCAATGCGACGCCTCCCGCTGCCGCGCCCGCCCCCGAGCGGGCCGAGTCCGAGTCGGCGCGCCAGGAGTTCCGCGAGGACCGCGACTTCCGCGAGGAGCGCGACTACCGGGAGGACCGCGACTACCGGTCCGGCCCCGGCGGCGAAGCCGGCGGCTGGCAGGGCCACGGCCAGCCCGCGCAGGAGAGTTCCTGGAGCGGCTGGACGCCCGGCGGTCCGCGCGGCGGCTATGACAGCGGGTACGAGAACGGCTACGAACAGCGCCGCTACGACAGCGGGTACGAGCAGCGACCGGCCCCGTACGAGCAGCGACCCGGATGGTCGGAGCAGAACAACTGGACCTCCGCTCCGGGCTACGGCGACCCCTCCTATCCGCAGGACCGCCGCGGCTACGAGAGCGACACCCCGGACCGGGCGCCCGGTGAGTGGCCCGGTGCCGAGAGCCGGTCGCGTGAGTGGCCGCCGCACCCGGATCGCTCCTCCACTCCTCCCGAGGGCTTCCGCCAGCTGCCGCCCGAGGTGTCCCGGGACACCCGAGGCACCCAGGGCGACCTGCTGGGCGGCGAGTACGGCGAGACCGCGCGCCCCGGCGGCCGGGGTGCCGCAGGCGAGGGCGAGGGGCGCCAGCATCCCGAGCGCCCGGTGGACGGCGGCCCGGCCAGGCCGGCCGCGGGCCCCGTGGTGCCGCCCTCCGGCGCCCCGGTGCCCAAGGGGCCGGGCGGGCATCCGGTGCCCGGCGGCCCGGCTGGAAGCAGCACCCCGCGCAAGGACGAGCCCGCTGCCCGGCTGAACCCCAAGTACCTCTTCGACACCTTTGTCATCGGTGCCAGCAACCGCTTCGCCCACGCGGCGGCGGTGGCGGTCGCCGAAGCGCCCGCCAAGGCCTACAACCCGCTCTTCATCTACGGCGAGTCCGGCCTCGGCAAGACCCACCTGCTGCACGCCATCGGGCACTACTCGCGGAGCCTGTACCCGGGGACCCGGGTGCGGTACGTGAGCTCGGAGGAGTTCACCAACGAGTTCATCAACTCCATCCGGGACGGCAAGGCGGACGCCTTCCGCAAGCGCTACCGCGACATGGACATCCTGCTGGTCGACGACATCCAGTTCCTGGCGAGCAAGGAGTCGACGCAGGAGGAGTTCTTCCACACCTTCAACACCCTGCACAACGCCAACAAGCAGATCGTGCTCTCCTCCGACCGGCCGCCCAAGCAGCTCGTCACCCTGGAGGACCGGCTGCGGAACCGCTTCGAGTGGGGTCTGATCACCGACGTCCAGCCGCCCGAGCTGGAGACCAGGATCGCGATCCTGCGGAAGAAGGCGATCCAGGAGCAGCTGAACGCCCCGCCGGAGGTGCTGGAGTTCATCGCCTCGCGGATCTCCCGCAACATCCGCGAGCTGGAGGGTGCGCTGATCCGGGTCACCGCCTTCGCCAGCCTCAACCGGGCCCCGGTGGACCTGGAACTCACCGGGATAGTGCTGAAGGACCTGATCCCCGGCGGCGAGGAGGCCGGCCCGGAGATCACCGCGAAGACCATCATGGAGCAGACGGCCGCCTACTTCGGGCTGGGCGTGGAGGACCTCTGCGGCTCCTCGCGGAGCCGGGTGCTGGTGACCGCCCGGCAGATCGCCATGTACCTCTGCCGTGAGCTCACCGACCTCTCGCTGCCCAAGATCGGCGCCCAGTTCGGGGGCCGGGACCACACCACGGTGATGCACGCCGACCGTAAGATCCGCTCGCTGATGGCCGAGCGGCGGTCCATCTACAACCAGGTCACCGAGCTCACCAACCGCATCAAGAGCTGACCGCGGAATAGCCCGAGAGTGGGGCGCCGGGAGTGTTCTCCCGGCGCCCCACTGTCTTTCTGTGCCCGCTCCCCGGCTCGCACGGATGCGCGGTAATTCGAACAGGTACGAGGGGATGCCGGAAAGTCCACAGGACTGGGCATTCTCGACTGTCCACATCCTGGGGACTGCCGAGTTGTCCAGATCTCCTCCACAGGAGGCCCGGCGGTAGGCTCGTAGCTCCAGCTCAGCAGCCTGTGTACTTGTGGGCGGCGAGCATCCACAAGCTGTGGACGGCTGAGAGGGCGTCAACACGGCGCCAGAGTTGTCCACGGGCTGTCCCCAGGACGAGGGTGGTTGTCCCCAGCTTCTCCACAGCGACGTCCACAGTTCGACAAGCAAAACGCCGACTTCACCGGTCCGTGTGAAAGCGGTCACACGGATGTGGAGGTGTGGTCGGTGGGAAACCTGGGTAAAACTTGGGGACAGTGCTGGGGAGAACCTGGGGACAACTGTGGAAGCGCTGTGGGGAAACTTCAGCCATCCACAGAACGGGCCGGTTCATCCACGGCTCCACCCACAGCCCCGGTGGATAAAAAAGTGGGCCTGAGCTGGGCAAACGGGGTTATCCACCTAATCCACAGGCCCTACTACTACCACTACCTAGAGATCCCCCGATGCTTCGTCTAACAGGGGGTGGGGCGCCGATCTGTGGACGACGGCAATCCGACACCTGTTCACCGCCAGTCCGGCCCGTATGCCACGGGTGTCGGCGGAGTGCGTCAGACTGTTCTCCGGCAACAGGAGCGAGCCGGCCCACCGGGAAGCCCACAGGGTGGGGATGGGCGGCGCGCCTACAGCAGGAGCATCAGGAGGCGGTGACCGGTGAAGTTCCGGGTGGAGCGTGACGTCCTCGCAGAGGCCGTGGCCTGGGCTGCGCGCAGCCTCCCCGCACGGCCGCCGGTGCCTGTCCTCGCCGGCCTGCTGCTGACGGCGGAGGAGAGCAGGCTGAGCCTGTCCGGCTTCGACTACGAGGTCTCCGCCAGGGTCGAGGTGGAGGCCGAGGCCGAGGAGGCCGGCACCGTCCTGGTGTCCGGCCGGCTGCTCGCCGACATCTCCCGGGCACTTCCCAACAGGCCTGTGGACATCTCCACCGACGGGGTCCGGGTCAGCGTGGTCTGCGGCTCCTCCCGGTTCACCCTCCCCACC
>NZ_LIQR01000143.1 GCF_001418575.1 Peterkaempfera griseoplana
CGGCGGTGGGGAGAGCAGGTCGATCAGCACCGCCGCGGTGATCAGCAGGGCAGGCAGCGGGCGCCCCCGGACGGGGCGGCCGTCGCCCCGCGCCCTGCGCGTGCCTTCCACCGCGGGCTCCCTTCAGCACCGTTCCTCCGGTCCGCTTTCCAGACTCGTCCACCCGGGCGGGGTCTGCGACCCAGGGCGGATCGGGGGTTCCTGGCGCACTGATGGGGGCCGAGGGCCGGCGGGGGTGAGGGGCCGACGACGGAGGCGGGTGCCCGCCGGGTGGACGGCGGCACCCGCCCGTACGGCTCCCCGCCGTGTCAGCCCACGCGTTCGATACGGGCGTGGCGGATCAGGAACTTGCCGGCCTCGCGCACTTGTTCGAATGCGGCGTTGTTGAGCAGGACGCAGCTGCCGGAGACCGAAGTCACCTGCACCGTGGTCGACTTGTTGTTGTCCAGGTTGGTGACCTTGAGCACGGTCCCCGCCGGGAACTGGCTGCTGGACGCCGCGGGAGCGCCGCCCTCGCCGGACAGCGTCACCGTGGAGCCCGCGCAGACCACATCTCCGGTGGCCTGCCCGGCAGGCGACCCCTGCCGGTCGGAGCCTGCGGCCGCCGTGCCCGCCGCGGCGGGCGGCGGGGTCATGGCCTGTCCGCCCGCAGGGGCCTGGGCTCCCTGGGCTCCCTGGGCTGCCTGGGCGGCTGGGTCGCCGGTGCAGCCGGCGGCCTTGCGGCGGGCCTGGATCTGGTCGACGACGGCTTGCCGGTTGGCGATGCGTGCTGCGGACTGGGTGTCGGGGTTGGCCTGCTGGCCCGCGGTGAAGGTGAGGTTGTTCTGCAGGGCGGTGTCCAGTCCGGCGCAGCTCTCCGTGGCGCCCGCCTGTCCGGCCGTTGCGGCCTGGGCTCCCTGAGCTGCCTGGCCTGCCTGGGCGGCTTGGGCGGCTGGGTCGCCGGTGCAGCCGGCGGCCTTGCGGCGGGCCTGGATCTGGTCGACGACGGCTTGCCGGTTGGCGATGCGTGCTGCGGACTGGGTGTCGGGGTTGGCCTGCTGGCCCGCGATGAAGGTGAGGTTGTTCTGCAGGGCGGTGTCCAGTCCGGCGCAGTTCTCCGCGGCCTGGCTGCTGCCGGTGGCCACCGCCACCCCGCCCGCGATCAGTGCCCCCGCAGCTGCCAGGAGGGCCAGCCTCCCCGTGCGGCCCACCTGGATCTTCCTCGTACCCGCCATGTGTCAACAACTCCTGGTTCGATCGGCCCCACCCGGATCGGTCCACGCGGGGGAAACGCCTCGAGGGCCGATCCGGTTCACGGTCGGAGTCTTGACATCCGGGCATGCTCACGACAATTTGTGGGAATGTCGAACACACATGGCACCTCCATGAAGAGACCCTTCGTCGGTGCGTTCGCGGCTGTGGCGCTCACCGGCGCCACCGCCCTCGCCGGTGCGTCACCCGCCCTCGCGTCGCCGTCCCTCGCACGGAACGCCGCAACCCCGGCGGTGACCGTGAACTACGCCGGAACCGTGGCGCTCAGCAACTGCTCCGGGTCACTGGTGCGGATGCCGGGCTCGGCCGCGACGGACCGTGCGCTGGTCCTCACCAACGGCCACTGCCTCTCCACCGGCATGCCCGCCCCCGGGCAGGTCCTGGTCGACCAGCCCTCCAGCCGCACCTTCACCCTGCTCGACGCCTCCGCCAGAAGACTCGGCACGCTGCGCGCCGCAAAGGTCACCTACGCGACCATGACCGACACCGACGTCACCCTGTACCAGCTGAACACCACCTATGCGGCCATCCGCAGCAGTTACGGCGTGGACCCGCTGACCGTCTCCGCCGACCACCCGGTGCAGGGTGCCGCCATCAAGGTGGTCTCCGGGTACTGGAAGCAGACCTGGTCCTGCTCCATCGACGGCTTCGTCCCGCAGCTCAAGGAGGGCGGCTGGACCTGGAAGGACTCGGTCCGCTACACCTCCGCCTGCGACACCATCGGCGGCACCTCGGGCTCGCCGGTGATCGACACCTCCACCGGCCTGCTGGTCGCGGTGAACAACACCGGCAACGAGGACGGCGGCCGGTGCACCGTCGACAACCCCTGCGAGGTCGACGCCGACGGCAATGTGACGGTCCATCAGGGGACCAACTACGCCGAGGAGACCTATCTGCTCACCAGGTGCTTCGGCGCCGGGACCCAGCTCGACCTCACCCTGCCCGGCTGCACCCTGCCCAGGCCGTAGCCGGCGCCCCACCGGGCCCGCCGGCCGCGCCACCCCGCGGCCGGCGGACCCCTGCGGGCTCCGGGCGCCCGCGGCGGCGAGGATGCGGGAAACGCCGCACGATGCGGCTGTGCGGCACCCATGGCGTGGTGGATCCCGTCGCGCACACCCGCACCCGCGGGCAACGCTCAACCGGGCTCGGCTCAGGTGCTCCGGGTCGCCGGAAAACCGTCCGATGCGTCGGCCGGCCGGCCGTGTTCCCACACGCTGTCGAACTCGGTCCGGAAGTGCCGGAACCACTGCTCGTCGCGGTGCGGCAGGACGGTGAAGACGGCGTCTCCGCTGGCCGAGCTGTGCGAGTAGATGTCGACGTGGATGCGGCCGCCGGGCCGCTCGGGATCGAGCAGCAGCAGTCCGAAGGCGGGGACGAAGCGCAGGAAGCGGACCTCCACCGTGCCTGCCGTGCCGGGCGTGTCGGCGAGTTCGCGGAGCAGGTCGACGGACGAGCGGAGTCGGTTGCGGTACATCTCGGCCCGGTCGGGGATCGTGCTGCGGCGTGCCGCCTCCTCGGGGGCGTCGCCGTGCGGATCCATCAGCGCCACTTTGACCACCGCCCCGGCGGCGGCCCTGCGCTGGAGCTCGTCCACCAGGTTCCGCAGGGTGCGCGAGAGCGTCACCCCGACGATCCAGACGTCCTGTGCGGTGCGCACGTGCTGGACGAGGTCCGCCTTGTCCCCGCCGAGAAAGTCCTCGGCGCGGACCTCCCCCCGGCCTCGGGCGCGCAGCTCGGCGGTCAGCTCCGCGACCTGTCGGCGGCTGCCCAGCATTCCACCCGCCAGCAGGGCCAGCGTCGCGAGCGTGGCGGCGGCCAGGACCTGGCCTCCGACCGTGCCGAGGACTCCCAGGACGGCCAGCACCAGGGAGAGCAGTGCCGTCGTGTAGATCTCCAGGTTCTGCCCTGTGGAGAGATCCCTGCGCAGCCGCCTCAGAAAACGCATGAGGACCATCGTCGGGGTGGCCCCGAGGCGTGTCAACGAAGATCATCAAGCGGGGCGGGGCCTGAGGAGAGGGCCCTGGCCGCGTCCAGGCCGAGCGTGGGCGCAGCAGGTGCCCCGGCGGCCTTTCACCCCGGTGGTGAACTGATCCGTCATCGCCGCAGGCGGCGGCACTCCGGCGGTCCACCCCCCACGACCGGTCTCCAATGGCCCTGGCCCGGAGCGCGGCGGGTCCATGCGGCCCGAGGCCGCTCCGGCTAGGCGGGACGGCCGGGCGGGAGCAGGCCGGCTCGATCAGAACCTTGCCCACCGCGCCCTGCTCCAGGGCCGTGGGGGCGTCGGCGATCCGCTTCAGGGGAAGCGGTGCAGTGGCAGTCCGGCCTGCTCGCCGACCGTAACGCGCCGTCCGCGTCCGCGACCGAGACGGCCGCCACAGCCTGCCCCTTGGCCGTCGCCGGGACGGTGCTGACCAGCACTCCGTGCCGGGGCCGACGTGCGCGGGCGTTCCCACCGGGGGCATTCCTCGCCGTCGATCTGCGCAGGCCCGCCCGATCCGCACCGGACCGGCCCTGCGGGGGCGGTGAGCAGGGCCTTGTCGCAGGTGCGGCACCCGCCGGTCGCCGTACGGTCCGGTCCCGCGGTCTCCGCCGGGCTGTCCCCCGAGCGGCCGGCCGTCGGGAAGGGGAGCCCGCGCCGGCTCACCCCCTGGGCGCAGATGCTTGAACCGCGTACCAGTGGGACGATGAGGGGCGGGAGCCCGGCGAGTGCGGACCTCTGCCACGGCGACCACGGAGTGGAGCCGACGGCTCCCACAGGGTGACACGGTGATCCGCGTCCAGGGCAAACCCCGTGCCGTCCCGCATCAGGGCCGCCGGGGCGGCGCCGGTGCCCACGGACCTGAGCGGCTCGCCCGGCCGGCGAGCGGTTCCACGGCGGACGTCCCGGCATGTCGCCGGTCCCTCGTCCACCCAGGACATGAATGGGGCTGAGGAGTTGTGAACGACAAGGCAGGCATCTACCCCGCGGACCGGACGGCGCTGCTCATCATCGATCCGTACAACGACTTCATCTCGGAGGGCGGCAAGCTCTGGCCGCGCGTGAAAGACGTGGCGGAAGCGATAAACCTGCTCGACCACATGCGCGCGATGCTCGCCACGGCCCGGAACCAGGGTTTCCGCGTCTTCATCGTGCCTCACCACCAGACGACCCCGAGCGACTACCGCACCTGGGAACACCTCTCCCCGACCCAGGAGCGCGTGGTCGAGGGACAGGTGTTCGCGAAGGGCAGCTGGGGGGCGGAGTGGCACCCCGACTTCCAGCCCCGTGAGGGCGAACTCGTCATGCAGCAGCACTGGTCCTCAAGCGGCTTCGCCAACACCGATCTGGACATGATGCTGAAGCAGCACCACATCCGGAAGGTCGTGATCATCGGGATGAAGTCGAACACCTGCGTGGACACCACCGCGCGGTTCGCGCAGGAACTCGGGTTCCATGTGACGTTGATCCGCGACGCCATCGGGTCCTTCACCTGGGACGAGATGAAGGCGACCTTCGATGTCAACGCACCGCAGTACGCCCATGCCGTCCTCACCACCGACGAGTTCACCAGGGCCGTGGAAGCGCAGCCCCGGACGACCGACCAGGGCGCGTTCCGCCTCGACATGGAGCATCTGTCGTGACGGCGGTCGACGGCCCCGGGGAGAGAGTGCCGGGCGCGCATGACGGCTTGTGTCGTACGTGGCCGTCGACGAGTCGGCCGGCCGCCCGCGCCGCCCGACGCACTGGCCGCCACCGGCCCTGACGGCCGGTGGCGCCCGGCGGAGACCACGCGGTCTGACCCGTCACAGCCGGGGAGAGGACCAGGTCGGCGACGGTGGCGGTCCTGATCCGGCGGATCCCGTCCGGGTCCGGTACCGCACCAGAGGGAACCGACCGCACACTCGAGCCGCCCCGCGAGCCCGGCGCGCGGGGCCGCTGTGTTCGCACCTCTTCGCTCAGGCCGCGCCCACGCCACCATGCGCTGGGAAGGCCTCCACTCGGTGTTCCCGGATCGGTGTGGTCCAGGTCGGTGTGTCCCGTCGGAGTGGACCTGACCACTGGGCCGCAGGGACCTGGCTGTGCCTCCGTCAGCCCGCCTCGAGGCCGGATTCCCAGACCGAGTCGACCGCGCTCAGTCGGGCCGTGCCGCCTTCCACACCCACGACGTCCGGCGGGGCAGACCGTCCAGGTCCCCGCGCCCGGTGCACCACAGCAGCACCCGGACGGGCTCGCCGGGCGGGGCGTCGGGAAACAGCCGGTCGAGTACGGCCGCGCACAGCGGTGCCGGCGGCAGCCAGTCCACGCCCAGTCCGCGGGTGAGGTCATGGGTGTGCAGCAGGATCTCGGCGACGCCCATCGCCGCGAATCCCGTCGGGTCGCACGGGCCCCAGTGCCAGGCCCGCAGGGACGGGTCGGCGGTGGCCAGCGCACCGCCGAGCAGTCCGCCGCAGGCGGCGGCCACCTGCAGCACCTCGGCAGGGGAGGCGGTGGGGCGCACGCGCAGATCGAAGGGGAGATAGGCGTCGGCCGGGCGCGCGGCGAGCTGGCACGCGTAGGCCAGCAGGTCGTGGCCGATGTGCGCGGCCGTCTGCCGGCAGCTCCACTCCAGCGGGCCGGCCGGAGCGGTCCAGTCCTCGCCCGTGTGAGGCCTCAGAGTCTCCAGCATCTCCGCCACGGCGGCCTGGACGTCTCGGTGGTCCATGCGGTGCTCCTCGCAAGGCACGTGGTGATGCGGCTGTGCTGCTGGTTCGTTCAGGCCACGGCGGTCCTGAGCCCGCCGCCCCCGTGCATGCCATTCCCGCTGCGGATGCGGGCAGTCCCGCAGACCCCGGCCGGCGGGCTGTGCAGGGGCGGCGGGCGCGCCCGGCTGCGCTGCCGGTGGCTACGGGGGCGGCTCGTGCGACACGATGCATGCGTGACGGAGAGCGAAGGGGGTCTGCCGGAACGGCCGGGTGAGGGACGCCCCGCCGGCCCGTCATCTGCTGTCCCGACCTCGACTGCGGCCACTGCGACGGCTGCCGAGTCCCCGCCGCACAGGAAGGACCCACCCCATGACCACCGCCGCAGCCGACAGCCAACCCCCCACGCCCCGGTGGATCCACCGGGCCAACCGCGCCCTCCCGTGGATCTTCCTCGCCAAGTCCCCCG
Organism: Peterkaempfera griseoplana; assembly: GCF_001418575.1. GTDB lineage: Bacteria > Actinomycetota > Actinomycetes > Streptomycetales > Streptomycetaceae > Peterkaempfera > Peterkaempfera griseoplana. Next base: position 6,380 of record NZ_LIQR01000143.1, read on the forward strand.
TCCCCTGGCTGGGCGTCACCGGTCTCAGCACCGCCGCGGCCGCCCTCATGGTCGCCGCGGTCGTCGCCGACTTCCTCCACTCCCGCGGCCTGTGCGAACACTGCGTCAACGCCATGCCGCTCGACGGGCCGGCCGCCGCCGAGCGCAGACTGCCGGTCCTGCGGGCCGCCCACCACCGGGGCCGGATCCTGCTCGCCGCGGTGGTCTGCTTCACCGCGGGCTTCTTCCTCCCCGCGCACTCCGCCGCCCTCAACGCGGTCCTCAGCGCGACGGATGTGCTGCTCGCCGTCTCGATCCACTCGGGCACCACCCACAACCGGCTGTACCCCTGGTGCCCGTTCTGCCACCGCGGCGGGGGCGGCGGCGACCCCGTGGTCACGCCGGAGCCGACCGGTGACCGCGGCCGCCCCGTGCCCTCGGGGACATGACCGGCCGGCCGCACTATCCCGCGGCCGGCGGGACCGGTGCGGGTTCCGGGTAGCCGGGGCGGGGGTGCGGAAAGCGGTACTCGGTGCGGCTGCGCAGCACCGCGCCGGGGCGCAGCACCGTGCTGGGGAAGTCCGGCCGGTTGGGTGAGTCGGGCAGGTGCTGCGTCTCCAGGCAGATGGCCGCGTACCGCTCGTGGCGGCGCCCGGCCGCGTCCCGCAGGGCGCCGTCCAGCTGGTTGCCCGTGTACACCTGCAGGCCCGGCTCGGTCGTCCAGACCTCCAGCTCCCGGCCGCTCACCGGATCCCCCAGCCGGGCCTGCAGGTGTACA
>NZ_LIQR01000144.1 GCF_001418575.1 Peterkaempfera griseoplana
CGGTCTGCAGCAGGCCCGGCACGGTGTGGGCCGCGTACTCGGCCACGGATGCGGCCTGCGCCTCCAGCTCCATGAACCGGCGGTACTTGTCGGGGTGCGCCTCGCGGCAGGCCAGCGGATAGAGCCGCCCGAAGTGGCCACCCGTACCGAAAGCCGCGTCGAGCTTGGCCGACAGGTCGGGCGGGACGACCCGGTCGGCCGTCTCGATGTTGCCGAGATGGCTCTTGCTGTAGTTGAGGATGCCGGCCAGCTGCACCAGCGAGAGCCCCGCCTCGGTCCGCAACCGGCGGATCTCCGCCCCGTAGAAGTCCCGCACCGAGCGGCCCGGTTTGAGTTCCCTCGGACGAGCGGCCATGGCGCCCACCCCCCATGTCCTCACAGAGTGCTGCGGATGTGTGACTCCTGGTGAGGATAGTGCCCGGCGGCGATGCTCTGCGTACGGAACGACCGACCTCACCCCGCAGGGAGCGCCACCGCCATGCACCAGCGCCGCACCGGCACCAGCCGGCTCGTGGAAGCGGCCGACGCCGCACGGGAGTTGGCCGACGCCCTGGCCCTCGCCGGCTTCACCTTCCCCTCGCTGCGCGCAGACCAGCCCGTGCTGGACCGGGCCCATGTGCAACTGGGCGGCGCCTCGGCCGAGCTGGTCCGGCAGCTCGCCGCCTGGATCAGGGAGCGGGCATGACCAGCCGGATGACCCTCGGGGTCTATGTCCGCACCGGCGACGGCCGCACCGTCCGCCTGCGCCCCGCCGGCCCGGTCACCCCCGTCACCCAGCCGGACATCCACTCCGGCCTGCGCTTCCCGCCCTGCCGCTGCCCCCGCCACGCCGACCACGCCGGGCCCCCGCCGCCGGTCGGGCCCGGCTGACGGCGGCTCGGGACGACGAGGGCGCCCGCCCGTCGCTCACCACCATCCGCCGGCCGCCGGACCGGATCGGCGACGATAGGGTCCGGCTGCTGCCGGGCGGGATCGCCGACGGGGACGCTGCCGCCGTGATCACGCCGCCGGTACGCGACTCGGCCTGGATCCCCCGCCCTGCCGACTCAACCTTTCCGGCTCCGTGTGCTGTCGACCTGGATGACGGAACAACCAGGCGGGGAAGGGGGAGCAGCCGTGGACACGAGCGCGGAGGCCGAGTTCCGGGACTTCGTACGGTCCCGGTGGCAGCCGCTGCTGCGCACGGCCTATCTGCTCACCGGCGACCACGGCCGGGCCGAGGAGCTGGTGCAGACCGCGCTGCTGCGGACCCACCGGCACTGGCGGCGCATCGAGCGCTCCGACGCACCCGAGGTCTATGTGCGCAAGGTCCTGGTGAACCTGCACAACACCTGGTGGCGGCGGAGCCGCCGGCCCGAGCAGCCGACGGACGCGCTGCCGGAGCGCAGCGATCCCGGCGGCGACGCCTACGCCACCTACGAGCTGCGGGACGAGCTGTGGCGGGCGGTGCTGGAGCTGCCGCCGCGGATGCGGGCGGTGCTGGTGCTGCGCTACTTCGAGGACCTGCCGGAGGCCGAGGTCGCCGGGATCCTCGACTGCTCCCTGGGATCCGTCAAGTCGCAGACCTCGCGGGGCCTGGAGCGGCTGCGGGCCGCACTGGGTGGCCCCGCCTCCCCCGGGAATGGGAGCAGCTGATGCGGAGCACGGATGTCGAGGACGCCCTGCGCAGGGAGTTCGCCGCACGGGCCGGGCGACTGCCGGAGGGCGGCCGGGACCCGTACGCGGAGGTGACCCGCCGGATCGCCGGGCGGCGCCGGGCCGCCGCGGCGGCGGCCGGGGTGCTGGTGCTGGGTGCCGCCGTGGTGGGGGCGGTGACCGCACTGGGCGGGTCGCGGTCCGCACCCCCGGCGTCGGTCGTGGTGGACGGCGGCTGCGGCAGCACGCCGGTGCGGCGGGGCGGGGCGCCCGCCTGGACCGCCTCCGCGCACGCCCCGGCGGACCTGCCCTATGTGGTGTCCGCCGAGGGCAACGCGGTGGGGTTCCTCTTCGTCGACCGGCTGCTGGCCGGCCCGCACCAGGGGGGTGCCCAGAACAAGATCCTCTGGGTGCTCCGCGGCCCCGGCACCGGTCCGCTGGACATCGACGCCCATCCGCTGGGCTCCGGCGAGCCGCGGACGCACCAGCGGGAGCCGGGCTACGGCGCCGGCAGCTACCCCTCGATCACCGACATGCCCGCTCCCGGCTGCTGGCGGCTGACCCTGGACTGGGGCGGCAGCGGCACCGCGACGGTCGACCTCCGCTACGGCCGTCCGGATGCAGCAGAATGATCACATGACAGTCGACCCGCTCGCATTGAGAATCCATCAGGTCTCCCATCTGACAGGCGAGTTCGTGCTCCGCTCGGGCCGCACCGCCGCCGAGTACTTCGACAAGTACCGCTTCGAGAGCGATCCGGTGCTGCTGGACGCGATCGCCGAGCGGCTGGCCCCGCTGGTGCCGGCGGACGCCGAGGTGCTGGCCGGCCTGGAGATGGGCGGCATCCCGGTGGTCACCGCGCTGGGCCGGCACACCGGTCTGCCCTGCGCCTTCGTCCGCAAGCAGGCCAAGGAGTACGGCACACGCCGCCTCGCGGAGGGCGCGGAGGTCGCCGGGCGGCGGGTGCTGGTGGTGGAGGACGTGGTCACCAGCGGCGGCCAGATCGTGCTCTCCACCGCCGGGCTGCGCGCGCTGGGGGCCGACGTCGGCACCGCGCTCTGTGTGATCGACCGGGGGCAGGGCGGTGCGGAGGCGCTGGCCGCGGAGGGGATCGCCCTGCGGTCGCTGCTGACCGCGGACGACCTGCGTACCGCCGCGGCTCAGCAGTAGACCGGGCTCAGTAGTCGACCGGTTCGCGGATGATCGGACAGGTCATGCAGTGCCCGCCGCCGCGGCCTCGGCCGAGTTCGGCGCCGACGATGGTGATCACCTCGACCCCGGCCTTGCGCAGCAGGGTGTTGGTCTGGGTGTTGCGGTCGTAGGTGAAGACCACACCCGGCTCCACCGCCACCGCGTTGTTGCCGCTGTCCCACTGCTGCCGCTCGGACGCGTAGACGTCGCCGCCGGTCTCGATCACCTGCAGACCGGACAGGCCCAGCGCCTTGGCCACCACCTCGGTGAACGCCCGGGAGCCCTCGTCGACCAGCTCCACGCCGGGAGCCCCGTCGCCGGGGTGCAGGGTGAAGGGGTGGATGCCGTCCACGATGCCCGGGTACACCGTGACGATGTCCCGGTCGGCGAAGGTGAAGACGGTGTCGAGGTGCATCGCCGACCTCAGCTTGGGCATGCCCGCGACGATCACCTGCCGGGCCGCGCCCCGGGCGAACAGCTCCGCCGCCACCTGGGTGATCGCCTGCCGCGAGGTGCGCTCGCTCATGCCCATCAGCACCACGCCGTTGCCGACCGGCATGATGTCGCCGCCCTCGAAGGTGGCCTGGCCCCAGTTCTGCTCCGGGTCGCCCCACCAGACGGTGGAGCCGGTGAAGTCCGGGTGGAAGAGGTAGACGGCCTTCATCAGCAGCGTCTCGTCGTGCCGGGCGGGCCAGTACAGCGGGTTGAGGGTCACTCCGCCGTACAGCCAGCAGGTGGTGTCGCGGGTGTAGAGGGTGTTGGGCAGCGGGGGCATCAGATACTCGCGGACACCGGCCGACTCCCGGGCCAGGGCCAGGTAGCCGGGGCGGAAGTCGCCCGGCAGGTCGGCGGTGGCGAGGCCGCCGACCAGGTACTCGGCGAGCCGGCGGGGCTCCAGGGACTCCAGGAAGGCCCGGGTGGCGTCGACCAGCCCGAGGCCGACCTCATTGGCGGTGATCTTCCGGTCCAGCAGCCAGGACCTGGCCTCCGCCAGCTCCATGGTCTGCGTCAGCAGGTCGTGCAGCTCGACCACGTCCACGCCGCGCAGCCGCAGCTTGTTGACGAAGTCCGCGTGGTCGCGCTGGGCGTTCTCCACCCACATCACATCGTCGAAGAGCAGGTCGGCGGCGTTGCCCGGGGTGAGTCTGCGGTGGGCGAGCCCGGGTGCGCAGACCAGGACCTTGCGCAGTCTGCCCACCTCGGAGTGGACTCCGTAGGCCGACGAGGGGGCGGCGTCTTGGCTTGTCATACGGGTACGGCTCCTTGGCTCGGTGGCGGCTGCCGCCGGTGCGGCCGGCTGCGGGTCAGATGCTGATCCAGCCGAGCGCCAGGGCGACCACGCCCAGTACGGCGCCGGCGATCGAGACGGCGAGGACGACCAGCTCGAGGGGCGAGAACAGCCGTCTGGACTGCTCCCGGCGGGCCATCACAAAGAGGACGCTGGCCGGTGCGTAGACGATGAACGAGACCAGCAGGTACTTCAGCCCCGCCGCATAGAGCAGGAAGGCGGTGTAGACGGTGGCGAGCGCGGCGACCACCACGTCGCGGGTGACGCCGGGGCCGCCGGACACCGCGGGGCGGCCCTCCCGGCCGGGCGCGATCTTCAGCGCGTAGGCCGCGGCGAGCAGGAAGGGGATCAGGGTGAGCGCGCTGGTCAGGTCGAGGGCGAAGTTGAAGGCGTCGTCCGAGAAGAGGGTGACGACCAGCACGATCTGCGACAGGGTGGTGCTCATCACCAGGGCGGGCACCGGCACGTCCGCCGCGTTGGAGCGGCCGAGGAACCGCGGCATGTCCTTGTCCCGGGCGGCGACGAACAGCACCTCGGCGGCCATCAGGGTCCAGGCCAGATAGGCGCCCAGCACCGAGACGATCAGGCCGGCGCTGACGAACACCGCGCCCCAGGTGCCGACGGCCGCCTCCAGCACCCCGGCCATGGAGGGCTGGCGGAGCCGGGCGATCTCCGCCATCGGCAGCAGGCCGTAGGAGACGATGGTGACCGAGGCGAAGACGGCGAAGACCGCCAGGAAGCCGAGAACGGTGGCGCGTCCGACGTCCTCGCGGCGCTCGGCGTGCCGGGAGTAGACGCTGGCCCCCTCGACGCCGAGGAAGACGAACACCGTCGCCAGCATGGTCCCTCTGACCTGCTGGAACAGCGGGCCCGCATAGTCGGCCCCGGCGAAGTTCCCGGCGAAGACGTGCGGCTTGAGACAGAAGAGCGCCAGGACGACGAAGACCACGATCGGGACCACCTTGGCGACGGTCACGATCCTGTTGATCGCTGCGGCCTCCTTGACGCCCCGCCGGATCAGCAGGAAGAAGGCCCACAGGCCGGCCGAGGAGAGCGCCACCGCGAGCGCCGTGTCCCCCTTGCCGAGGGCGGGGGCGATCGCGCCCGCGGTCGACATGATGAGCACCCAGTAGGTCACATTGCCGACGCAGGCGCTCGCCCAGTAGCCGAAGGCGGCGAAGAAGCCCAGGTACTCGCCGAAGCCCGCCTTGGCGTAGGCGTACACACCGGCGTCGAGCGCGGGCCTGCGGATCGCGAGGGTCTGGAAGACGAAGGCCAGCATGAGCATGCCGACGCCGGCGACGGTCCAGGCGATCAGCGCTCCGGCCACGCCCGTCTCCTCGGCGAAGCGGCGGGGCAGGGAGAACACCCCCGCGCCCACCATCGATCCGACGACCATCGAGGTCATCGTCCAGAAGGTCAGTCTGGCCGTGTACGGCGTCTCGACGGCGGTCTCGGCCTCGATCATCTGGTCCCCACTCGGTGCGGGCCGGGCCGGGCGTAGCTCAGCCGCGAAGATATGGGGAGACTATCCATAGATCATGATTAATGTCCGTATTGTCGGCCGCGGCGTCGGCGGCCGCGACGCGGGCCGCGGCGCAGCGGCAGTGGTGCCTGGTGACGGAGTTGGTGATCCATCAGCGGTGCGTGATCGCGGAGATGACAGCCACTTCCCGGCTGCCCGAAATCCACTGTCCGCAGATGCCTCTGACACCTCCTCAGCCGTGTTCCGCCGCAGCGCCGGCGCCCGCCCTCCCCATCGGGTCCGCAGTGGTCAGCGTGGGGTCCCGCTCGGCGGGGGCCGTACCGCCGATGCTGGAGGGACACACCGTGACCGTGCGCCCACCCCGGGTGGGACGCAGAGCGGAAGGGACCGTCGCCGCCATGCAGCAACGGTGGGGCGCCGCACTGGCCGACCGTCGGCACACCGGGTCGCCGGGGGCCGGCTACTGGTGCGAGTGCCTGGCCCGCACACCGAACCACGCCCGCACCTTCCGGCTGGGCTCCGCCCCCGCC
>NZ_LIQR01000145.1 GCF_001418575.1 Peterkaempfera griseoplana
CCCCATAACCCGTCGGCCCGCGCCCGTAGCGCCTCCGGCCGCCTCCCGCCCCGGCAGCCGTCGCCCGGGCGCACGGCCGAACGGCGGCCACCCGTACGGTCCACCGGCCGCCCCGCGCAGGAATCCTGCCCCTCCCTCGGCGAAGACGCCGGAATGCTGCGCCGCCCGCAAAGGATCGACGCGCGCCCGGAGCCGCCCCCTGCCTAGGCTGAACCCCGTCCGGCGGCGCCCCGGGCGGCCCGCACCACGCCGGGCGCCGGCGCCGCCCGGCCCCCGGGGACTGCTCCGGCGACACGTACGCGACCAGTGAAGACGCCCACGTGCGCCGGAGTGCCCGGGCCCCGCCACCCCGCACCGCAGCCGCCACCCAGAGAACCGAGAGGGGTGCCCGTGTCCGCCGCGCCGCACCGCATGCACCAGTACGACGCAGACCTGGTCGACCTGGTCTTCGACTACATGCGGGCACGCCTGCAGTACGACCCGGTGCCCCTGGACCACCCCGGCGACGGCGACAAGCTCCGCGCCCACCTGGACGGGCTGCTCAACGCGCGCGGCAACGACCCCGCCGACGTGATCAAGCTCTACGACGAGCACCTCAGCCGCGCCGTGATCTCCGCGGACAGCCCCCGCTACCTCTCCTTCATCCCCTGCGCCCCCACCAAGGCCGCCCTCCTCTTCGACATGGTGGTCTCCTGCGCCTCCCTCCAGGGCATCTCCTGGCTGGAGGCGGCCGGTGCGATCGCCGCCGAGAACCAGGTCCTCCGGCTGATCTCCGACCAGGCGGGCCTGCCGCTCACCGCCGGCGGCTGCTTCGTCTCCGGCGGCTCGGCCGGCAACCTCTCGGCCCTGGTGGTCGCCCGTGACACCGCCCGCCGCAAGCACGGTGTCGACGCCCGGGCCCGGCTGCGGATCGCGGTCAGCGACCAGGCCCACTCCTCGATCACCAACACCCTCAACATCATCGGCGTGGAGGCCCTGGTCGTCCCCACCGAGGGCCACCGCCTCACCGGCGAGGCCCTGCGGGCCGCCATCGAGGCCGACGACGACCGCGGCAGCCTCATCGGTGTGGTCGCGACCGCCGGCACCACCAACGCCGGAATCATCGACGACCTCGCCGGGGTCGCCGACGTGGCCGGCCACTTCGACCTCTGGTTCCACGTCGACGGCGCCTACGGCGGCGCGGGCCTCTTCGCGCCCTCCGTCCGGCACCGCTACGACGGCATCGAGCGCGCCGACTCCTTCGTGGTCGACCCCCACAAGTGGCTCTTCGCGCCCTTCGACTGCGCCGCGCTGATCTACCGCAAACCCTGGCTGGCCAAGGGCGTGCACACCCAGGACGCCTCCTACCTGGACTGTCTGCACACCGAGGGCGAGGAGTGGAACCCCACCGACTACGCGTACCACCTCACCCGGCGCGCCCGCGGCCTGCCGCTCTGGTTCTCGCTGGCGGTGCACGGCACCCAGGCCTACAGCGACGCCATCGAGGCGGGGCTCACCCTCGCCCGGGAGACCGCGATGGTCATCCGGGAGACCCCGCACCTGGAACTGGTCCGCGACCCCGAGCTGTCCGCGGTGGTCTTCCGGCGCCTGGGCTGGACCTCGCAGGACTACTACGACTGGTCCCAGCGGCTGCTGGCCGGGCAGGTCGGCTTCGTCACCCCCACCGGCTGGGAGGGCGAGACCGTCGCCCGGTTCGCCTTCCTCCACCCCGGGACGACCATGGAGATGGTGCACGAGATCCTGGACACCATGGCCTGACCCCCGGACGCCTGCCCGGCAGCGGCCGGGCCGCCGCCCCGGCCGGGCGCAGGGGTCACAGCAGGGAGCCGTGCGGGATGTACGGCGACGGCGGCCGCAGTCCGCGCAGCGCCACATAGCCGCGGGTGGAGAGCGTCAGGCCGGCCTCCAGGCCGACGTCCACCGCCCACTCCTGCTCCGCGGTGAGGTTGGTGACCGCCGCCTCCTGCCCGTCGGGCACCCGGGCCAGCGCCTCCCTCAGCAGCCGTACCGCCAGCCGCCGTGAGGTGGCGGCCAGCAGCACCACCCGCCCGCCGAGCCGGTAGAGGTACCCGGAGCCGCTGAGGGTGTCCGCCACCAGCAGCTCGTCGGTGTGCAGCGCCAGGAAGTCATGGTCCACCCCGTGCGAGGCCCCCCGCGTCAGCCGGTCCACCGACTCCAGCAGATGCCGCTGGGCCGGGCCGCCGGGGTGGACCGGGATCTCCCCGGGGTCGCGCAGCCCCGAACGGTCCACCGGGCCGTGCAGCTCCATCGCCGGATGCAGGGTGAATCCCGCCCGCCGGTAGCGTCGCGCGGCCCTCGGGTCGGGCGAGGAGCAGAGCATCCCGCGCAGACAGCCGCGCCCGTACCGCAGGGCCTGCTCCAGCAGCAGCAGTCCGACGCCCCTGCCCTGGGCCTGCGGGCGCACCGCGAACGCCGCCAGGATCCAGGTGCCCTCCCGGCGGGCCGACAGGGCCACCCCCACCGCCTCGCCGTCCTCCTCGGCGAACCAGCAGCCCTCCGGGTCGTGCCGGGCCAGATGGCGGTTCCTGGCCTCCGTCCGTGCGCGCCACTGCGGCGTGGGCTGCCGCCCCGGCTCGTTCCGCGTCCGGGCCAGTGCGCCGAACGCCTCCTCGCACACCTCCCGCACCCGTCGGGCATCGGCCTCACTGTCACGTACCGGTCGAAGGATCACGCCCCCACGCTGGCACGCAGCCCCTCCGGCGCTCCAGCCGTTGCGGCTCCCTCGGCCTGATCTCGACCCCGTGGGCCGCACGCCCGACCGGGGTGCGGACGGCCGCTCGGCCGTGACCGCACCCGGGCGGTGTGCGAGCATGGACGAAACGGGACGCCCCAGTCCGCCGCACCGCCGGCCCGGGAGCCCCCGGAACCGTCCCCGGAATAGATCGGGGAGGCCGCCGGTTGGTGCGGTCGGCAGTCTGTCGTCAGAACCGGGAGTATGCAGATGACCGTCCAGGACGAGACCACCGTCGAGAGTGGCATCATCCTCACCGATGCCGCCGCGGCCAAGGTCAAGGGCCTGCTCGAGCAGGAGGGCCGCGACGACCTCGCGCTGCGGGTCGCTGTCCAGCCGGGCGGCTGCTCCGGCCTCCGCTACCAGCTCTTCTTCGACGAGCGTTCGCTCGACGGCGACGTGGTCAAGGACTTCGGCGGCGTCAAGGTCGTCACCGACCGGATGAGCGCCCCCTACCTCGGCGGCGCGACCGTCGACTTCGTCGACACCATCGAGAAGCAGGGCTTCACCATCGACAACCCCAACGCCACCGGCTCCTGCGCCTGCGGCGACTCCTTCAGCTGATCGGCAGCCCGAGGGCGGCGGTCACCCGGAACTCCGGGACCGCCGCCCTCGGCGTGTCCGGCCCCGCGGGGCCGCAGCCGGAATCAGCGGGGGCCCTTCTCCCCGGTGGCGCCGGCGCCCGGCCGGGGCACCACCGTCGGCCCGGCCCCCTCGGGGAGGGCTTTGCCGGTGACGGCGTCCACCACCTGGCGGCCGTCCAGCGGACGGGTCAACTCGGCCTGGACGTTCTGGTACTTCGCCAGCATGGGGCAGACCCGCCCCTTGGGCACGGGCCGGTCGGCCACCACCCGGACGGTCACCCGGTCGGCCCGGGACTCGTCCGTCCGCAGCGCGAAGGTCTGGCACACCCCCGCCCAGAACCACACGGTCAACCGGTTGCCGGAGACGGTCCAGGTGTGCGCCGCGGGGCCCCCCGCCACCGGACCGCCCACCACCGGACCGCCCGGCCCGGGAGCGGGGCTGCCCGCGGACGGGGTCGGGCCGGCGCCGGGCGTACCCGCGGTGGCGGGGGCACTCGACGCGGAGGCCCCGGGGCCCGGTGAGGCGGACGTGCTCGCTGAGGCGGGCGTCGCCCCGGCGGTGTCCTGCGCCCGGGGGGACGTGGACGAGCCGTGCACCAGCCAGGCCGACCCGCCGCCCGCCAGCAGTACCGCGACCGCGCCCCAGACGATCGCCCACCTGCGCCTGCGGCCCCGGTCACCGGGCGCGGCACCGGCGTCCTGCCCGGGCCCGCCCTCCGGGTGTCCGGCTGCCTTCTGTGGATCCACGGTTCGTCCTCCTGGCAAGCGCCCAAGCCGTCCGTCCGCCGCCGGAGCGGCGGAACCGTGGATGGGACGCGGCCGGGCGCGCCGTGGTTCCGGCGGGCCCCGCCGGCCGGGGCTCAGTCCCCGTACTCCGCCATCCCGGCCACCAGCGAGGCGGCACCCGGCGGCACCGCGAAACCCCGTCCGGCCCGCGGCCGCGGCTCCGGGGCGGTCGCCAGCACCGGCCAGAACAGGCCCAGCCGGCGCGAGGAACTCACCAGTCCCGCCAGCGTCTCGGGGTCGGCGTCGCCGCGCAGGAAGGCGGGCACCGTGCGGGGGTCGTGCTCGGGCATCATGGCTCTGCTCCGGTTCGCTGGACAGCCGGCGGGCGCGCCGTGGGCGCCGTCGGGGGCGTGACCCGCCCCTTCGTGCGACAGTAGGCCGCCTCCGGCCCGTCAGCCACCCTTACCGTACGGTAATGAACCGGACACGCTCCGGGAGGAGCCGCAGGCCGGTGCCGCACGCACCCGCAGGCCGGGGCGCGGGTACCGTGTGAGGGACACCGGCCCCCCATCGAGGAGACCCCGCCGTGCGCATCGCCGTCACCGGCTCGATCGCCACCGACCATCTGATGACCTTCCCCGGCCGTTTCGCCGACCAACTGGTCGCCGACCAGCTGCACACGGTCTCGCTCTCCTTCCTGGTCGACACCCTGGACGTACGCCGGGGCGGCGTCGGCCCCAACATCTGTTTCGGCCTCGGCCTGCTGGGGCTGCGCCCGCTGCTGGTCGGCGCCGCCGGGCCGGACTTCGACGAGTACCGCTCCTGGCTGGAGCGCCACGGCGTGGACACCAGCCCGGTGCTGATCTCCGAACTGCGCCACACCGCGCGCTTCGTCTGCACCACCGACGCGGACCACAACCAGATCGCGTCCTTCTACACCGGTGCCATGGCCGAGGCGCGCAACATCGAGCTCAAGCCCGTCGCCGACCGGTTCGGCGGCCTGGACATGGTGCTCATCGGGGCCGACGACCCCCAGGCGATGGTCCGCCACACCCAGGAGTGCCGCGACCGCGGCTACGCCTTCGCCGCCGACCCCTCCCAGCAGCTCGCCCGGATGTCGGGTGACGAGATCCGGGAGCTGATCGACGGCGCCGAGTACCTCTTCACCAACGAGTACGAGGCCGCCCTCATCCAGAGCAAGACCGGCTGGAGCGCCGACGACATCCTCCAGCGGGTCGGCACCCGGGTCACCACCCTCGGCGCCCGCGGCGTGCGGATCGACCGCCGCGACGGCACCACCGTCGAGGTGGGATGCCCGGAGGAGGAGGCCAAGGTCGACCCCACCGGCGTCGGCGACGCCTTCCGGGCCGGCTTCATGGCTGGTGTCTTCTGGGAGCTCGGCCTGGAGCGCTCCGCCCAGATCGGCTGCATGCTGGCGACCCTGGTCATCGAGACCGTGGGCACCCAGGAGTACGAGCTGCGCCGCGGCCACTTCCTGGAGCGCTTCGCCAAGGCGTACGGCGACACCGCCGCCGCCGAGGTCCAGGAGCACCTCGGCGTTTGATCCGCCCGGATCAGCCGCTGCGGCGGACCACCAGATAGGCGGTGCCCCGGTCGCCCCCGTAGTCGGCGGCCGGGGCCTCGCCCGCGTACTCCTCGCCGCGCATCTGGCACCAGGCGGGGATGTCCAGCCGGGCCGCCTCGTCGTCGGAGAGCACCGCGACCGTGCCGCCGGTCGGCACCTCGCCGATCCGCCTGGCCAGTTCGATCACCGGGATCGGGCAGCGCCGCCCCAGGGTGTCCAGCACCAGCGGGGCCTGCGGCCCGGCGCCCGCCGCCGTGGACGGGGAGGGGGAGGGCAGCCCGAGCGGGGCCCGTACCGCACCGACCACCTCGGGCAGCACCTCCAGGAACCGCCGCACCTCGGCCTCCTCGGTCCCGGGCGGCAGGGAGACCCGGACATTGCCCTCGGTCAGCACCCCCATCGCCTTGAGCACATGGCTGGGCGTCAGGGTGCTGGAGGTGCAGGAGGAGCCGGAGGAGACCGCGAAGCCGGCCCGGTCCAGCTCGCCGAGCAGCACCTCGCCGTCCACATAGAGGCAGGAGAAGGTCACGATGTGGGGGAGGCGGTGCACCGGGTCGCCGACCACCTCGACCTCCGGCACCAGCTGCGGCACCCGGGTCCGGATCAGCTCCACCAGGGAGCGCAGCCGGGCGTCCTCCGCCTCGGCCTCCTGCCGCACCGCCCGCAACGAGGCGGCCGCGGCCACGATCGCGGGGACGTTGACGAAGCCCGGTACCCGTCCGCGCTCCCGCTCGTCCACCGGCAGCGGAGAGGTGTAGCGCACCCCCTTGCGGACCGCGAGCACCCCCACCCCGGCCGGCCCGCCCCACTTGTGGGCGCTGGCGGCCAGCAGGGACCAGCCCCCCGGCAGCGCCGCCCGGCCGGCGCTCTGCGCGGCGTCC
>NZ_LIQR01000146.1 GCF_001418575.1 Peterkaempfera griseoplana
GCCCGAAGGGCCGGCGCCGGCGGGTGGTGCGCGGGCGGGAGAATGGGCGGGTGGAGATCGAATCGTTCCGGGACCTGCTGACCGACGAGGGCCAGGGACTGCTGGCGCGGCTGCGCGACCACGCCCCCGGGGAGGAGCTGGCGCTGGCCACCCGGCTGCGCCGGGACCACCCCGCCGAGCTGGTGTCCGCGGCGCTGGGCCAGGCCCGGCTGCGGCAGCGGGCGAGGGCGAAGTTCGGCGGCGACGCGGACCGGATGTACTTCACCCCCGACGGGGTCGAGCAGGCCACCCGTACCTCGGTGGCGGAGTGGCGGGCCCGCCGGTTCGCGGCCTTGGGGGTGCGGCGGCTGGCCGACCTCTGCTGCGGGGTCGGCGGCGACGCGGTGGCGCTGGCCCGGGCCGGGATCTCGGTGCTGGCGGTGGACCGGTCGCCGCTGGCCTGTGCCGCGGCCGAGGCCAACGCGCGGGCGCTGGGGCTGGCCGAGCTGATCGAGGTCCGCTGCGCCGACGTGGCGGACGTGGAGCTGTCCGGGTACGACGCGGTCTTCACCGACCCCGCACGGCGGGGGGCGCGCGGCCGGATCTTCGACCCCGAGGCGTACTCCCCGCCGCTGTCCTGGGCCGTCGAGGCCGGCCGCCGCACCCCGTACGCCGCGCTGAAGATCGCCCCCGGGGTGCCCCATGAGGCGGTGCCCGCGGACGCCGAGGCCGAGTGGGTCTCCGACGGCGGCAACGTCAAGGAGGCGGTGCTCTGGTTCGGCACCGGGGCCGCCCAGCCGCACCGGGCGACCCTGCTGCCCGGCGGCCACACCCTCACCGGCGGCCGGCTGCCCGACCCGCCGGTGGGGCCGGTGGGCGGCTTCCTCTACGAGCCGGACGGCGCGGTGATCCGGGCCCATCTGGTGGCCGAGGTGGCCGAGCAGATCGGCGCCACCCTGATCGACCCGACCATCGCCTATCTCACCGCCGGGACGCTGGTACGCACCCCCTGGGCCACCGCGTACGCCATCACCGACACCCTGCCGTTCAACGTCAAACGGCTGCGGGCGCTGCTCAGGGAACGCGGGGTGGGCACGGTGGTGGTCAAGAAGCGCGGCTCCGCGGTGGAGCCGGAGGAACTGCGCCGCAAGCTGAAGCCCGAGGGCCCCCACTCCTGCACGGTCTTCCTCACCCGGGTCGCGGGGGCGCCGGCCATGCTGCTGGGGCACCCGGCCTGACCGGCCGGCACCCGCGGGACGGGACGGCCGGGCGGCCGGCGACCACCGGACCGGTCAGGGGTAGCTCTCCACCCGGCGGAACCGCCAGCGGTGCGGCTCCCGGTGCAGCAGTCCCGGGGGCGGCTCCGGCAGCTCCGGCAGGAGCCGCCGCTCCGGCTCCTGGACCGCCTCGGGGGCGGCCGACCACCAGGTGATCACCAGCACCCGGTCCTCCGGGGCGGTGAACACCTCCGCCCGCTCCAGGCCCGCCGCGGAGGCGGTCAGCTCCGGCAGGGCGTGTTCCACCACCCACTCCAGCAGAGCCTCTCCGCGGCCCTCCGCGGCCCGCGCCTCCCACATCAGCGCCACGGTCATGCCCCGCCCCCGAGGGCACTGTGGGCGTGCGCGTGCAGCGCGTCGTGGGCGTCCGGCACCGAGACCTCGGTGACCGGCAGCGAGGAGTCCGCGGAGAGGTCGAAGGCGGAGGCGTCCCGGCCGCGCCACACCATCTCCGCGCCGAGCGCGGCCACCATCGCACCGTTGTCGGTGCACAGGCCCGGCCGGGGCACCCGCAGCCGGATGCCGGCCCGCTCGCAGCGTTCCTGCGCCATCGCCCGCAGCCGGGAGTTGGCCGCGACACCGCCGCCGATCATCAGATGGTCCACGCCGTTGGCCCGGCACGCCCTGACCGCCTTGCGGGTCAGCACATCGGTGACGGCCTCCTGGAAGGACGCGGCGACATCCGCCACCGGCACCTCCTCCCCGGCCCGCCGCTTCTGCTCCACCCAGCGGGCGACCGCGGTCTTCAGGCCCGAGAAGGAGAAGTCGTACTCGGGGTCGCGCGGGCCGGTGAGGCCGCGCGGGAAGCGGATCGCCTCCGGGTCGCCCTCCCTGGCCATCCGGTCGACCACCGGCCCGCCGGGGAAGCCCAGGCCCAGGACCCGCGCCACCTTGTCGAAGGCCTCACCGGCCGCGTCGTCGATGGTGGCGCCCAGCGGCCGGACGTCGCTGGTGATGTCCTCGGTGAGCAGCAGCGAGGAGTGGCCGCCGGAGACCAGCAGCGCCATGGTGGGCTCGGGCAGCCTGCCGTGCTCCAGCTGGGAGACGCAGATGTGCGAGGCCAGGTGGTTGACCCCGTACAGCGGCTTGCCCAGCGCATAGGCGTACGCCTTGGCCGCGGAGACCCCCACCAGCAGCGCGCCGGCCAGGCCGGGCCCGGCGGTGACCGCGATGCCGTCGAGGTCGGAGGCTGCGACACCGGCCTGGTCCAGGGCCCGCTGCACGGTCGGGACCATGGCCTCCAGATGGGCGCGGCTGGCCACCTCGGGGACCACGCCGCCGAAGCGGGCGTGCTCGTCGACGCTGGAGGCCACCGCGTCGGCGAGCAGGGTGGTGCCGCGGACGATGCCGACGCCGGTCTCGTCGCAGGAGGTCTCGATACCCAGAACGAGGGGCTGATCAGCCATGGAGGGTCTTTCCTTGGTCGACGGGTGCGGCGGTGGCCGCCATGGGTTCGGGCAGCGGGGCGCGGGCCGGGTCCGCCAGGCGCATCACCAGGGCGTCCACGCCGGAGGGCTGGTAGTAGTTGCGGCGCACCCCGATCGGCTGGAAGCCGAACCGCTCGTAGAGGCGCTGGGCACGTACGTTGTCCACCCGCACCTCCAGCAGCAGGTCGGCGCAGCCCTGCTCGCCCGCCTCCCGCACCAGCTCCGCGAGCAGCCGGGAGCCCAGCCCGCCGCCCCACCGGCCGCGGGCCACCGCGATGGTCTGCACGTCGCCCTCGCCGGACACCGCCATCAGCCCGGCGTAGCCGACCACGCGGCCCTCGGCGTCCTCGGCCACCGTGTAGTGACGGGTGGCGCCGGGGTGGCGGGCGTCGGCGAGCTCCGACCAGAACATGCCGGCCGACCAGGCGTCCTCCGGGAAGAGCACCCGCTCCAGTTCCAGCACGGGCTCGATGTCCCACCAGCGCATCGGCCGCAGCGTGATCCCGGGACCACCGCTCACCTGGGGAGCACCGCCTTGTAGCCGGCGGGCACCTGCGCGTCGGGGCGGCGCAGATAGAGCGGCGTGGGCGGCAGCAGCGCGGCACCGGCCGCCAGCTGCTCGGCCGCGAACGCCGCGAGATGGCCCGCGGAGACATGCTCGGGGCCGCGGGCGTCGGTGAAGACCTCGGGGTAGAGCCGGGCACCCGCGCCCACCGCGGGCCGACCCGCCACCCGGTCGGCGATCTCGGCCGGCCGGTCGACGTCCGGCCCGGAGACCCGGGCGCCGTCCTGGTCGTAGGCGGCCCAGTAGACCTCCTTGCGGCGGGCGTCGGTCGCCGCCGTGAAGGGGCCGCCGAGGCCGTCGGCGCGTGCCGCACGGGCGATCCCGTCCAGGGTGCAGACCCCGTGCACGGGGACGGCCAGGGCGTGGCCCAGGGCGGCCGCGGTGACCAGGCCCACCCGCAGGCCGGTGTACGGGCCCGGCCCGACGCCCACCACCACGGCGGTGAGGTCGCCCTTGGCCGCCCCGGCGTCGTGCAGCACCTGGTCGATCACGGGCAGCAGCAGCTCGCCGTGGCGGCGGGCGTCGATCCTGGTGGACTCGGCCAGCACCGCGGTGCCGTCGTGCAGGGCGGCGGTGACGGCGGGGGTCGCGGTGTCGAAGGCGAGGAGGAGCACAGCTCCAGGTTAGAGCGTCCCGGCACGGCCTCCGGCCGGGTGTCCTGAGCGGCCTCCGGCCGGGTGCCCGAAGCAGCCTCCCGCCGGGTGCCCGAAGCAGCCTCCCGCCGGGTGCCCGAGGCGGCCGCCCGCAGCGGCCTCCGGCACCGTGTCCGAGGCGGGCAGCGCGGGGGCGGCCGGCGGCGACTGGCACGATGGGGGGCGACACCGCATGGAAGGCGAGGAGCGCTCGTGGCGAAGATCGGTTCGGGGACGGTCGTCACCGGACTCACCCTGGGGGCGATGGCGGCGGTCGCCGCACTCGCCGTGCAGGCGAAGGGCACCGAGCACAGGGCGGCCCCGGCCTCGCCCCCGCCGCCCAAGGCCGGTGCCTCGGCCCGCCCGGGCAGCACGCCCCGGCCGCAGCCGCCGGCGGTGCCCGCGGCCTCGGGCAGCGGGCGCCGGGTGGTCTACTCGCTCCGCGCGGACCGGGTGTGGCTGGTGGACCCGGCCGGGAAGCCCCGGACGGTACGGACCTTCCGGGTGCAGCCCAGCACCGTCGACCCGGCGCCGGGCAGCTACCGGGTCTTCTCCCGCACTCCGGCCACCACCGGTTCCGACGGCCGGGCGATCGAGCATGTGGTGCTGTTCGACCGGCTGCCGGGGACGGTGGTGGGCTTCAGCGCCGCGGTGGACAACACCACCCCCAAGCCCGACCCCAGCCAGCGGACCGGCGGTGTCCGCGGGACCCGGCGCGACATGGCGGCGCTCTGGGACTTCGCGGGACTCAACAGCAGGGTCGTCGTAGTCCCCTGAGCGCGGCGTCATGGCCCGCCGTCGGGGCAGGGCCTGCAGGCGGCGCGGCGCGCGCCGCCGGCTCAGGCGGCGCGCGGCGGGCGCTGCTCCTCGGGGGGCTCGGCCGACGGCGGGGTGGAGATGGCCGCGGCCGCCGCGCACGCCGCCAGCACCTCCCGGACGGCGACGGCCGGCGGGGCGGGAACGGGGGCCTCGGACGGGCCGGGACGGCGCTCGTCGGCGGACGGGCCCTGCGGGGTGGTGCTCGGCATGGTGCCTCCCGGAGTTAGGTACACCTAACCGCGTACACCATGTGACCACGCCCACCCCCGGAAGCGCAACAGGATGCCGACAACGCGTCGGCAACGACTCCGCCCCCGGTCAGCCCGCCAGTGCGGTGAGGTCGACGCCGTCCCAGCGCCGTCCGAGCCCGCTGAGCACCACCCGGCGCGGATCGTGGTCGTCCACCGCGGCCTCACCGCCGAGGCTCCGTTCGATGCGCACCTCCAGCCGCTCCTCCGAGAGCTGCTCCACCTTGCCCTCGCCCCACTCCACGACCACCACCGACTCGGGCAGCGAGACGTCCAGGTCGAGGTCCTCCATCTCGTCCAGGCCGCCGCCCAGCCGGTAGGCGTCCACATGCACCAGCGCCGGGCCGCCGGTCAGGGAGGGGTGCACCCGGGCGATGACGAAGGTCGGCGAGGTGACCGCGCCGCGTACGCCGAGGCCCTCGCCCAGGCCGCGGGTGAGCGTGGTCTTGCCCGCGCCCAGCTCTCCGGAGAGCAGCACCAGGTCCCCGGGGCGCAGCAGCGCGGCCAGACCCCGGCCCAGCTGCTGCATCTGCTCGGGGCCGGGCACGGTCAGGGTGGTGTACGAGCCCATGGGGGTGTCGCGGTCCTTCCAGGTGGTGCGTACGGCGTCCGCAGTCAGGGTTGCACGCCGGCGTCGCCGAGGTCACCGTCGTCGCCGGCGGCTTCCCGTACCGAGGCCGGGAGCGGTGCGCCGCAGCGCCGGGCGGCCCGCACCAGCAGCGCCGCCAGGCGGCTGTTGACCAGCTCGGGGTGCTCCAGTATCACCAGGTGCCCGGCGTCGGGGACGACCACCAGCTCGGAGCCCGGCAGGGCCGTGGCTATCGCCTCGCTGTGGCCGGGCGGGGTGAGCAGGTCCCCGGTACCGGCCAGCACCAGGGCGGGGATGCCGTCCAGCGCCGCCAGCGCGGCCGTCTTGTCGTGCACGCCGAAGGCCGGGTAGAACTCGGCGACCACGTCGATGGGCGTGGCCTCCAGCATCTGCTCGGCGAAGCGGGCCACCGAGGGGTCGACGTCCGCGCTGGCGAAGGAGAACCTGCGGTAGAACACCGCGGCGAACTCGCTGCCCGCCCGCCGGGTCGCCTCCACCAGCTCGACCTGGCGGCCCAGCGCCCTCAGCACCCCCGGGGCCACCCGGTGCAGCATCCGGGCACCGTACGCGGGCAGGCCCAGGGTCACCTCGCGCCAGTTGCCGGCGGTGGTGCCGATCAGGGCGACGCCGGCCACCCGCTCGCGGAACAGCTCGGGGTCCTGGTCCGCCAGGGCCATGATCGTCATGCCGCCCATGGAGTGGCCCACCAGGACCAGCGGGCCCTCGGGGGCGACCGCGTCGATGACGGCCCGCAGATCCCCGCCGAGCTGGTCGATGGTGGCGGGCTCGCCCGCCTGGTAGGAGCGGCCCCGCTCGGAGCGGCCGTGGCTGCGCTGGTCCCAGAACACCAGCCGCACGCCCTCGCGCAGCCAGGCGCGCTGGAAGTGCCAGCTGTCCTGGTTGAGGCAGTAGCCGTGGCAGAAGACCACGGTGAGCGGCGCCGAGCCGTCCGCGGCCGCCAGGTCCCCGGCGGGGGCGGTGGCCAGCGCGGGCCGCGGCGGCCGCAGACGGCCGAACCAGCCCCAGCGGGCGGGGGCGGCGTCCGGGTCGTCCAGCGGGTCGGCCCCCGTGACGGGTACGGCGGCCCGGGGTTCCTCGTCGGCCGCCGCGGGGGCCGGCCGGGCGGTGCCGTCCAGCTCCACGTAGAGCCTGGTGCCGTCCTCGGCGGTGACCCGGCGGGAGACGCCGCGCAGCGAGCCGAACGGCGCCGCGGCGTCCAGTTCGGCCCGGGCCCGCAGCCGCATGGTCCGGCCGACGGTCAGCCGCTCCAGGGCGACCCCGGCCGCGGCGCCCGCGGCGACCACACCCACCGACATGCCGAGGACGCCGGCCCGGCGGCCCGCCCTCAGCAGCCGCCCGTCCACGGTCGCGGCGGCCTCACCGACCGCCTGCACGGCCCGCACCGCGGACTCCGCGGCACCGGCGGCCGCGCCCAACGACTTTCCCGCCTCGCTGGCCATATCAGGGGGTGACCTCCTGCCCGCCCGGCACGGCGCCGGCCCGGCCGTGCACGTACCTCCGGGGGACTCTTACCCCGATCCGGGTGACGATCTCGTAGGAGATCGTCCCGCAGGCCCGTGCCCAGTCCTCGGCCGTGGGCTCGCCCCGGTCCCCGGGGCCGAACAGCACCGCCTCGTCGCCGACGGCGGCGCGGTCGCCGCCCAGGTCCACCACGAACTGGTCCATCGCGACCCGGCCGGCCACGGTGCGCCACTTCCCGGCCACCTGGACCGGGCCGCAGCCGCTGGCGTGGCGGGGGATGCCGTCGGCGTAGCCGAGCGGCACCAGGGCCAGCGAGGTCTCCCCCGGGGTGACGTAGTGGTGGCCGTAGCTCACGCCGTGGCCACCGGGCACCTGTTTCACCGAGGCCAGCCGGGCCTCCAGGGTCATCACCGGGCGCAGCCCGAAGTCGGCGGGGGAACCCTCCTCCGGGACCGGGGAGAGCCCGTACATCGCCACTCCGGTGCGGACCAGGTCGTAGTGGGTCTCGGGCAGCAGCAGGGTGGCGGGCGAGTTGGCGATATGGCGCACCTCGGGCTCGGCGCCCTGCGCCTCGGCGTGTGCCAGCGCCTCCCGGAAGGCGGTCAGCTGCGCCTGGATCGAGGGGTGGCCGGGCTCGTCGGCCGCGGCGAAGTGCGACCAGATCCCTGCGATCCGCAGCTGCCCGGCGGCCTCCGCGCGGCGGGCGGCGGCCACCAGCTCGGGCCAGTCGTGCGGCTGGCAGCCGTTGCGGCCCAGGCCGGTGTCGGCCTTGAGGTGGATCCTGGCCGGGACGCCGGTGCGCTCCACGGCGGCCAGCAGTTCGGTGAGGGCCCAGCGGCCGCTGACGGAGATGTCCACGTCGGCGCGCAGCACCTCGTCCCAGGGCCCGCCGGGGGTCCAGAGCCAGCACAGCACCCGCGCCCGGTCCGGACCGATCCCCGCGGCGCGCAGCGCCAGGGCCTCCTCCGGGGTGGCGGTGCCCAGCCAGGCCGCGCCCGCCAGCAGCGCCTCCCGGGCGCAGGGCAGCAGGCCGTGTCCGTAGGCGTCCGCCTTCACCACGGCCATCACCGCGGCCCGGCCGACCCTGCTGTCCAGGGCTTCGACGTTGGCACGCAGCGCCGCCAGGTCCACGGTTGCTTCGGCACGCATTGCTGTTCTCATCGCCTGCCAGTCTCCCATCCCACCGCTGCACGGCCTGCCGGAGGTGATCGGGAACACGCGCGGCGGGCCTTCGATCAGGTCCCGGGGCGCTTACCCCAGATGTAGACGTAGTCGTGGAGCTTGAGCACGCCCCAGAGGCGCTTGGCGTCGCTGTTGGTCATGTTGACGCAGCCGTGCGAGCCCGGCGGGGTGGAGATCGGGATGGACACGCCGTGGAACGCCTCGCCGCCGTCGAAGAACTGGCTGTACGGCATTGCCACGTTGTACAGCGTCGACCAGTGGTTCTGGTGGCGCCAGTAGATGCGCTTGAGCCCGGTGCGGGTCTCGTAGTTGTTGCGGCCGGAGCGGATCTTGACCGGGCTGAAGATCACCTTCTTGCCGTACTGGACCCACATCAGCTGGCGTCCCAGGTCCACGCAGGCGATCCGGCCCTTGTTGGTCGGGCACTTGCCCGCGGCGTTGGGGTTGGCCTTGGCCTTCAGCTCCTGCACCTTGCCCCAGGTGACCGGGCCTGCGTAGCCGATGTGCGGGCTGATCCCGTACTTGACCTGGAACTTCTGGATCGCCCGGCAGTCGGTGGCGGACTGCTTGCCGTCCACCTTCAGCTTCAGGTAGGCCTCCACCTGCCGCTGGTAGGGGCCGGTCTTGGTGGTGCAGGACGTGGCGGCCTGCGCCTCGCCCCCCGCCACGAACAACGACAGCGGGGCCACCAGGGCCGCCGTGGCCAGCACCGCCCCTGCCCGTCTTCCGGACACCTGCCTGATTCGCATGCTCTCGCCTCCTCGGCACACGCCCGTCGACGACGCGGCGCGCCATTCCCCCAGAGAGTCGTGCGGGCACTTGCCCGCACAGCTGAAAAGACCATCCGACCGGCCCTTCGGGTTGCAGGCGTTATGCACATGTGATCGGCCGACAACAGCGCGGCGGCCGGGCGCAGTTGCGCCCGGCCGCCGGGAGGGGGTGAGAGGCCGTCAGTCCGGGGTGCGGACGCTGCGCCAGGCCGCGCTGAGCGCCCCCGCCACATCGAGGGCCGAGACCGGGGCGCCGCCGGCGGCGTCACCGGTGGAGTCGCTGCGGCGGCCGGCCGCGGCGATCCGGGCTGCGAGCCCGTGGAGGTAGGCCGCGCCCGAGGCCGCGTCCACCGGTGCCAGCCCGGCCGCCAGCAGCGCCCCGGCCAGGCCCGCGAGCACATCGCCACTGCCGGCCGTGGCCAGCCAGGGCGTACCGGTCGGGTTGACCCGTACGGGGGAACCGGCCGCCACCGGGAAGGTCGGCCACTCCCGGTACCGGGCACCCCGGGTCACGGCGGCCTCCGCCGGGGCCGGGACCACCACCGTGGTGGACCCCTTGAGCAGCACCGTCGCCCCGTACAGCTCGGCCAGCCGCACCGCGTGCCGCAGCCGGGCGTGGGCCACCGCCTCCGCCGTGGCGCCCCGGTGGGCCGCGGCCAGCAGCCGGGTGGCCTCGCCCGCGTGCGGGGTGAGCAGCACCGGGCCGGTACGGCCCTCCAGGGCGGCCAGCCCCCGCTCGGCCAGCCAGCTCAGCCCGTCCGCGTCGATCAGCAGCGGCAGGTCGTCCCGGGCCAGCGCCTCACGCATCCCCCGGTCGGTGTCGTCCCCCAGGCCCGGTCCCACCA
Source organism: Peterkaempfera griseoplana (assembly GCF_001418575.1). GTDB lineage: Bacteria > Actinomycetota > Actinomycetes > Streptomycetales > Streptomycetaceae > Peterkaempfera > Peterkaempfera griseoplana. The sequence continues at coordinate 9,816 of NZ_LIQR01000146.1, forward strand.
CCCACGCCTGGACCCGTCCGGCCTCCGCGGGACCGCCCGCGGTCACCAGGGTCTCCGGGAAGCGCCGCACCACCTCCTCGGCCGCGCTGCCCGCGTACCGCACCGCGCCCGCTCCGCCGTGCAGCGCCCCGGCGACGGCCAGCACCGCCGCCCCCGGGTACCGGGCCGAGCCGGCGGCGATGCCCAGCACCCCGCGCCGGTACTTGTCGCTCTCCCCCGTGGGCACCGGCAGCAGCGCCGCCAGATCGGCGTGCTGCAGGGCCTCGGCCGCCGCCGGGCCGCCGGGCCGGCCGGCCCCCAGTTCGGGCCGCAGACCGATGTCCACCAGCCGCACCACACCCGCGTACTCGGCTCCCGGGTCCACCAGCAGCCCCGGCTTGTGGGTGCCGAAGGTGACGGTCACATCGGCCCGTACGGCCGCCCCGTGCACCTCCCCGGTGTCCGCGTCGACCCCGCTGGGCAGGTCGACGGCCACCACCAGCGCCCCGTGCCGCTCCCTGGCCCGCTGGGCCGCGGCCGCGTACGGCGCCGCCTCGGGGCGCAGCCCGCCCTGTCCGCCGATGCCGACGATGCCGTCCAGTACCAGGTCGGCCTGCTCCACCGCGGCCTCCCCGGCCGCCTTCCCGTGCGCCACCACCGTGCCGCCCGCGGCGCGCAGCGCCGCCAGACCGCCCTGGTGCGCCCGCTGCGGCGTCAGCAGCACCGCGGTGACCCCCGCGCCGCGCCGGGCCAGCCGGGCGCCCGCATAGAGGGCGTCACCGCCGTTGTCCCCGCTGCCGGCGAGCACCGCCACCCGGCTGCCGTAGACACCGCCCCGCAGGTCCGCCAGCGCCTGGGCGCAGGTGGCCGCCAGTCCCGCCGCGGCCCGCTGCATCAGCGCACCGTCCGGGACCCGGGCCATCAGCGCCGCCTCCGCCGCCCGCACCCGCTCGACCGTGTGCGCGTACCGCATCCGAGCCTCCCTCAGCGACTTCCGCCTGTCCGCCGAACGAGTGTCACCCCTCGGCGATCACCACGGCCGACGCCACGCCCGCGTCATGGCTGAGCGACACATGCCAGGCCGTCACTCCCAGCTCTGAGGCGCGGGCGGCGACGGTGCCGCCGACCTTCAGCACCGGCCGCCCGGAGGGCTCGCTGTACACCTCGGCGTCCAGCCAGTTGAGGCCGGACGGCGCCCCCAGCGCCTTGGCCAGCGCCTCCTTGGCGGCGAAGCGGACCGCCAGTGAGGCGGTGCCGCGCCGCTCGCCCGACGGCAGATAGAGCTCCCCCTCGGTGAAGAGGCGCTCGGCCATCCGCGGTGTCCGCTCCAGCGAGGCGCCGAAACGGTCGATGGCGGCGACGTCGATGCCCACACCTATGATCATCCGCTCGCTCCTGTCCTCAGTGGGCCGTCCCGCACTGTTGTTCCATCAGCATCGCGCACGGCCGGGGAAACAGCAGGCCGGGCCGCCCCACGCAGGGGACGGCCCGGCCTGCGCCGAACGGGTGGACTACTCGACGGTCACCGACTTGGCGAGGTTGCGCGGCTGGTCCACCTCATGGCCCCGGGCGGTGGCCAGCTCACAGGCGAAGACCTGCAGCGGAACCGTGGAGACCAGCGGCTGGAGCAGCGTCGGGGTCACCGGGATGCGGATCAGGTGGTCGGCGTACGGAGCCACCGTCTCGTCGCCCTCCTCCGCGATCACGATGGTGCGGGCACCGCGGGCGCGGATCTCCTGGATGTTGGAGACGATCTTGTCGTGCAGCACCGAGCGGCCGCGCGGCGAGGGCACCACCACGACCACCGGCAGGTCCTGCTCGATCAGCGCGATCGGGCCGTGCTTCAGCTCGCCCGCCGCGAAGCCCTCGGCGTGCATGTACGCCAGCTCCTTGAGCTTGAGCGCACCCTCCAGCGCCACCGGGTACCCCACATGGCGGCCCAGGAAGAGCACCGCGGAGGCGGAGGAGAGCGAGCGGGCGAGCTCACGCACCGGCTCCATGGTGCCCAGCACCTCCTCCACCTGGCGGGGCGCGTCGGCGAGCTGCCGGATGACGGTGTTGATCTCGTCGCCCCACTTGGTGCCGCGGACCTGGCCCAGGTACAGGGCGACCAGGTAGCAGGCCACCAGCTGGGTGAGGAACGCCTTGGTGGAGGCCACCGCCACCTCGGGCCCGGCGTGGGTGTACAGCACCGCGTCGGACTCACGGGGGATGGTGGAGCCGTTGGTGTTGCAGATCGCCAGCACCTTGGCGCCCTGCTCACGGGCGTGGCGCAGGGCCATCAGGGTGTCCATGGTCTCGCCGGACTGCGAGATGGCGATCACCAGGGTCTGCTGGTCGAGGATCGGGTCGCGGTAGCGGAACTCGCTGGCCAGCTCGACCTCGCAGGGCAGCCGGGTCCAGTGCTCGATGGCGTACTTGGCGATCATGCCCGCGTGGAAGGCGGTGCCGCAGGCCACGATCACGATCTTGTCGACCGCGCGCAGCACCCGGTCCTCGATGCGCACCTCGTCCAGGGTGAGCCGGCCGTCGGTGCCGATGCGTCCCAGCAGGGTGTCGGCGACCGCCTTGGGCTGCTCGGCGATCTCCTTCAGCATGAAGTAGTCGTAGCCGCCCTTCTCGGCGGCCGAGGCGTCCCAGTCCACGTGGTACTCGCGGACCTCGGCGGGGGTGCCGTCGAAGTCCGTCACCGTGACCGCGTCGGCGCGCAGCTCCACGACCTGGTCCTGGCCCAGCTCGATCGCCTCGCGGGTGTGGGCGATGAAGGCGGCGACATCCGAGGCCAGGAAGTTCTCGCCGTCGCCGCGGCCGACCACCAGCGGCGAGTTGCGGCGGGCACCCACCACCACCCCGGGCGCGTCCGCGTGCACCGCCACCAGGGTGAAGGCGCCGTCCAGCCGGCGGCAGACCCGCCGCATCGCCTCGGCCAGGTCGCCCCCGGCCGGGGCGTACTCCTCGCCCAGCAGGTGCGCCACGACCTCGGTGTCGGTCTCGGAGCGCAGCTCGTGGCCGCGCTCGGCGAGCTCCGCCCGCAGTGCGGCGAAGTTCTCGATGATCCCGTTGTGGACGACCGCGACCCTGTTCGCACCGTCCAGATGGGGGTGGGCGTTGGCGTCCGTGGGGCCGCCGTGGGTGGCCCAGCGGGTGTGGCCGATGCCGGTGGTGCCGGCCGGGAGCGGAGTGTCGGCCAGGGACTTCTCCAGGTTGGCGAGCTTGCCGGCCCGCTTGTCGACGGCCAGCGAGCCGTCGTCCCCGGTCTGCACGGCGACGCCCGCCGAGTCGTACCCGCGGTACTCCAGCCTCTTCAGACCCGCGATCACTACATCAAGCGCGGGCTGCCCGCCCACATAACCAACGATTCCGCACATGAGCGCCAGCATAAGCTGCCCGCAGCCCTCCGGTACGACTCGTCACACCGGGTGAGCGCGTCCGGACGGCCGCTCCGTGACGGAACGCACACCCCACGCCGCCGACCGCACGGACCACAATGGACCATGTGCTGACGACCGATGCCCGCCTGCAGAGCGCGACGGCGCCCTCCCCGACCCCGTATGTGGACCTGGACCGGGCGGAGTGGAGCGCACTGCGCGACCGCACCCCGCTGCCGCTCACCGCGGCCGAGGTGGAGCGGCTGCGCGGCCTCGGCGACGCCATGGACCTCGACGAGGTCGCGGACGTCTATCTGCCGCTCTCCCGGCTGCTCAACCTCTACATCCACGCCACCAGGGAGCTGCGGGGCGCGCTCGGCACCTTCCTGGGCAGCTCCAAGTTCCCGGACGGGCCCGACTCCGAGGCCGTCCGGACGCCCTTCGTCATCGGCGTGGCCGGGTCGGTGGCGGTCGGCAAGTCCACCACGGCCCGGCTGCTGCAGGCGCTGCTGGCCCGCTGGCCGGAGCACCCCAGTGTGGAGCTGGTCACCACCGACGGCTTCCTGCTGCCCAACGCCGAGCTGCGCCGCCGCGGTCTGATGGCCCGCAAGGGGTTCCCGGAGTCCTACGACCGCCGGGCGCTCACCCGCTTCGTCGCCGACGTCAAGGCCGGCAAGGACGAGGTGACGGCTCCGGTCTACTCGCACCTGGTCTACGACATCGTGCCCGGCGAGCGGCTGACGGTCCGCCGGCCCGACATCCTGATCGTGGAGGGCCTGAACGTGCTGCAGCCCGCCCTCCCCGGCAAGGACGGCCGCACCCGGCTGGCGGTCTCCGACTACTTCGACTTCTCCATCTACGTCGACGCGCGCACCGACGACATCGAGTCCTGGTACCTGTCGCGGTTCCGCAAGCTGCGGGAGACCGCCTTCCAGGACCCCTCCTCGTACTTCCGCCGCTTCACCGACGTGCCGGAGGAGGAGGCGCTGGAGTACGGACGCACGGTGTGGCGCACCATCAACCGGCCCAACCTCCTGGAGAACGTGCTGCCGACCCGCGGCCGGGCCACCCTCGTCCTCCAGAAGGGCCAGGACCACAAGGTCCGCCGCGCCCGCCTGCGCAAGCTCTGAGAGCCCCACGGCGAACCGCCCGCGCGGCCGCACCCGCTCCCGGCGGGGGCGGCCGCGCGGGCGGCTACGGGGATCAGCCCAGATGGGTGCGTACGGCGTCGGCGAGGCGCTCGGCGACGGCCTGCGCCTGGTCCGCCTCGGCCGCCTCCACCATCACCCGGACCAGCGGCTCGGTACCGGAGGGACGCAGCAGCACCCGGCCGGTGGTGCCCAGCTCGCTCTCGGCGGCGGCCACGGCGGCGGCGAGCTCCTCGGAGGTGTGCACCCGGCTGCGGTCCACCCCCTTGACGTTGACCAGCACCTGCGGCAGCCGCGACATCACGGCGGCCAGGTCGGCCAGCGGCTGCTTGGTGGCCGCGATCCGGGCGGCCAGCATCAGACCGGTGAGGGTGCCGTCGCCGGTGGTGGCGTGGTCCAGCAGGATGACATGGCCGGACTGCTCGCCGCCCAGCGAGTAGCCGTGCTCCCGCATGGACTCCAGGATGTAGCGGTCGCCGACCGCGGTCTGCACCAGCTCGATGCCCTCCCGCTCCATGGCCAGCTTGAAGCCGAGGTTGGACATCACGGTGCCGACCACCGTGTTCTTGCGCAGCCGGCCGGCCTCCCGCATGCCGACGGCAAGCACCGCGAGGATCTGGTCGCCGTCGATCTCGTTGCCGTCGGCGTCCACGGCCAGGCAGCGGTCGGCGTCCCCGTCGTGGGCGACACCCAGGTCGGCCCGGTGGTCGAGGACGGCGGTGCGCAGCTTCTCGATGTGGGTGGAGCCGACGCCGTCGTTGATGTTGAGGCCGTTGGGCTCCGCCCCCAGGGTGTGGACGACCTCGGCACCGGCGCGGGCGAACGCCTCGGGGGAGATGCGGGCGGCGGCGCCGTGGGCGCCGTCGATGACCACCTTCAGCCCGTCCAGCCGGTTGGGCAGCACGGCGACCAGGTGGGCGATGTACTGGTCGAAGCCCTCGTCGTAGCTGCGGACGCGACCGACCGCGGCGCCCACCGGGCGCTGCCAGGAGTCGTCGGCGGCGTGGCTGCGGTAGAGCTCCTCGATGGCGTCCTCGATCTCGTCGGCCAGCTTGTGGCCGCCGCGGGCGAGGAACTTGATGCCGTTGTCGGGCATCGGGTTGTGGCTGGCGGAGAGCATCACACCGAGGTCCGCGCCGAGCGCACCGGTGAGGTAGGCCACCGCCGGGGTGGGCAGCACACCGACCCGCAGCACGTCCACCCCGGAGCTGGCCAGGCCGGCGATCACCGCGGCCTCCAGGAACTCGCCCGAGGCGCGGGGGTCGCGGCCGACCACCGCCACCGGCCGGTGGCCCTCGAAGGCCCCGGCGTCGCCGAGCACATGTGCTGCGGCCACCGACAGGCCGAGCGCCAGCTCGGCGGTGAGATCCGCGTTGGCGACGCCACGTACGCCGTCCGTGCCGAAGAGTCGTCCCACTGAATCCAACCTCCGTGGCTCGTCGCCGCGCGGACACAGCCACCGGGACCGGTGGTGCGCACTGCCGCCTGCCCGGTCGCAGGCCCTGCATTCCGTACGACTACTCCATTGGACGCCATTGCACGCCCGATGATGCTGCTCAGGATGCACGACGCCCCGGGGGCTGCTGCCCCCGGGGCGTCGTGGAAGCCGAGGCCGAAGCCTCTGCTTTAGCGCTTGCTGTACTGCGGCGCCTTGCGGGCCTTCTTCAGACCGGCCTTCTTGCGCTCGGTGGCGCGGGCGTCACGGGTCAGGAAGCCGGCCTTCTTGAGCGGGCCGCGGTTGTTGTCCACGTCCGCCTCGTTGAGGGCGCGGGCCACGCCGAGGCGCAGGGCGCCGGCCTGGCCGGAGACGCCGCCGCCGCTGATGCGGGCGACGACGTCGTAACGACCGTCGATCTCGAGCACCTTGAAGGGCTCGTTGACGATCTGCTGGTGCACCTTGTTCGGGAAGTACTCCTCGAGGGTGCGGCCGTTGATCTTCCACACACCGGTGCCGGGGACGATGCGCACGCGGGCGATCGCCTCCTTGCGACGGCCGAGGCCGGCGCCCGGGATGGCCTCGCCGAAGCGGGAGGCCAGCGACTCGGTGGTGTAGTTCTCCTCGACGGTCTCCTCGACCTCGAGGGGGGTCTCGATGGCAGTCTCGGCCACGGTGATCCTCAGCTCCTGCTACTCAGATGGGGGTTTGGTGGCCGGAATTACTGCGCGACCTGGGTGATCTCGAACGGCACCGGCTGCTGGGCAGCGTGGGGGTGCTGGTCGCCCGAGTACACCTTCAGCTTGGAGAGCATCTGGCGGCCGAGGGAGTTCTTCGGCAGCATGCCCTTGATCGCCTTCTCGACGGCCTTCTCGGGGTTCTTGTCGAGCAGGTCGTCGTAGCGCACCGAGCGGAGACCACCCGGGTAGCCGGAGTGGCGGTAGGCCAGCTTCTGGGTCCGCTTGTTGCCGGAGAGGTGCACCTTGTCGGCGTTGATGATGATGACGAAGTCACCAGTGTCAACGTGCGGCGCGTACACCGGCTTGTGCTTGCCCCGAAGGAGAGATGCAGCCTGGGATGCCAGGCGGCCCAGCACGACGTCGGTCGCGTCGATGACGTGCCACTGACGCTGGACGTCGCCGGGCTTAGGGCTGTACGTACGCACGGTCGTAGCCTTCGCTTTTCAGTGAGTGTGTCCTGACAGGGCCACCCGGACGATCACGATCAGCCTGGACATGCCGCCTTGGACGCAACAAGGGGGGATCCGCTGGTCATCGGCCCGGTGAACCGGCGTACCGACCTCTCACGTGAGATGGAGCGAGCCAATACGCACAACAAGCTCGCAGAATACCGGCCCGGGCCCGGACGGGTCAAAACGACCCGTCCGGCGTACGGGTCAACTCTGCCGAGCCGGCCCCCTTTTGGGTCACCGCTCCCGGATCACCCGCTTCTCGTCCCAGACCGGCTGCGGCGCCTCGTAGACCCGGCCGTCCTGGCCGAACACCAGGAAGCGGTCGAACGAACGCGCGAACCAGCGGTCGTGGGTGACGCAGAGCACCGTCCCCTCGAACGCCTCCAACCCCTCCTGCAACGCCTCCGCCGACTCCAGGTCCAGGTTGTCGGTGGGCTCGTCCAGCAGCAGCGCGGTGACCCCGGACAGCTCCAGCCGCAGGATCATCAGCCTCGCCTGCTGACCGCCGGACAGCGACTCGAAGCGCTGGTCGGCCTGGCCGTGCAGCTCGTAGCGGCGCAGCGCGCTCATGGCCTGGCCGCGGTCGCGGGCGTGCTCGGTCGCCAGGATCTCCTGCGGGGTGCGGCCCAGCAGTTCGGGATGGGCGTGGGTCTGCACGAAGTGCCCGGGGACGACCCGGGCGCCCAGCTTCCACTCCCCCCGGTGCCGTACCGAGGAGTCCCCCGCCAGCAGCCGCAGGAAGTGCGACTTGCCCGAGCCGTTGGAGCCCAGCACCGCCACCCGCTCGCCGTAGAAGACCTCCAGGTCGAAGGGGGACATCAGCCCGCTGAGCTCCAGCCCCTTGCAGGTGACCGCCCGCACCCCGGTACGGCCGCCCTTGAGCCGCATGGAGATCTGCTGCTCGCGCGGCGGCACCTCCGGCGGCCCCGCCTCCTCGAACTTCCGCAGCCGGGTCTGCGCCGCCTGGTAGCGGGAGGCCAGGCCGTCGTTGAAGGCGGCCTTGTTCTTCAGGGTGTTGACCAGCTGCTTGAGCTTGGCGTGCTCCTCGTCCCAGCGGCGGCGCAGCTCCTCCAGCCGCTCGAAGCGCTCCTTGCGGGCCTCGTGGTACGAGGCGAAGCCCTCGCCGTGCACCCAGACGCGGCTGCCCGCCGGGCCCGGCTCCACGCTGATGATCTTGTCGGCGGTACGGGCCAGCAGCTCCCGGTCGTGCGAGATGAAGAGCACCGTCTTGGCGGTGGCCCGGATCTGCTCCTCCAGCCAGCGCTTGCCGGGGACGTCCAGGTAGTTGTCCGGCTCGTCCAGCAGCAGCACCTCGTCCGGCCCGCGCAGCAGCGCCTCCAGCACCAGCCGCTTCTGCTCACCGCCGGAGAGGGTGCCGAGACCCCGCCACTGCGACGACTCGAAGGGCATGCCCAGGGCGGCGGTGGTGCAGACGTCCCACACGGTCTCGTACTCGTAGCCGCCGGCGTCCGCCCAGTCGGCCAGCGCCTGGGCGTAGCCCAGCTGGGCCGGCTCGTCGTCCTGCGCCATCATCGCCAGCTCGGCGGCGTCCACCGCCAGCGCGGCGGTGCGGATCCTCGGCGGGGCCACCGAGACCAGCAGGTCCCGTACGCAGGCGTCCTCCGGCAGCCCTCCGCCGTCGGAACCACGGCCGGTGGTGCCGACGAACTGACGCATCACCCCCAGCCCCCCGCTCACCGTGACGGTGCCGCCGTGCGGCTGGACGTCACCCGCCAGCAGGCGCAGCAGGGTGGTCTTGCCGGCGCCGTTGGCACCGACCAGGGCGACCGCCGCGCCCTCGCCGACCCGGAAGGACGCGTCGTTGAAGAGCACCCGTCCGTCCGGCAGGTAGTACTCCAGGTGCGAAATCTCCACGTGTCCCATGGCAGGGGATTCTCCGCCGCGCCCGCCGTACCTCCCAAGCGCTTTTCCGGCGCGGCCCCGACCCACGGTGCGTCAGAACCGGCGCTGACCTCCCCATGGGTCGGTAAAGCCCGATGCCCTAAGATTCGGGCCCATGAGCGATGGGTGGGGAGCGGCCCCGGGTGCCGGCGGCGGACAGCCGCAGGACGGGCCGCAGGCAGGTCAGCAGCAGGGACAGCCGGGGCAGCAGGGGCAGGCGCAGGAACAGCCGCAGGGCGGCGCACAGTGGCCCGGCCAGCAGGGCGGACCGCAGGCCTCCACGCCGGCGGGGACGACCCCGCAGGGGCTCCCCCAGCGTGCCGCAGGCGGCCAGCAGCCCCAGTCGCCCTTCCCGGCGCACGCCACGGGCCAGCCCTCCGGCTACGGCTACCCGCAGCAGCAGCCGGGCTACGGCTATCCGCAGC
>NZ_LIQR01000147.1 GCF_001418575.1 Peterkaempfera griseoplana
CCCACCATCACCCTCGACCCCCAGCGTGACCCCTTCACCGCTCCCGACGACAGCTCCTACCGCGATCGCTTCACCGCCAAGTACCAGCACCGCACACTCGCCGGGATCGGCCACAACCTCCCCCAGGAGGCACCCACCGCCTTCGCCCAGGCCGTCGTGGACGCCGACCACCTCTGAGACAGCCGCCGCGCCGGTCGCCACACTGGCGCAGGGCGCGGCAGAGACGACATCCCGCCTCGGCCCCGCAGGCACACCCCCCTCCTGATGTACGCCCCGGTACCCGACGTCCACGCGGAACGGTCCGCCGCACTTCCGGACTCACAGGGTCGACCAGCGGCGCATCCGCCCCGACCCGGGCCGTCAGGTCCGTCGACCGCATCCGCGTACAGCCCCGCAGAATCACACGCACGCCCGTGAGTCACCTCCTTGACCGGTGACAGGAAAGCTGCAAGGATGGCGTCACCGCCTCAAAGGGTGACGCATCTGGTGGCGGCCTACCCCGAGCCGACACCCCCCTTCGACCCAGACCTGGAGCACCAGCCATGGCAGTCAGCTACACCGCCGTTGTGAACGTCGACGGAGAAGGCCGCAACGGCGGCCGAGTGCTCTCCTCCGACGGCCTTCTGGAGACCAGCCTCGCCATCCCCAAGGAACTCGGCGGTGCCGGCACCGCCACCAACCCGGAGCAGCTCCTCGCCGCAGGCTGGGCCGCCTGTTTCCTCGGCGCCATCCGCCGCGCCGCGGCCATCCGCAGGATCAGGCTCACCAGCACCACCATCACCGCCGAGATCACCCTCATCCACGGCGACGACGACGAGTTCAGCCTCTCCGCCACCCTCAACCCCGTGATCGGCGGCGTCGACCAGGCCACCGCCACCGAGCTCGCACACGCGGCCCACCAGATCTGCCCGTACTCCAAGGCCACCCGCGACAACATCCCCGTCACCATCAACGCCACCGCCGCCTGATCCCGCCGCACCCCCGCGGCCCCGGGTCTCGTGCCACCTCTCCCCGGCACGGGACCCGTCCGTTCCCGAGCACCCACCGACCGACCGCACAGGGACGGGACATGTCCTCGATGACGCACACGCCCGCAACACTCGCCACGCACCGCCGCCACCGGTCCGTCCCTGGCAGCATCCCCGCCACGTCCGCAAAGGCGCCGCGCCGGGCCACCGAGGCCTCCGGCCACGGCGGCTTCCCGGCCGCCTCGCAGGTGTGGACCTGGGCCGCAGGTCTCGCCGTCTCGGGGTATCACCCGGCGGGCCTGAGCTGCCTCTGACGGCCACCGACCCGGTCGCACGCCGGTCGCTCCCGACCGTGCCCGCACACCCCGCGGGACAGGGCATGGTCCTGGCGACGACCCTCCGGGCCCCGGCCGCACATGCCCAGCTGTCGACGTACTGCGGGCCGTTGCTCGCCGTTCCGCTGCGTCGGGTCGGCCGGGGCAGCGGAAGACCGCCCGCGACGGTGCTGCCGCCTCGCCGCCGAACGCGACACGCTCCCGGCAACGGCCTGACGACGATCCGCCTCAAGCCGACTCGAACTTGATCACCGCGTCGCCCGCAGCTGCGGCCGCGGCGAAGAAGTCCTTCAGATCCCTCATGTCGGCAGCCAGCCCCGCCGCCCATCTCTGACTCCACGGCGTGGAGAAACCCAAGGCCCTGACCTGTCCTGCCAGCGCGGCGCCCAACTCCCTTACCAGGTCGTCGACAGCCACTCCGTTCAGGAAGGCTGAGGCGGCCTGCACCTCGTCGGGACGAAGCACCAACAGCTCGGCTCCCACGAACCCGTACTCAGGATCCTCCCTGCCGTCGGCCCGTCGCTCACCTCCGAAGACCGGCAGCTGGGCGACACCACCGGAGACGGCACCGCCTGCCGTCAACGCGAAGTGCATCAAGCTGCCGTTGCGCTCCACGGCCATCACCATGCCGGCCTCGCGGAGCGGCCCGATCTCCGGGTCGAACCAGTGCGGCACAAGCGCGGACAGCTCCTCCGGCGAGAGCTCATCCAACGACGTGCCTGCCACTCGCCGCCAGAAGAAGTCCACGCTCATCTCGCCACCCGCCTCCGTACTGCTTCCCGGCGACCCTGCTGCCGCCGACTCCGCAGGTCAGGTGATCCCTCCGACAGACCGGACGAGTGTCACGACGCCGGGCTGGTACAGCCGCCGCCCGGACCTGACCGAGCACCCACCCGAGGTCACGGACGGCGACACGCCGGGGCGGCCCGGGCGCGGTCGACACCGATCCGGACACATGGTGGCGCTCGGTGACCTGCCGTCATGTCGGCTCTGCAGAACAGCCGGTGACCGGGCTGGCCGGTCACGGTCCCGGATCGGTGGGCGAGGCGGTCACACCCCCGGAGGCGTGTGATCACGAGCAACCACGACACAGGGCCTCCTGTGGTGCCTGCGGATCCGGGATCCGCGAGGTACCAGGAGGCCCTTTCCTCTATGCCCGCACAGCAGCCGGCTCACCCGATCCTGGCCGCCGTTCGAACACCAGCGGCCGCCCGTCCAGCGACTGGACGGCTTCCGACCTCACGGACCCGTGGGGTCAGGACGGGAGGGGGACGAACAGCAGGATGCCGCGTGCGCTGGCGGCGGTGTAGCAGGCGTTGCCGGAGAAGGTGGCGGTGTAGAAGGGGGTGGCGATGGCGTAGACCGGGACGACGGCATTGTGGACGGTGGCCGTGCCGCTGGCGTCCGTGACGGCGGTACCGAGGTTGACCGGGCCGAGAAGCGTGGTGGCCGTGAAGGTCACCGGCTGACCGACCACCGGCGTCCCCGACGTGGTCGTCAGGGTGGCGCTGAGGGTGGGGATGTAGTACTGCGGCAACGGGGTCAGCCGGAGCCGGATCGTGCCCGGTTGCGCATTCAGCGTGGTGGGGTTGGGGTTCACGGTGACGGGAGTGCCGGCGGTGGAGCCGGCGAAGCACGTGTCACCGCTGTAGGTGGCGTTGAGGGTGCCCGTGGTCAGGGCGGTGGTGGTGAAGCAGGCCTGCCCGGACGCATTGACGGGGACCGTCTGCGTCTGGCCGTTGGGCAGGGTGAAGGTGACCGTGCCGGTCGGCACTTCGGTGGTGGCCGCCCCCGGCGTGGGGGTGGAGCATATGGTGACGCTCTGCCCACAGGTGGAGGGGTTCGGCGCCACAGACAGCGTCAGCGTGGTGGGGTTGAGGTTCACGGTGACGGGGGTGGGGTTGCCGTTCACGGTCGCGGTGAACGTACCGACGGTGTAGGTGTGGGTGGTCTGCCCGCTCCCGGTGGTGTCCAGGGCGACGGTGACCGTGGGGCTGGCGTCCCCGAAGTTCACCACCGCCGTCCCGTTCGGAGTGCCCCCGGAGATGCTGAACGTCACCGGTTGCCCGCACGACGGCGACGCCGGCGAGATCGTCACCGTCAGGGGCGAAATCTCCGTCACGTTGGCCGAGTTGGCGTTGGTGACGTAGACGTTGCCGTTGGGCGCCACCGCCACCGCGAACGGGAACGCGCCGACCGGGACGGTGGCCAGGACCGTGTTCGTCGCGCTGCTGATCACCGTCACGTTGTTGGAGCTGGAGTTGGCGACGTAGACGTTGCCGTTCGTACCCACCGCGACCCCGAACGGGCCCCCGCCGGCGGGGACGGTCGCCAGCACCGTGTTCGTGGCACTGTCGATCACCGTCACGTTGTTGGAGACGGTGTTGGTGACGTAGACGTTGCCGTTCGGTGCCACCGCGACCACACCCGGGACCGAGCCGGCGGGGAGGGTGGTCAGGACGGTGTTCGTCGCGCTGCTGATCACCGTCACGTTGTTCGAGGTCTGGTTGGCGACGTAGACGTTGCCGTTCGGCGCCACCGCCACCGCGCCCGGGAACCCGCCGCTGGGGAGGGTGGTCAGCACGGCGTTCGTGGCGCTGCTGATCACCGTCACGGTGCCGGCGTTCCGGTTGGCAACGTAGACGTTGCCGTTGGGCGCCACCGCCACCGCGTCCGGGACCGCGCCGACCGGGACGGTGGTCAGGACCATGTTCGTGGCACTGTTGATCACCGTCACGTTGTTGGAGCTGGAGTTGGCGACGTAGACGTTGCCGTTGGGCGCCACCGCCACCGCGAACGGGAACCCGCCGACCGGGACGGTGGTCAGGACCGTGTTCGTGGCACTGTCGATCACCGTCACGTTGTTGGAGCTGGAGTTGGTGAGGTAGACGTTGCCGTTCGGCGCCACCGCCATCATGGCCGGGCTCGAGCCGGCGGGGAGGGTGGTCAGGACGGTGTTCGTCGCGCTGCTGATCACCGTCACGTTGTTCGAATTGGCGTTGCCGACGTAGACGTTGCCGTTCGGCGCCACCACCACCGCCAGCGGGGTCGTGCCCGCCGGGATCGTCACCGTCGAGAACGCCGCACTCAGCGGCGCGGCCGCCGGCCCCGGAACTGCGGGCACCTCGGACAAGCCCGCCGGCACGACCGGCTGGAGCCCGCCGACCACCGCCGGAGGTCCCAACCAGACCAAGCTCGCATCCATGACAAACCTCTCTCTCCTGAGAGGGTCGCCCAAGAACTCCCGACCGGGCCCACACCGGCGCGGGCACCCGGTTCACACGAACCGGATCCACCGTTTGCACAGCGGGACAGGGAGAGGAAACATCGTCACATACAGTGCGCACCACGGGGTCGTCTCCCGAGGAGACATGGGCGGCCCGCTGAAATGCAGTCACCATCATTAACTCGAAACGACCAACGAAACACCATCCTGTTGACGTACATATCACTCGAATGGACCAATCCGCGCCACAGCCCGGAGGGTGTGCCGCACGGAGGTGCGAATTTCTGCCGAAATGCAATTTTGGGAACGAAGAGCCGACACTCGAGGAATAGCGAGCAAACTGACGGTCAGCCGGATCAGCGGCCACGGTCAATGCCCTGGCAGGGCCGGCGAGCGGGTCGATCGGCCGCTTTCCGGAAACGGCGCGCGGGACGATCCAGCCCCCGGTTTCCCGGACCGGAATCCGCGGACGCAGCGAAGCGCATCTTCGGCACGGCTCCGCCCGTGAGTACCTGAGGATTCGGTGACAACCCGCCAGCGGGGGCTCCTTCCCCATGCGAGCACAGTAAGCAACTCACACTTACATATAGTCGTTCGAACGCAAACGACCAATCGCCTGGCAAGCAGGCGTCTTTTTGCGTGCAAGCTGTTCAGTTCAACGGGCGAGCACCCCGACACCTGCGGCCCCTCACCGTGTTCACACCGGGCGCACCGCCGGTTCGAGCAACGACAACGTCCGCTGCTGCGCGTCGAGACCGACGCGGATGCCGACCGGCATCGGCAGGTTGGGGCCGGCGTGCCCGAACTCGACGTTGCCCAGGACCGGGATGTCGCGGTCGCCGAGGACGTCGAGGACGATCTCGGGCAGGCTCGGGGATGCGTCGGGCGCTTCGAGTCCGTCGATCCGGTGCGGAACACCCACGACCATGCCGGAGATCCGGTCGAGGATGCCACAGTGCCGCAGCACCTGGAGATCGCTCCACACCCAGGAGGCTTGGCCGCCCATCTCCTCCCAGAACAGCACCGCACCGTCGAACCGTTCGAGCGGCAGCGCGTAACGCGTCGCCTGCGCCCGCATGATGCGGTTGAGCACCCCGCCGATCAGGCGGCCTTCGGTCCGCCCAGGACGCCAGCACTCCCACGACGGACTGGTGGGCAGCGCACCGATCGGCTCCGCACGGGTCAGCAGAGTCGAGTAGAGCCTCTCAAGTTCCGCTCGGCGCTCGGGAGATGCGGCCTGCCACGCTCCTCCGAGGCCGGGGGTGGCCAAGTCGGCATGGAACCCCACCAGACCCGTAAGGGAGTGGAGCACCAGATGCAGCAGTGAGATGTCGCTGTAGCCCAGGATCGGCTTGGGGTCGGCAGTGATCGCCTCGACGTCGATCAGGTCGAGGTAGCCCAGCGCCGTCTGCCCGCCGTCGTGCGCGATGATCGCGCGCACCTCGGGATCGCGCAGCAGGGCGTTGAGCTCGTCGGCGATCTCCGTCGGCCGGGCCGCGCTCCACCAATGGTGCCGCTCCGCTCGGAGCAGCGGCGCCAGACGTACGCGGAACCCCATCCCTTCGAGCACTGCCACCGCCCGCTCAAGCCCGGACGCGTATCTGGCGTGGAGCGGTCCGGACAGCGACGCGATGACGACGAGGTCTCCGGGCGCCAGGGCACGAGGCCGAAGCAGTCGAGGCAGTGCGGCTCGGGTCACCGGGGCAGTATTCCCGGCACCCCTGACGGCACGCCACACAGTTACCGGTCCACGGCCCACAGGTCCGGCCCGCATGCCAGGACCCTGGGGCCCAGAGGCCCCCACAGGTAGGCCCGACCGGGGAAACAAGGCCCATCCGGGCCCGGCGGTGGGGCCGGGCGGCAGCGTCAGTCGATGACCGGGCCGGCTGCCGACCACCGCTGCCCGTCGGGCCTCTGATGTCCGGGGTCCAGCCGGGTGCCACTCGCGTCGACGACTGCGTAGTCGAGGACGAGCTTGTGCGGATCACCGTCCTCGTAGAGCCACACCGTGACACAGCCCTTGGATATGCAGGTGTCGAACCAGACGTCGAGCCCCTCCGCCTCGGAGCGGATGGTGAGTGCCTCCCCCGGCTTCATCCAGTAGTCCTCACAGTGCGGCTCGACGAAGAGGCAGAGGTCGATGTCGCCCCGGTTCTCGACAGGCATGCTGTTGCGGCCCACTTCTCCCCCGACGATCGACTCCCAGCCGCGTCCACCCACTGGTCGCAGCTCCAGGTGCGCTCTGCACTCCTTCATCCGGCGTGCGTGCAGAACGATGTGACGGTGAGCCAGTCATCGCTGCGGCGAACTACCGCTCCGGATCCCAGGCCACGAACCGGTCGAAGCCTCAGCAGGTCGGCAAAGTCCGGAGCGTTGTGCACCCCGGTTGTCTACCACGGTGCTCCGGCAACCCAACAACGCTTTCCCCCGCCGCCGCGGCAGGCACCCGGCACGGGCCGCGCGCCCTCGCGCGGGGCGGCGTCCTGACTCCGGGAAGGCCGCCGAAGGGGCTGTGTGCGGTGGTGACAGTCCGCGCCGTCCGCCCGGGGCCGCGCGCCGCCGGCGGGGTCGTGCCGCGCCGGTCAGGCTGTCCCTGAAGAAGGCCGCGAGCTTGTCGACAGCGGGATCGACGTACTCCCTCCTGCCGTGGGGATCGGCATGACTGGCTCCTTCGCGCTTCTGCCCTGCCGAGTACGGTTCAGCTGCGGCCCTCCTCTTCGGTCCGGCCTCCCGGGCGGGGACGATCCGGATCAGGTCTCTGCCATCGGGCCCCGTCGGATCGCCTGCCAGGGACGTGTGAACCTGATGGCGGCGGGTCTGCGCACACGTCCGAGTCGACGCTGTGACATGTGTTCCCGTGAGCCACCGGGCACCGACCGCCCCATGTGTGACACGCCGCGCCGCCTCCGGCGCAGATGACGCAGACGAGCCGGATCGCCGTACGGTCAGAAACTCACTGCGTCAGCGCCGGGGAGATGCAGACACGTGTGTCGTCGGGGTGGCCGCCCCCGGAAAATCCCTGGGGTCGGGAGGGCGAGCACTGGTACGCTGTTCGGCGACGCAGACCGTGTATCGAGGAGTTGCAGACATGCTGGGTGAGGACGACATCTCCGGGTGAGATCCGGATCTGAGGGCCATCGGGCGCGCTGATCAGCGCAGCCGTGGCGTCTTGTCGTCGTACCCGCTTCCCCGTCTGCCCAGGGCAGAGGTCTCTTCCTGCCCCGTTTTCCCTTGAGGTCGTCTCCATGTCCGACGTCGCCGTCGTCTGCTCGAACCTGTCCTTCTCCTGGCCCGACGACACCCCGGTCTTCGAGGGCCTGTCCTTCACCCTGGCCGCCGGCCGCACGGGCCTGGTGGCCCCCAACGGCTCGGGCAAGAGCACCCTGCTCAAGCTGATCGCCGGCGAGCTGAAGCCCGCCGCCGGCTCGGTGTCCGTCGCCGGCACGCTCGGCTACCTCCCGCAGAGCCTCCCCCTGACCGGCGATCTCACCGTCGCCCAGGTCCTCGGCGTCGCCGAGGTCATCCGCGCCCTGGACGCCGTCGAGTCCGGAGACGTCAGCGCGCAGCACTTCGCCACCATCGGCGACGACTGGGACATCGAGGAACGCACCCGCGCCCAGCTCGACCGGCTCGCCCTGGCCGATCTCGCCCTGGACCGCACCCTCGGCACCCTCAGCGGCGGCCAGGTCATCACGCTCGGCCTCGCCGCCCAGCTGCTCAAACGCCCGGACGTGCTGCTGCTGGACGAGCCGACCAACAACCTCGACCTGCAAGCCCGGCACCGGCTCTACGACGCGCTGACGGACTTCACCGGCTGCCTGCTGCTGGTCAGCCACGACCGCGCACTGCTCGACCGCATGGACCGCACCGCCGAACTCGGCAGCGGTGAACTGCGCCACTACGGCGGCAACTTCACGCAGTACGAGCAGGCCGTGCGCACCGAGCAGGAGGCCGCCGAGAAGAACGTGCGCAACGCCGAGCAGGAGCTGAAGCGGGAGAAGCGGGAGATGCAGCAGGCCCGCGAACGCGCCGAGCGCCGGGCGAGCAACGCCGCGCGCACCCTCAAGAGCGCCGGTCTGCCCCGGATCTTCGCCGGCACCATGAAGCGCGGCGCGCAGGAGTCCGCCGGCCGCGCCGGCCAGACGCACGCCGCCCGGGTCAGCGAGGCCCGGGCGCGG
>NZ_LIQR01000148.1 GCF_001418575.1 Peterkaempfera griseoplana
CCCCAGGGCGGCGGCCGCCGCGACCGCCTGCTGGGCCTCGCTGTGGCCCTGGCCGGCGGCGGTGGCGAGGGTGGTGGAGACCCGGTGGCCGAAGGTGGTGCAGGGCGCCTGGAGTCCGACGTGGATGGGGATGACGTGCCAGCCCGCGGAGGTCTGGGTCCGGACCCAGGACGAGGTCAGGTTGGGCTGGGCGCAGGCTGCGCTGACGCCGCTGATGTAGACGCCGATGGCATGGAAGGGGGACGCCGACCAGGCGGACATCTGCGCTGCGGACGGTGCGGAGCAGGGGTCGAAGCCGAGTCCGGTGTAGGTGCCGGGCTGCGCGGCGACGGCAGTGGTGGCCGCGACCGTGTCTGCGGTGGCTGCCGGGGGCGGAACCTGTCGGGCCTGTCCGTCCAGGGTGGCGCTGTCCAGGACGCCCTGCGCGGCGGCCTGGTCGTCCCCGACCGAGGTGACCAGCACTCCGGCGGCGGGCACGGCCTGGCGTATCCGCCCGGCGGGCTCGCCCTCGGCGTGGGGGGCCGGGGCCTTCGCGGAACCGCGGGGGGCGATCCGGGTGAGGCGGTCCACCGATGTCCGGCTCCGCGCGTCCAGTGGTTCGATCAGCACCGCGCCGGACCGGCGGCCGACCGGTCCCGCCGGGCAGGAGGCCTGCCCGGTGTCGGTAGGGTGGCCGAGGTAGACGGTGTGGCGGTCGAAGCGCACACAGGTCCCGGGGGCCGCGGCCAGGTCGACGACCGGCCAGCTGCTGGGGACCCGTAGGTGGTAGCCGCGGTAGGAGACGTCTTTTGTGCCGGGCGTCGTTGCGGCGGTGCTCGGGCCCGCGGAGGCGAGTGTGGCCGCTGCGGCGAGCAGGACCGCCGCCGCGTGGGCCGCGGGGCGCGTGATGGTCAGGGGCATGACACTCCAGTTCTCGGACGGTGGGGCCGGACTGTGCGTCGTTCACCCGGTCCACGGGTGCGCGCGCCGTTGCGCACGGCGCCGCCATGGAGGGCAGTGGAAAGGTAGCGCGTAAGTTAGTGCCGCCACAGCACTTGATTTCGAAAATTTACGTCGCCGATGTGGGAGGCCCGTTCCCCACCGCGCCGAACGCCCGGCTATCAGGCGTTTGTGACCATCCGTCAGGTTGCGGCAGCCCCTGGCGCGCAGGGAGCGCTCCGGGCACCGACCGGCTCCGGGGGCGACAGGGCCCCTGCCCGGCGGTGACGCCTGGCAGGGGCCCTGCGGTGTGCGGTGTGCGGTGTGTGGTGTGCGCCGGCTACGTCAGCCGTCGTTCTCCGCCGACGGGATGAAGGCGCCCGGCACCTCCGCCGGTGCGACGATCTTCTTCTCGCCGGGGTACGGCTTCTTCCAGTCGTGCGACTCGTACCAGGTGAGGTGGTTCATCTGGGCCGGGTTGGCGTAGTCCGGCACAGCGTTGGGACCGGTCAGCCGCTGCTGCTTCTTCCAGTCCGACCACTTGTCCGCGACGGCCTGCTCGGCCGCGGGGACGACCCCGGTCGGCGCGGCCGCGGCGGCCGGGTCCTGCGGCGCCGGGACGTCCAGACCGCAGGACGGCGCGGTGGCCAGGCCGTTGGTCAGCGAGGTCCGGTTGGGCAGCGCGGTGAACGGCGTGTAGTCCGGGGTGCTGGTGAACGCCTCGGCCATCGGCGTCGCCGCCGTGTCCTTCTGGTTCATCGGCTGGATCCCGAGGATCTGCTCGATGGTCCGGACCATGTTGATCTGCGAGTGGTAGCTGCTGTCGACGGTGCCGTGCTGGGCCCAGGGGCTGATGATCTGGATCGGGGCACGGTGGCCGTCGACGTGGTCGAGACCGGCCTGGGAGTCGTCCTCGACGACGAAGATCGCCGAGTCCTTCCAGTACTTGCTGTGCGTGATCTCGTCGACGATCTGGCCGACCGCGAGGTCGTTGTCCGCGACCTGGGCGGCCGAGTTGGCCGGACCGCCGGTGTGGTCGCTGGAGAGCCAGAACATGTTCAGGTTCGCCGGACCGTTCTGCTCGAAGTCCTGCTTCCAGATCTGGGCGCGGTAGACGTCCGGGACGCTGGTGTCGAACTTCGGGAAGGCGGGCACCGACACGTTGTTGAGCGACGGGATCGGCGAGGAGGAGGCCAGCTTGTAGGCCGAGGCCTGGCCGGTCGACGCCATGTTCTTGGTGTCGCAGTACAGGTTCTGCCAGGTCGCACCGGACGGCTTGGACAGGAACTGGTGGAACTCACCGAAGTCCCGCACGGTCTGGCCGGCCGCCTGGGCACCGCTCCACAGGGTGCCGCTGGTCTGGTGGCCGAGCGAGTCGTCCTCGGTGTCGTAGCTGCGCAGGTACTCACCGGCGGAGGACTCGGTGTACTCCGGGTTGTCCGCCTGCATCAGCCAGTTGTGGCCCTCGGCGGAGTTGGTGCCGATGTCGTACGTGTTGTCGTACAGGCCGAACTGCCGGGCCAGCGCGTGCTGGTTCGGCGTCACGTTCTCGCCGAACTGCGCCAGCGACGGGTCGCCGTTGCCCTCGGGGATGTCACCGAAGACCTGGTCGTAGGTGCGGTTCTCCTTGACGAGCAGGAAGACGTGCTTGATCGTCGACGGGTCGCCGATCTTGTTCGGGACCGGGACGGCCTTGGCCTTCTTGCCGGTGGCGATCTGGGCCGCGTTCTTGGTCCAGTTGTTCTGCTCGAAGACCTTCTTGGTCTGGTCCTTGATGACCTTGTCGCTCGGCAGGGTGAACCGCACCACGCTGGAGGTCGTGTCGTGGGTGGCGTGACCGGCGGCGGTGGTGGGACGCAGGGCGTCGATACCGCGGGTGTTGGAGACCAGGATGTCGTTGCCCGAGGAGGAGATCTCCGCGGGGAAGTAGTCCGTGGGGAGCAGGCCGACGTAGCTGACCGGCTCCTGCGGGCTGGTGTAGCGGTAGACGGCGACGGCGTTGGCCCGGCCGAGGGTGACCAGCAGGTGGCCGTCGTCGGTGAGGGTGACGGCGTTGGGCTCGTAGCCGATCGACGCCTCGGACCACGGCTGGGTGGCGATGGTCTGGACGACCTCGTCCTTCTTGGTGCTGATCACCGACACGCTGTTGGTGGCGGTGTTGGTGACGAACACCGCACCGTCCTTGGCGTACACGGCGGTCGGGTGCAGACCCACGTCGATGCTGGTCGCGGCGGCGGCCGGGTTCGCCAGGTCGATCACGCTGACCGTACCGGTGGTCGCGGCACCGGTCTGCGGGTCGGCCACCACATTGGTGCCGTACGAGTTGATGGTGGTGTCGCCGGGCTTCGCCGGGCGGCCGCCCTCGTTGCTGACGTAGAGCTTGCTGCCCACCTGGACCATGCCGCGCGGGGCGTTGCCCACCGCCCAGCTCTGCTTGACGGCGCCGGTCACCGCGTCGAGGGCGACCACGCGGTTCTGGCCGTTGACCGCCGCGTACACGGTGGAGCCGTCGGCCGAGAACACCGCGGCGGCCATCAGCGCGTGCTTGGAGCCGTCCGCCGGGAGCTTGATGTCCACCGGGTTGGTGACACTGCCGTCCGCGTTGACGTCGAACCGGGTGTAGCCGTCGGTGCGGCCCAGCCACAGGTGCTTGCCGTCGGGCGAGTACGCGGGGCCCTCCTGGCCCACGTCGTTGCCGCTGATGCGCGGCGTCGACGTCGCGGCGTTGCTGACGAGCTGCTGCACCTTCCAGTTCTTGACGTCCACGATCGCGAGCGCGGCGCCGCCGTCGGTGACCGCGGCCGCGACGTGGGTGCCGTCCGGGCTCACCGTGGACGACATGATCTTGCCGTTGTTGATGACCAGGCGCTCGCCGTACGGGTCGATGTACTGGTTGCTGGAGACCAGCTCGCCCTTGTCGTAGACCTGGCCCACGTGGCGGGAACCGAACGGGTCCGTCTGGGCGAAGCCGATGCCCGTGCCGGCGGCGACGACGACGGCGGTGGCGGCTGCCGTGATCAGGGTCCGACGGCTGCCGATACGGCCGCGGAAGCCGGAGAGGTTGTTCTCGACACGCACGCGGCGGCGAGTGACCTGCATTGCATTATCCCTTCGAGGGGGTCGGGAGCAGTTCGACGTTGCCGTCGAACTGCCACAGCGGGTTCGGTGCGTCGCCGGTCGGGGTGCGCACCAGGAAGTAGCCGTTCACTTCCTTCGGTCCGTCGCCGTCGGCGACGAACCGCCCGTCGGGGGTGACGTCGAGCTGGTAGATGGCCGTCCCTGCGGCCTCGACGCCGGGGAGATGCCAGGTGACGACGCAGCGCCAGTCGTTGCCCGGCCCTTCGGTGGCGACCCTGTCGCTGCCCTTGTCACACGTCGCCGAGGTCCTCAGCTGTGCCTCGGTGACGCCGGGACGGTTGAGTTCCCTGGTCTGGATGCGGTACAGGTGGGCGAAGGCCGTGGCGACCGATCGCTGCACCTTGTCCTGTTCGATCCCGGAGCCGCCGCCCGTCGCCGGGGCGAGGACCGCGATCGTGAGGGCGAGCAGCCCGGCCAGCGGCAGGACCCCGACGGTGACCGCGCGGCGTCCCGAGCCGTCGTAGGACAGGTTGGTGAAGTCCCGCCGTAGGAAGAGCAGATAGGCCGGCAGGGTCGCGGCCACGGCCCACACCAGGGCGACCGCGATGCCGATCAGCAGCGGGCGGAGCTGCGCCGGGCCGGTGAACAGGCCGTTCCAGGAGACGAAGGCATAGCCGGGCAGGGCGAGGCGTACGCCGACGGGGAGCGGCATCATCTGGGCGAGCTGCATCGCGAGCGCCACCAGCGCGGGCAGCAGCAGTCCCATCGGGGAGCGCCCCAGCGCCACGGACCCCAGGAATCCGATGCCGGCGAGCGCCAGGGTCGGTGCGAGTACGCAGAGCCAGGCGAGCAGGACCCGGCCGGCGGCGTCCCCCGGCGCCAGCAGCCCGCCGTCGAGGCCGACCAGCGGATGACTGCCGACCGCCGCGATCCCGCCGGCCGTACTGGACGCGACCAGGCCGGCCACCAGCAGCAGCAGGACGGTGAGGCTGGCCAGCGCCTTCGCTGCGAAGATCCGCCGGGGCGAGCGGACCGCCACCAGCAGATGGCGCCAGGTGCCCAGCCGGTCCTCGGCGGCGAACACGTCGCCGGCCACCACCGAGGTCAGCAGCGGCAGCGCCCAGCTGCCCGCGAAGCCGAGCACCACCAGCGGTCCGGCCCACCCGGTGGCGTGCATCCAGCGGCCGAAGAGGGTGTCCGTGGGGAGCGTGCTCTGCCGGCTCACCCCGACGACGAAGACCGCCGGGACGATCCAGCAGGCGAGGACCAGCAGCCGGATCCGCCACTGGGAGACCAGCTTGACCAGCTCGAAGCGGTAGGCCCGCGCCACCGGGACGGGGCGGGCCGCGGCGGCCTGGGGCCGGGACCGGGGCTCGGGATCGGTCTGGACGAGGGTCGCGCTCATCGGGCGGCCTCCTGCTGCTCGGTGAGGGCGAGGAACGCGGCTTCCAGCGGCGACACCACAGGGGCGATCTCGCGCACCGCGACGCCCCCGTTCACCAGCCGCACCACCAACTCGTCGAGGGCGGGCACCTGTGCGCGCACCACGAGCACCCCGGCGCCGCGCCGCATCCCTGCGGGGTCGACGAGCTGGACCCCGGGGACGGCGGCGGCCACTCCGCGGGCGGCCTCCGGGTCGGAGGTGAGCAGCCGGTAGTCGAGTTCGCTGTTCTCGGCGGCCAGCTTGTCCAGCGGCCCGGAGAAGACGATGCGTCCGGTGGCGAGGATGGTGACCTCGGAGCACAGGGCCTCGAGGTCGTCCATGCGGTGGCTGGAGAGCACCACGGAGGTGCCGTTCTCGGCCAGCCGGTTGAGGACGCCGTGCACATGCCTCTTCCCGGCCGGGTCGAGACCGTTGGAGGGCTCGTCCAGGACGAGGAGCCGGGGTCCGGTGAGCAGGGCCGCGGCGAGGCCGAGCCGCTGGCGCATGCCGAGGGAGAAACCCCGGGCCCGGTCGTCGGCGACATCGGTGAGCCCGACCTGGTCGAGTGCGTCGTCGATCGCCGAGGTGCGCGTGCCGCGGCCGCGGAGGGCGGCCAGCGCGGCGAGGTTCTGCCTGGCGGTCAGCGACGGGTAGAGCCCGGGACCGTCCACGAAGCCCGCGACACCGTCGGGAGCGGCGAGCGTCCGGCCGACGGGGGCGCCCAGGATCTCGAGGCGGCCGCTGTCGGCGACGGCGAGGCCCAGCAGAAGGCCGAGCAGTGTGGTCTTGCCGGCCCCGTTGGGTCCCACCAAGCCGTGGATCTGCCCCTGCGCCACATCCAGATCGATGCCGTCGAGTGCGACGACGTCACCGAA
>NZ_LIQR01000149.1 GCF_001418575.1 Peterkaempfera griseoplana
CCCGGGGTGGGGCGGGTGCCGGACGGGCTCCGGGAGGGCTCAGCCCCGGCAGAGGATCTCGCCGTGCAGCACCACGAACCAGCCGTCCTCCTGGGCTCCCCACTCCCGCCAGCCCTCGGCGATGGACCGCAGGTCCTCCTCGGTGGCGCGGCCCTGCTCCACGGCCTGGCGGGCGACGGCGGAGGAGGTCATCCGCTCCGCCCACATACCGCTCCACCAGTCGCGGTCCTCGGGGGTCGCGTAGCACCAGGTGCCGGCGGACGGGACGACCTCGGTGAAGCCCGCCCGCCGCGCCCAGGAGAACAGCATCCGGCCGGCGTCGGGTTCCCCGCCGTTGGCGGCGGCGACGGCCCGGTAGAGGTCCTGCCACCGGCTGACGGCGGCGTTCTCGGGATACCAGGTCATGGCGGCGTAGTCGGAGTCGCGGGCGGCGACGATCCCTCCGGGCCGGCAGACCCTGCGCATCTCGCGCAGCGCCTGGACCGGGTCGGTGACGTGCTGCAGCACCTGGTGGGCGTGGACGACGTCGAAGGAGTCGTCGGGGAAGTCCAGCGCGTGGATGTCCGCGACGGCGAAGTCGACATTGGTCAGGCCGCGGTCCGCCGCGGTGCGCCGGGCCTGGTCCAGCACCTCCTGGGAGGCGTCCGCGGCGGTGACCCGCCCGGTGGCGCCGACCAGTTCGGCGAGGTCGGCGGTGATGGTGCCGGGGCCGCAGCCGATGTCCAGCACCGCGGCGCCGGGGGTCAGGTGCGGCAGCAGGTAGGCCGCCGAGTTCTCGGCGGTGCGCCAGCTGTGCGAGCGGAGCACGCTGGCGTGGAATCCGTGCGTGTAGACGGTGTGGGACGTCATCGGACCACCTTCGTCGATGCGGATCGCGAGTGGGATCACCATAGATCACTATCTTGAATCCTGAGAATCATGTATCAGTATGCGAGACAGCATTCAGGCTGCCCCTCCGCCCCTTGGGGGGCGGCAAGGACTCCGGTACGCTCGCGGGCGACATACCGACTGGTCGGTAGCATGTGCGGAGGAGTCCAGATGCGCGCGATACAGATCACCGAGTTCGGCGGACCCGAGGTGCTGCGGGTGGTCGACCTGCCCGATCCGGTGGCCGGCCCCGGGCAGCTCCTGCTGGACGTCACCGCCGCCGGGGTCAACTACGCGGACACGCACACCGTCGAGGACTCCTACCTCTCCCGCTCCAGCCTGCCGCTGGTGCCGGGCGCCGAGGTCGTCGGCCGCACCGCGGACGGCCGGCGGGTGGTGGCGCTCACCGAGAACGGCGGCTATGCGCAGCGGGCGGCGGTGTGGGAGGCGATGGCCCACGCGGTCCCGGACGGCGTGACCGACGGCCAGGCGCTGTCGCTGGTGGTGCAGGGCCTCACCGCCTGGCATCTGCTGCGCACCTCCGCCCGCCTCGCCGAGGGCGAGTCGGTGGTGGTGCACGCGGCGGCCGGCGGCACCGGCTCACTGGCCGTGCAGCTGGCGAAGCTCTTCGGCGCGGGTCGGGTGATCGCCACCGCGTCCACCGCGGATAAGCGCGCCCTGGCGCTGGAGCTGGGCGCGGACGCCGCCGTCGACGCCGACCCCGCGGGCCTCAGGGAGCGGCTGGTGGAGGCCAACGGCGGACACAAGGTCGATGTGGTCCTGGAGATGACCGGCGGCCCGGTCTTCGACGCCTCGCTGGCGGCGCTGGCGCCCTTCGGGCGTCTGGTGACCTACGGCATGGCGTCCCGGGTGCCCCCGACGCCGCTGCAGGCCGCCCAGTTGATGGGGCGGTCCCGCTCGGTGGTGGGCTTCTGGCTGATGCACTGCATCGGCCGGCCCGGCATGTTCGCCGAGCCGCTGGCCGAGCTCATGGCGATGACCGCCGACGGCCGCCTCAGGCCCCGGGTGGGGGACGCCTACGGGCTCAGCGAGGCGGCCCGCGCCCATGAGGACCTGCGGGCCCGCCGTACCGTCGGCAAGCTGCTGCTCGACCCCGCACGCTGAGCCCCCGGCCCGGCCGCCCCGCGCGCCCGGCGGGGCGGGGCGGCGTACCGGACCGGGGCGCTACGGCAGCAGCGCGTAGCCGGGGAGGGTGAGGAAGTCGGCGAACTCCTCCCCCAGCGCCACCTGCTCGAACAGTCCCCGGGCCTCCTCCCAGCGGCCGTCCGCGTAGGCGTCGCCGCCGAGTTCGCCGCGCAGCTTCGCCAGCTCCTGGTCGATGCGGCGGCGTACCAGCTCCGCCGTGACCTTCTCCCCGCTGTCCAGGACCACCCCGTTGCGGATCCACTGCCAGAGCTGGGAGCGCGAGATCTCCGCGGTCGCCGCATCCTCCATCAGATTGAAGATGGCGACCGCGCCGTGGCCCCGCAACCAGGCCTCGATGTAGCGCAGACCGACCGCGACGGCGCTGCGCAGCCCCTCCTCGGTGCAGCCGCCCTCCGTCGCGGTGACGTCCAGCAGCTGCTCGGCGGTCACCTCGTCCTGCGGCACCCGCTGCTTCTGGTGCGGGGCCTCGCCGAGGACGGCGTCGAAGGAGGCACGGCAGACCGGCACCAGATCGGGGTGGGCGACCCAGGAGCCGTCGAAGCCGCCACCGGCCTCGCGGTCCTTGTCGGCGGCGACCCTGGCGAGGGCTGCCTGGTTGACGGCTGGGTCGCGGCGGGAGGGGATGAAAGCGGCCATACCACCGATGGCGTGGGCGCCCCGGCGGTGGCAGGTGCGCACCAGCAGCCGGGTGTAGGCCTGCATGAAGGGCGCGGCCATGGTGACGCTGTTGCGGTCGGGCAGCACATAGCGCTCACCCGCGTCGCGGAAGTTCTTGATCATTGAGAAGAGGTAGTCCCACCGGCCGGCGTTCAGCCCGGCGGCGTGCTCCCTGAGCTCGTAGAGGATCTCGTCCATCTCGAACGCCGCCGTGATGGTCTCGATCAGCACGGTGGCCCGGACGGTGCCGTGCGGGATGCCCAGTTCCCGCTGGGCGTGCACGAAGACCTCGTTCCACAGCCGGGCCTCGAGGTGGCTCTCCGTCTTGGGGAGGTAGAAGTACGGGCCGGAGTTGGGGTCCTGCGGACCGCGGGCCAGCAGCCGGGCCGCGTTGTGGAAGAAGTAGAGGCCGAAGTCGAAGAGCGCGCCCGCGATGGGGACACCGTCGATCTGCAGGTGCCGTTCGTCGAGGTGCCAGCCGCGGGGGCGGACCACCACGGTCGCCAGCTCGGCGTCGGGCCTCAGGGTGTAGGTCTTGCCCTCGGCGGAGGTGAAGTCGATGCGCCGCTCGAAGGCGTCCACCAGGTTGAGCTGCCCCAGGACCAGATTGGCCCAGGTGGGCGAGGTGGCGTCCTCGAAGTCGGCGAGCCACACCCGGGCCCCGGAGTTGAGCGCGTTGACGGTCATCCTGCGGTCGGTGGGGCCGGTGATCTCCACCCGGCGGTCCTGCAGTGCGCGCGGCGCCTCGGCGACGGTCCACTGCGCGGCGCGGACCTCCGCCGTCTCGGGGAGGAAGTCCAGCCGCCCGGTGGAGGCGATCTCGGCGCGGCGCTCGGCGCGCCGCGCCAGCAGTTCGCGGCGGCGGCCGTCGAAGGCCCGGTGCAGACCGGCCAGGAAGGTGAGGGCCTCCGCGGTGAGCACCTCCGCGGCGCGCTCGACCGGAGGGCCGGAGACGGTCACGACCGGGGCTGATGCCATGTCAGTACGCTCCTCGGTGGGCTGCGCCGCGGGGACGGCTGCTGCTACTGCTACCGGAGGCTAGTTCGCCGGGTGGCGCACTTCAACGGTTTGTTGAGCGGCTCGCCGTACTCAGCCCTCGCGCAGGTGGTCCGCCAGCCACGGCAGCGCCACCGGGATCTCCAGGCCCCACGTGTGGAAGTTGTGCCCACCGCTGCCCAGGGTGATGGAGGACGCCCGCATCGGCGGCCGGACCGCCGCCAGGAACTCCCGGGTGGCCCGGTAGTCGGACTCCCCCTGGCGGCTGGTGGTGACCAGGACCGACACCGCGGGGGCCGGCAGGTGCTTCAGCCGCCAGATCAGGTCGCTCTCCCTGCGCAGCCGGGCGCTGCCGCCGAAGAGGTCACCGGTGGTGGTGTCGACGGCCGCGTGGTAGTAGCCGGAGAGCGAGACGGCGGCGCCGTACGCCTCGGGGTGACGCATGGCGAACCGCAGGGCGCAGTAGCCGCCTGTGGAGTCCCCCATCACACCCCAGCTGTCCGGCCCGGTCGCCACCCGGTAGGCGGCGGCGACCGCCCTGGGGACGTCCCTGACGAAGTAGGTCTCGGCCTGCGGGCCGCGCGGCACGTCCTGGCACTCCGTGTCCCGCGGCGGGGCGACGGTGGGCCGCAGCAGCACCAGCACGGTCGGCCGCATCCGGCCGGCGCCGAGCCGGTCCAGCTCCACCCCGGGGTAGTCGAGCCGGGTGAGCAGATTGCGGGCGTCGCCGGGATAGCCGGTGAGCACCACCGCCACCGGCAGCCGGTGGTGGGCGTACCGCGGGCTGAAGTACTGCGGCGGCAGATACACATAGCCGTCCGCGGCCAGGCCGGACCGGCCGCCGGAGATCCGCACCCGCTCGATCAGCCCGGAGCGCTGCGGAGTGCCGCCGAGCGCACCGCCGGCCCGGTATCTGCCGAGCTGCTCCACCCCGGTGCGGCCGCCCGCGGCGCCCGCACCTCCGCCGCCCACCGCGAAGTGGTTCTGCACGGCGACCGGCTGATTGCCGCCGGTGCCCAGCAGGTCGTCCCAGTTGGCGTAGAAGGAGAAGTAGTTGTTGGCGACCAGGCCCAGCGTGGCAAGCGTCGCCAGCTGGGTGGCCACTATGGTGCCCAGCCGTCCCAGCACCGCCGTCCAGTGCCGTCCCGCAAGCCGCGGCCACACCAAGACGGTGCCCACCACGCACGCCAGCGCGACCAGAGCAACGAGCGCCAGCAGCGCCCCGCTGGTCAGACCCATGATCCCGACCTCCGTCCCCCGATGGGCGGCGGCATTCCGGCGCCGCCCAGGACAAGCTTCACCCTGCGAGGAGGGGTGTGGGTCGCCGCGCAGGCGGAAAGCGCCCCCGCCGATCGGCGGGGGTCTGCAGTTCCCTCGCTCCGGCGGCGGGAAGCGGCGGCTGTATCGTCACCCGGGGCGGCGGGACCGTCGCCCGCACCGCACCACCTACCGCACCACACCGACGGGGAGACGCAGGACCATGAGCGACAGTGCACCGCTGCCGGCGTTCGCCGGGCGGACCTACCTCTTCCGGGTCGACAACGGCGCCGAGTTCCGCAACTGCTACTCCGCGGACGGGCGACGGCTGCGCTGGGAGGGGCTGGGCGAGTCCGCGGGCCAGTGCGACGACGTCGCCCTGCATGTGGCGGAGGTGGCACCGGAGGTCTACTTCGTCAACTGGACCGAGCGCAGCGGCCTGACCGTCAGCCATGTCATGGACCTCACCACCCTCACCGTCAGGGTCTTCTGGACGTACGAGGGCGAGGGCGGCCGGGTGGGCGAGCTGCACACGGGCAGCCTCCAGCCGGTCGACTGACCTGGGCCCGGCCGGGCACCGGCCCCGGGCGGGGCTCAGCCACCGCGGCGGATCGGTGGGATCGATGGCCGGCGGAAAAGGCAGTCGCGGATTCCCCTCGAAGACCTGCTCCGGTGCCCGTCACCGGGCCGACCCGCTCTGCCGACGGACGCCCCAAGGAATCGCGGACGGCGCAGGGCTGCGCCCGCCCCCAGGTCGTGGGGGCGGGCGCAGCCGGGTGCACTGTGCTGACCGGGTCCGATCAGTACCAGTGGTGGGTCTGCCAGAACGCCCAGGCGGCGTTCGGGCTGCCGTAGCGCTCGTTCATGTAGTTGAGGCCCCAGGTGATCTGGGTGACCGGGTTGGTCCGCCAGTCGGAGGCGACCGACGCCATCTTGGAGCCCGGCAGGGCCTGCGGCAGGCCGTAGGCGCCGGAGGACGGGTTGGTGGCGTGGATGTCCCAGTCGCTCTCGTGGGTGATGATCGCGTCGAAGGCGGCCCACTGGCCGGCCGGGACGATGGTGCGGGCCAGGGCACGCACGGCGGTCGGGGTGGTGCTGGTGACCGGGGAGAGCGTGGCGCGCGTCTCGGAGCGGGAGGCGGCCTGGGCGGCGACGCGGGCCTGGGTGTTCAGGTGGGCGATGTGCAGCACGTGCTGGTGGTGCACATGGGCCAGGTGGGCCACGTGGGCCTGGTGCGCGGAGACCGGGGTCGTCGCAGCGGAGGCGCTCGCCGGAGCGGCCAGCGCGGCAGCGGACGCAAGGCCGGCGACGGTGGCGGCGACGGCGGTACTCCGGCGCAGGCCGGTGAGGGAGGAGAGACGCATGGGGGAAGACCTCAATCGGTTGGCTCGGCCCCGGCGCGCACGGCGGCAGAGCGGCATGAGCCGCTGCAGCTTCGGTGACGCCGGAACCGTGGGCACCCCGGTTTCGGGTTCAGGTGCCGGACGGGCACGCCCCGCGGTCCGCGTCCCGGTGGACCGGGAGGTGCGGTAGGCGGGGCGCCTAGCAACTGGCCACAGTCTTAGCCCCGCTCCCGGAACCGGCCAAGACCGGTTGCTACGGCCGTCGATCGTAGACGGACCATGCCGGGAATCCCTCGGGGGCGGCGCGGGTTACCCGGTCGGACGCCCCTCAAACCTTCCGGTCGAAACTTTGCGGCTTCTCCGCAATTCCCCCTCTGACCTGCCACAACGCAGGCGGGGCGGCCGCTGTTCCGCAGACCGGCCGTTCCCGGCCCGGATGAGGATCCGGTGAGAGGGCGCGGCGCCCCGTCCCGTCAACTACCGCGCTTCGTTGACGTCCGCGGGCCTGTGAGCGGCATCACGCCGGGAGGGCCTCTACGCGCATTTCCCGGGGGGATCCGGCAGCGTCCGGCGGTGGCCTGGACGCACCGCGGCGACGCCGGATGCGGCGGCGGCACGGGCCGGATCGGTACGACCGGATGCCGGCCCGGGTCGGGCAGGCCTGCAACGGCGCGTGCCCAACCCTAAACGATCACTGGACACGGGTGGCTGCCGGCCTCTTCGGCGCCGGGCCGAACCGCCAGGCGGCCGGGTTACGGTGGGGCGACCCCGTCCCGAGCAACCCGCAAGGAAGTCCATGACCGCGCCGCTGCCCAAGGCCGAACTCCACCTCCATATCGAGGGGACCCTGGAGCCGGAACTGGCCCTGGCCCTCGCGGCCCGCAACGGGATCGACCTCCCCTACGGCTCGGCGGACGAGCTGCGCGCCGCGTACTCCTTCCGCGACCTGCAGTCCTTCCTGGACCTCTACTACGCGCTGATGGCGGTGCTCCGCACCGAGCAGGACTTCGCCGACCTCGCCGACGCCTATCTGGCGCGGGCGCAGCGACAGGGCGTACGGCACGCGGAGATCTTCTTCGACCCCCAGGCCCACACCGCCCGCGGCGTGGACATCCGGACCGTGGTCGCGGGCCTCGGCCGGGCACTGGACACCGCGGAGCAGCGCTACGGCATCACCACCCGCCTGATCCTCTGCTTCCTGCGCGACCTCTCGGCCGAGGAGGCGCTGGAGACCCTGGAGAGCGCCCGTCCCTGGTTCGGCACCCGCATCACCGCGGTGGGCCTGGACTCGGCCGAGGTCGGCAATCCGCCGTCGAAGTTCCAGGAGGTCTTCGCGCGGGCCAGGGAGGCCGGGCTGCACTGTGTGGCGCACGCCGGCGAGGAGGGGCCGCCCGAGTATGTCTGGGAGGCGCTGGACCTGCTGCATGTCGAGCGCATCGACCACGGCATCCGCAGTCTGGAGGACGAGCGGCTGGTGGAACGGCTGCGCCGGGAGCGGGTGCCGCTGACCGTCTGCCCGCTCTCCAATGTGCGGCTGCGCTGCGTCGGCCGGCTGGAGGACCATCCGCTGCCGCGGATGCTGGAGGCCGGACTGCTGGTCACCGTGAACTCCGACGACCCCTCCTACTTCGGCGGCTATGTGGAGGACAACTTCCGCGCCCTCACCTCCGCGCTGGGGCTGGACGAGCAGCAGCGGCGCACCCTGGCGGCCAACTCCTTCCACGCCTCCTTCCTCGACGAGGAGCAGCGGGCGGCCTACCTCGCCGAGGTGGAGGCGCACCGCTTCGGCTGAGCGGCCCGACCCCCGACCCCCTGGCTCCCCGGTGACGGCCGACGGGCGGGGCCGCGGTGCGCGGGTTACGGTGCCAAGGTCGCGGCACGGTGGCAGACCTGCCGTCGTGGATGGCCTGGGAGGCTGAGATGACCTGTGCGGACCCGCGAGACTTCGGCCTGCTGGCCCTGCGCGGTGCGGTCGGGGGCGCGCTGGTCGCCCACGGTGTGCAGAAGCTCTTCGGCTGGTTCGGCGGCGGCGGCCTGGAGGGCACCGCCGGGGCCATGGAGCAGATGGGCTTCCGACCGGGCCGGGACAGCGCCCTCGCCGCGGGTGTGGGCGAGGCGGGCGGCGGCGCCCTGATGATCATGGGACTGGCGACCCCGGCCGCGGGCGCCGCGGGCATGGGGACCATGGCGGCGGCCGCCGCGGTGCACGCCCCCAACGGGTTCTTCGCGGCGGGCGGGGGCATGGAGCACCCCGTACTGCTCGGTGCGGCCGCCGGCGCCCTGGCCCTCACCGGTCCGGGCCGCTACTCGATCGACCATCTGCTGGGTGAGCGCCTGGCCCGGCCCACCATGGGGCTGGTCGCCCTGGGCTTCGCCACCGCAGCCTCCTGCGCCGTCCTGGCCCGGCGGCGGCGCGCCCTGCACGCCGAGGCTGCGGCGATGGAGGCACGCGCCGCCAACATCGACGTCCTGCCCTGACCCCCCCGCGGTCGAGCCCGGGAGCGGTGCCCGCGCCGGGTGGGTACGCGGCTCAGCGGAGCGGCGCGGGATCGCGGGGCGCGGGTATGCGGTGCAGCTCCAGGGTGTCGGGACGGGCGGCGAGGCCGGGGCCTCCGGCGAGGGCGTAGGCGACCACGTCCTCGATGCACTCCTGGTCCAGTGCCCAGCCCAGCCACTCGGCGCGGCCGCCTCGGGTGCGCCCACGGGTGGACGGCTGCACCACCAGGACGTTGGCCCGTTCGCACACCCCCAGGCAGTCGGCGGTGCGTATCGCGACCGCTCCCTGCGACCCGGCGGCGGCCTCCCGCAGGCGGTGCAGCTGGGCGTCGTGGTCGGTGTCCGGCAGGGTACGCGCCGAGCCGCAGCAGCAGCCCCGGCAGACCACCACGGTGCACGGCCTGCCCACTCGGAAGATCGTCACGCCCTCATCCTCGCAGCCCCGGGGGCGGGTAGTAGCTTGACCTCTGCAGATCCGCACCCTGCGAACAAGGAAGTTCCCCATGCCCGTTCCGCCCCCGTACCGCGCAGCCGACGACCGCTACGGCTCGATGCAGTACCGCCGCAGCGGCCGCAGCGGCGTGCTGCTGCCCACGGTCTCCCTCGGCCTCTGGCACAACTTCGGTGACACCCATCCGCTGGAGACCCAGCGGGCGGTGCTGCGCCGGGCCTTCGACGCGGGCATCACCCACTTCGACCTGGCCAACAACTACGGGCCGCCCTACGGTTCGGCGGAGGCCAACTTCGGCCGGCACTTCGCGGCCGACTTCCGCCCGTACCGCGACGAGCTGTTCATCGCGACCAAGGCCGGGTACGACATGTGGCCCGGCCCGTACGGCGAGTGGGGCTCCCGCAAGTACCTGCTCTCCAGCCTGGACCAGTCGCTGACCCGGATGGGCCTGGAGTACGTCGACGTCTTCTACTCCCACCGCCCGGACCCGGACACTCCGCTCGAGGAGACCATGGGGGCGCTCGCCTCGGCGGTGCGCCAGGGCAAGGCCCTGTATGCGGGTCTGTCCAACTACAGCCCGGAGCGGATGGCCGAGGGGGCGGCGATCCTGCGTGACCTCGGGACGCCGCTGCTGATCAACCAGCACCCCTACTCCATGCTGGAGCGCGGCATCGAGGGCGGTCTGCTGGAGCGCTCGGACGAGGCCGGGGCCGGTGTGATCGCCTTCTCGCCGCTGGCTCAGGGGCTGCTCACCGACCGCTATCTGCAGGGTGTGCCCGAGGACTCCCGGATGGCGGTGGGCCACTTCCTGCGGCGCGAGGCGCTCACCGAGCAGCGCCTCACCATGCTGCGCTCGCTCAACGCGGTCGCCGAGAAGCGCGGTCAGACGCTGGCGCAGCTGGCGCTGACCTGGCTGCTGCGGGACCAGCGGGTCACCTCGGTGCTGATCGGGGCGAGCAGCGTGGCCCAGTTGGAGCAGAACCTCGCCGCCTTCGGCGGGGCGGACTTCTCCGGCGAGGAACTGGCCGAGATCGACCGCATCACCGCCGAGGGCGGGGTGGCGGTGCCGGGGCGCTGACCCCGGCGGGCCGGAGACGACGGCGGCCGCCGTCCCACCTGTGGGTGGGCGGCGGCCGTCAGTGTCCGTGCCGTTGGTGGGGCGCGGTCCGTGCCGTTGGTGGGCGCGGTGGTTCAGGCGTTCTTGATCGCCGAGATGTCCAGGACCAGCTTGGCCTTGTCGCTGATGAGGACGCCGCCGCCCTCGAGGGCCGCGTTGTAGGTGAGGCCCCAGTCGCTGCGGTTGATCTGGGTGCCGCCCTCGAAGCCGACCCGCAGGTTGCCGAACGGGTCGGTGGCGGAGCCGTTGAAGGTGAGGTCCAGGGTGACCGGGCGGGTGGTGTCCTTGATGGTGAGGTCGCCGGTCAGCCGGTAGGTCTCGTCGTCGACCTGCGCGGCGGCGGTGCTGCGGAAGGTGATCTCCGGGTAGGTCTCCGCCTCGAAGAAGTCACCGGTCCGCAGGTGCTCGTCGCGCTGCTGCTGGTTGGTGTCGATGCTGGCGACCTTGATGGCCAGCTCGGCGGTGGACCGCGAGGGGTCGGTGCCGTCCAGGTGCAGCTTGCCCTCGTACTCGCCGAACTCCCCGCGCACGGTCGTGACCATGGCGTGGCGCACGGTGAATCCGATACTGCTGTGGGTGCTGTCGATGGTGTAGTCGCCGGTCAGTGCCGAGAGGTCCGCGGCGGGGGCTGCGGCCGGTGCTGCCGCGGCGGGGGTGGCGGTCTCCTCGGACTTGCCGCGGTTGAACAGGCCCATGATGCGCTCCAAAGGTTTAGGCTTCAACTACCTGGGTTCCACGGTAGCGGCTTTTGGTTCCGGTTTCAACTACCTGGCCGGCCATCGGCTTCCCGATACCCCCCATGTCTTCCCCTATTGGCGGCTGACGCCCCGTCGGAACTAGCGTCGCCCATCGGAGAGCGCACGGAGAGCTCACGGACGGCACACGGACGGCCCATGGAGGCAGCGTTGCAGCAGGAAGCGGAGCGGCGGGGGACCATCGGGACCTGGGAACGGATACCGGTGGACGGCTCGGCCCCGATGGACGCCTATGTCAGCCGGCCGGCGGCTCCCGGCCGGTACCCCAGGGTGCTGGTGGGATTCGAGATGTTCGGGGTGACCGGGTACATCCGCGACGTCGCCGACCGGATCGCGGAGGCGGGGTATGTCGCGGTGGTCCCCGACTTCCACCACCGCACGGCCCCCGGGGTGCAGCTGACCGCCGACGACGAGGGGCGGCGCCGCGGCTTCGAGCTGATAGGGCAGCTCACCCGGCCCGGGGTGCTGGCCGATCTGCGGGCCGCGATCGACTGGCTCGACCGGCAGGAGTACGCCGGATCCGGCACCGCCATGGTGGGCCTCAGCCTGGGCGGCCACATCGCCTACTACGCGGCGACCCAGCTGGACCTGGCGGCGACCGCGGTCTTCTACGGCGGCTGGCTCACCGGTACGGACATCCCGCTCAGCCGCCCCGAGCCCACCGTGGAGCTGTCGGCCGGCATCAGGGAGCACAACGGCCGGCTGCTGTTCCTCACCGGAGCCGACGACCATCTGCTGGACGCCGCACAGCGGGAGATCCTCACCGACCGGCTGACCGCCGCCGGGGTCCGGCACGAGATGGTGGTCTACCCGGCGCCGCACGGGTTCTTCTGCCACGAACGGGACAGCTACCGGCCGGAGGCGGCCGAGGACGCCTGGCGGCGCACCGTGGAGCTGCTGGCGGCCGAACTGGCCCCGCAGGTCAGCCGCTGAACCCCCGCCCCGGCGGCGGGGCGGGGACGGGCGGTGCGGCTCAGCCGTCCGTCTCGGTGGATCGGCCGAGGTAGGTGAGCACCCCGGCGTCGGGCACGTCGATCACATGGAAGTCCAGCCGGTCGTAGAAGGCCCGGGCCGCGGTGTTCTCGGTGAGCATGCCCAGGTGGACCCGCTTGGCGCCGGCCCGGCGGGCGGCGCCGAGGAAGGTCAGCATCAGGGCGCGGCCGTAGCCGGAGCGCTGGTAGGGCGGCAGCAGGTCGATGTGCAGATGGGCCGGGTAGTCGGCCAGCGCCGGGATGATCATCCGCTCGGGGTTGTGCAGCAGCGCCGCCATGGCCTCGTCCGGGCCCTGGGGTTCACCGGCCGGTGCCGGATGCCGGTCGGCGACCCGGGGCAGCCAGGACCGGCGGAAGGCGGCGGCGAAGGCGGCGGTGTCGGAGGTGCCGAGCACATAGCCGACCGCCTTGCCGCCGTCGTCCAGGACGAAGGCCAGCTCCGGTTCGAGGTGCAGATAGGGGCCGGCGAAGTTGTCGCCCATCAGGTCGGGATCGCGGTAGAGGCCGGTGGCGTCGCCACCCGCGGCCGCGGTGCGCAGGCAGACCTCGTACACCGCCGCCCGGTCGCTCGGCAGGTAGCCGCGGATCACCGGCGGCCGCGCGGCAGTGCCGGAGGGGAGCTGGTCAGACATGGCTGGAGTCCTTTGCGGGCCGGCGGCGATCCCCTTGGGAGCGCTCCCAAGAATCAAACCAAACCGGCCGACCTCGGGGCAAGAGGTCGGCCGGACAGCGGTTCTGACGGTCCGTCGCCATGCGTCAGTGCTGCGACGTGGGCTCCGGGATCCAGCTGCCGTGGAAGCCCGCCGGCACCCGGCGCGGCAGCTCCACCTCCGCCTGCACGGCCAGGTCCGCCGCGTCCAGCACCAGCAGCCGGGCCGGGCCGCCGGCCCGGTCGGAGACCAGCGAGAGCAGCCAGCCGTCGTCCTCCCGCCGCGCACCCCGGGCCGGGACGAACACCGCCTCGCCCGGGGCACTGCGCTCACCGAGCTCCCGTACGCGGACCTCGCCGGTGTGGACGTCGTGCTTCACCAGCGCACTGCCGGAGACCGTCCACAGGCAGCGGTGGCTGCGGCCGGTACGGGTGTCGTCATGGGTGGGGAACTCCACGTCCCGGTCGTCCAGCCGCTCCTCGCGGACCGAGCGCGCGGCCGGGTCCAGGGCCCACCGGTGCAGCCGGCCCGCCCCGGTGGCGGCGGCCGCGGCGGCGGGGTCGGC
>NZ_LIQR01000015.1 GCF_001418575.1 Peterkaempfera griseoplana
CACCACGACCCAGGCCGCCGCCAGCCGTCCTGCGGCGGCCTGGGTCGTGGTGCACTCCGCGGCGTAGCGGAACACCGCCTCCCAGTGCCGGGTGAGAAGCTCCTCGGCGGACCGGGCCGGATCGTCGTCCGGTCCGTTGCGGCGTATCGCCTTGGCCAGTGCCTGGTCGGAGAGGCTCGCCGGATCGGCGGGAACGGGGGGAAGGTCGGTCACCGGAGCCTGGACCTCGCAGGGATGAGGTGTGGTGGGGAGCGGGTGCCCGGCGGCGGCCCTGCCGGGGCCCGCCCGGGCTGCCGGAAGTCGGGGACTCCCGGCGGCCCGGGGGGCCACACATTACAGTCGGTCAGCCGGCGCAGTGGCGGAAATGTCGTGAACTCATCATAAACGGTCACCGTCCGGACACTTCACGGCCCGGCTTCCCGCCCAGCCGGTCGCCGACCAGGCGGCCGCGGTCACTGCGGGGCGCTCACCGGCCCGGTCCGCTCCGCCCTGGCCAGCACCACGACCCCGGCCAGCAACAGCGCGGTGCCGGCCGCCGCGGCCGGGGTCAGCCGCTCCCCGAAGGCGGACACCGCCAGCAGCAGCGCCGCCAGCGGTTCCAGCATCATCAGCACCGACACCGTGGTCGCCCGGACCACCGTGGCGGCGGCGAAGAAGAGCCCGTACGCCAGCGCCGAGGGCACCGCGCCCAGATACCCGAGCAGCAGCAGCGACCGCTCCAGATGGCCGCCGCCGGGCAGCAGGTCGCCGCCCCGGCAGGCCGGGAGCAGCAGCACCGCCCCGACCACGAAGCCGGCCAGCGCCGCGTCGTACGGCTCGGCACCGCTGCCGCGCCCGTGCTGGCCCAGCAGATTGACGAAGGCGCAGCCGGCCGCGGAGACCAGTGCGCAGACGAAGCCGAGCAGTGGGGAGCCGCCGGTGCCGGTCCCGCCGGCCGAGCCGAGGGCGAGCAGCAGCAGCCCGGCGACGGCCAGGGCGACGGTGCCGGAGCCCGCCCGGCCCAGCCGTTCGCCCAGCACCAGCCGGGCGCCGACGGCGGTGAACACCGGCACCGTGCCCATGGTGACCGCGGTGCCGACGGCCAGTCCCGCCTGGTCGACGGCGGCCAGATAGGCGGTCTGGAAGACCGCCATGCACAGTCCGACCAGGAGCTGCCGGGGCCGCAGCACCCGGCGGGCCGTCCAGCGGCCGAGACCCAGCAGCGGCCGGGCGGCCAGCAGCAGGAGGGCACCGAGGGCGAACCGCCAGAACGAGACGGCCAGGGGGCCGAGGCCGCTGATGTGGTGCAGCGCGGTGGCCGCGGCCCCGGCGGTGCCCCACGCGGCGGCGGCGACGGTGGCGTAGAGGAGGCCCCGCCCGACGGGCAGGGTGGTGCGCGTGTGCGCCATGGTGATGGTCTCCGAAAGGTGATGGGTGCCTGCCTGTGTGTCGGGGGCGGCGGGCAGCAGCCATCAGCCCGGCTGCGATACGGCAGTGCCGATCACACCGGGGAGGGGACGCGGAGCGTCCCGGGGCGGCCCGCCTAGCGGACCGGCGGGGAGAGTTCGTGGAGACCCATGGGGGGCAGCCTAGCAACCGTGCCGGACGCGCCCAGGACGAGAACAGGTTGCAGTCCGCCGTACGGCCCCCTTTGCCTACCTGCGGGTAACACAGGTCACATCGGACCTGCGGCATGTTCTGCGACCATGTCGCCGTGACAGACGTGACAGGCGTGACCGACGAGTCGGCGGAGACCGGAACTGCCGGGGGTTCGTTCCCGGAGCTGCTGCGCCTCGACGAGATAGACAAGAACCTGTTCCGTGGCAGCTGCCACGCCGGGGCCCCGCTGCGGGCGTTCGGCGGCCAGGTCGCGGCGCAGGCCCTCACCTCGGCAGGGCGGACGGTCGGGGCGGACCGGGCGGTGCACTCGCTGCACGGGTACTTCATCCGGCCCGGCGACCCCCGGCGGCCCATCGTCTACGAGGTGGAGCGCGTACGCGACGGCCGTTCCTACACCACCCGGCGGGTCACCGCAGTGCAGCGCGGGGAGGCCATCTTCACCCTCTCCGCCTCCTTCAAGGAGCCCGAGACCGGCGCCGAGCGCCAGCGCACCGCGCCCACCGTGACACCCCCCGAGGAACTGCCCGACCCCTATCTCGCCTGGGCCGAGGCGGACCCCGACGGGTATGCGCGGTCGGCCGCGGCGCGGACGCTGCAGATGCGCTTCGTCCCGGCCGACTCCCCCGGCCTGCCGCCGGAGCAGCCCGGTATGCCGCAGCAGTTCGTCTGGCTGCGGTCCGCGACACCGCTGCCCGCGGACGACCCGCTGCTGCACGTCTGCGCGCTCACCTACCTCTCCGACCTGACGCTGGCCTCCACCACTGCGATGCACCTCCAGCCGCCGCGCTTCCGGCGCCAGGAGCCGCCCCGGCTGACGCTGGCCTCGCTGGACCATGCGATGTGGTTCCACCGGCCCTTCCGTGCCGACGAGTGGCTGCTGTTCGCCCAGCGCAGCCCCTCCTCCGCCGACGGCCGCGGGCTGGCCATCGGCGAGTTCTACGACACCGCGGGCTCCCTGGTGGCCTCCGCCGTCCAGGAGGCGCTGGTACGGGAGCGCCGCGCCCCGGCCGAGGGCTGAGATTTCCGTTCCGGGTGTTGAACACCGGCGGGCCCGGCTCCGTATAGAACCCTGTAGACACTGCGGACGCCCCGGTCGCCGGGCCGTGTCCAGGCCTGCCGGAAGGAGCGCGAGCGATGGACCGCCTGGTGTGCGCACCCGGGCTCCGGCCCGGCGGGAGTTCAGACGTCCGAGCCCGCCGGCGGATCCGGCCGGCGGCCTTCAGTTCCCCACGGAGTAGCTGATGTCCCTGATGCAGAACACCGCCGACGCCACCGGAGCCCCCCAGGGGCCCGAGCACCCCTGCGGCTGCGCCCAGGCGCAGCCGCAGAACGGCCTGCCGCGCCGCGCCGCGGTGCTGGCCGGTGTCGGTCTGGCGGCGGCGCTGGCAGCCGGCTGCTCCAGCAACGGAGGCTCCCAGACCGTCTCGGTGCCCGCCGGCGACGCACCGGGCGGCGACCCGGCGTCCTCCCCGGCCGCGGGCGGGGGCGGCAGCGGTGACGCCGCCGCGGCGGGCCAGGCGCTGGTGAAGACCTCGGAGGTGCCGGTGGGCGGCGGGGTGGTGGTCGACAAGAAGTACGTGGTCACCCAGCCGCAGCAGGGCCAGTTCAAGGCCTTCTCGGCGATCTGCACCCATGCCGGCTGCCCGGTGAGCTCGGTCTCCGGGGGAACCATCAACTGCCCCTGTCACGGCAGCAAGTTCCATGTGGCCGACGGATCGGTGGCCGGCGGCCCCGCCCCGTCCGCCCTGGCGCCGCAGAACATCACGGTGAGCGGGGGCTCCGTGCACCTCGCGTGACGGCGCCCGCACGGGGGACGCACCCGGGGCCCCGGCCGCCTGAGGTGCGTTCCCCGCTGTCGGGTCTTCGGGATACGCTCCAGGGCGTGACGACCGCAACCACTCCTCCTGGCTGGTATCCGGACCCCCACGGCGTTGCCGCGCTGCGCTGGTGGGACGGCTCCCGCTGGACCGAGCACACGCACGCCGGCACCGGTGGCGGTACCGTCCCGCCGCAGCAGCAGGCTCCCGCCGTGCAGAGCAGCTCCTCCGCGTGGGAGATCCCGATCGAGAGCCCCCACAACGCCGATCGCATCCGGCAGCAGGTGCAGCAGAAGGCCGGCGTGGGGCCGGTCGCCGGGGGCGGCGGCACCCTGTTCACCGAGCCGGTGCTGGTGGTGAACCAGAAGACCAAGCTGATCGAGCTGGCTGCCGAGTACTCGGTCTTCGACCAGAACGGCACCCCGATCGGCTCGGTGGCCGAGATCGGCCAGAGCACGGCCCGCAAGGTCGTCCGCTTCATGACCAGCTGGGACCAGTTCCTCACCCACCGGCTGGAGGTGCGCGACGCCGCCGGCCGCCCGGTGATGCTGCTGACCCGGCCCGCGAAGCTGGTCAAGTCCCGGGTGATCGTGGCCCGGCCGGACGGCGTCCAGCTCGGCGAGATCGTCCAGCAGAACGCCATCGGGAAGATCAACTTCGGGCTGATGGTGGGCGACCAGCAGATCGGCGCCATCAAGGCGGAGAACTGGCGGGCCTGGAACTTCGCCATCACCGACCACACCGGCACCGAGGTCGCCCGGATCACCAAGACCTTCGAGGGTCTCGCCCGGACGATGTTCACCACCGCCGACAACTATGTGGTGCAGATCCACCGGCTGCTGCCCGACCCCCTGCTGAGCATGGTCGTGGCCTCGGCGCTCACCGTGGACACCGCCCTCAAGCAGGACAGCCGCGGGCTGGGCTGAGACCGCGGGGTGGCCCCGGGGGCACGTTCCGTCCCCCGGGGCCACCCGGTTTGCAGTTCCGGCCAAACGACCTGCTCAGGCGCCATACTGCTGCCCCACCGAGTTCCGTATCATGAGCCCTGTGTCCAAGGTTGACCTGTCGCCGCGACCGGTCGAGGCGATGTCCCCCCGCCAGTTGGAGCGACGTCGGAACCTCATCGCGGCAGCCCTCTCCCTGGTGGCCGAGACCGGCGTGGAGCGCCTGCAGATGAAGCAGGTCAGCGAGCGCTCCGGAGTGGCCCTCGGAACCACCTACCGCTACTTCTCCTCGCGGGACCACCTGCTCGCCGCCGCCATCGCCGACTGGCACCGGCTGCTGCTCGCGGACATCGTGGCCGAACTGCGCGGGCCTCGCGCCCCCGCGGCCGCGGTCGACCGGGTGGTCCGCTTCGCGAACCGCGGCATGCGCGCCTACCAGCGGCAGCCGCAGCTGGCCCACCTGCTGGTGTCGGTGGCCGCCTCCACCGACCCCTTCGCCAGTGAGGCCCTGCACACCATGGCACGGGCCGACCGGGAGGCGCTCCTCGCGGTGATGCCGGACGTCCCGCCGTCGGTGCGGGACGTGGTCCAGCACATCGTCGGCAACGTCTGGCAGGGGGAGCTCACCGCCTGGGTCACCGGCCGCACCACGCTGCGGGACGCCCGGCGGCGGCTGGAGGACGTGATCCGGCTGCTGCTCACCCCGTACCACGCCGCATAGCCGGGGCCCGCCGCACCGGCGGGGCCGGCCCGGGGCGGGCGACGGCGGGACAGCGCAGTCCCCGGCCCGGACCGGTCGGGCGTCGGGTCGGGGGTCAGCTGCCGGTACCGGCCGCCATCGCCCGGGCGTGGTCGCTGAGCAGCTTCGCCGTGCTGCGCACCGGGTTGGCCTGGTCGTTGTTCCAGGTGATCCGGTAGCCGTCGTACTCCGGGTAGAAGGAGCCGTCGTCCACCCGCGAGGTGAGCAGCCAGAACTGGTCGCCCGGCGGACCTTCCCCGGCCGGGATCCCCCGGGCCCGGCGACAGGGCGACCCGTCCGTCGCCCCGGCGAGACGCATC
Source organism: Peterkaempfera griseoplana (assembly GCF_001418575.1). Classification (GTDB taxonomy): domain Bacteria; phylum Actinomycetota; class Actinomycetes; order Streptomycetales; family Streptomycetaceae; genus Peterkaempfera; species Peterkaempfera griseoplana. The sequence goes on from NZ_LIQR01000015.1 coordinate 5,420, forward strand.
CCGGGACGCCTCCGGCAGCGAAGTACGCCGCGACCGCCCGGACGGGCAAGCGCCGCCCCCTCGCAGTCGACCCGCCCGGAAGCCGCACGACCACCACTCCACGGTCACACGGCGCGGGGCCGGGCTCAGCCGAACGCCCGCACCGTGGTCACCCAGGCCTTGCGCAGCGCCGAGTGCAGCCTGCGGGGGTCGGTCAGCAGACCACTGCCGTCCGGGGGGATCAGCCAGTGCAACGGACCGTAGGTCTGGCTCGGCAGCGGCACCCGCAGGGCCCCGCCCAGGCCGGTCGCCCGTACCCCGGTCGCCTGGAGGCCCAGGCCGGGCCAGCGCTCCGCGGTACCGACCGGCACCAGCACACTCACCACGGACTCGGGGACGCACACCAGGGCCGGGCCGACGGCTCCGCCGTAGCGCAGCATGTCGAGCGCCTCCAGGGCCAGCGCCGTCGGTGCGTGCACCACATCCCAGACCAGGCCGGCGGCGAGCTCGGCGGCGCCGTCCGGGTTGCCGTCCCATCCGGCGAGCGCCGTACCCGGCGCGGGCTCCGCACGCAGCAGCCAGCCGACTGCGATGTCCACTCCCGGTGTCCGTCCGGCCATGGCCCGAGCCTAGGTGTGGCTCACCGCAACCGTGGGGAAGATTGCGCATTATTGCGAATCTTGCGCCCCCGATGGAGCATCAGATTCGTTTCTTCCCGGCGAACTTGCCGACTGCTGTGGCAGTGCGGGCCCGGAGGACAGTTCGGCCATCACCCCGGTCAGGATCCGGCGCGCCGCCGTACCGTACGCGGCCGCCTCGGCGTGGCGCGCGAACACCTGCTCGTACAGCGCCACTTCACCGGGATCGGTGAGATTGAGTTCGGCGCTCCAGGTCTCGACCTGCACCAGCCGGTCATCGAAGATCCAGAAGGCGTGCAGCGGCATCAGGGCCAGCGGCGCACCGTCCGGGATGACCCCGAGCCGCAGTGTGCCGAGGGAGCCGATCGCCAGCAGCCGGTCCAGCTGCCCCCGGTGGACCTCCGGTGGGCAGATCCGGGCGCGCAGCGCCGCGGTGGTCAGCACGAAGTGGAACTCCCTGCCCGGTTCGTACAGCACCCGCTGCCGCTCCAGCCGGGCACGCACCGCGGCACCCCCGTCGTCGGGGGTGCCGCGCAGCGCGGTGAGCCGGGCGAAGACATGCCGTGCGTACTCGGCGGTCTGCAGCAGGCCCGGCACCAGGCCCGGTTCGAAGGCCCGCAGCAGCCGGGTGCCGCCGTCCAGTTCCATGGCGACCCGCTGCCGGGGCGCATGGCCCGCCCGCAGTGAGCGGCGCCAGGAGACATAGTGGCTGTCCAGCGCATGCAGCCGGGCGGCGAGGTCGGCGGCTGCCTGGGGGACGCCGACCGCCGCCGCCCAGGCCGCGATGTCGCTCTCGCTCGGTGTCTGCCTGCCGTGCTCGATCCGGGAGACCTTGGAGGGGGCCCAGCCCAGGGCCGCGGCCAGTTGCTTGCCGTTGAGGCCGGCGTCCCGGCGCAGCTGGTGCAGCCAGCCGCCGAGCGCCTCGCGTTCTCGCTGGAAGTCCGACACGGCCATGCTCCTGACGTCCGGCCGCCGCCCCCGGCCGGGAGGCTAGGGCTCCGGCCTGCCGTCCGCCTCACCGGCCGGCGCGAAGTGCAACAGCTCGCTGGGGATCTCCACTGCTGTCTCGCCCGGGAGCAGGTCCTGCAGCTGGGCGACCGCCCCGGGGTCGGTGATCCGGTAGCCCTGGACCACCAGGGTGCCGCGGTCGGTGACGTACAGGGTGGGGCAGTTGCCGTCGGAGGAGGTGGTTCCGAGAAAGGTGAGCTGCATGGAAGGCGGTCCTATGGCGATGGCCCGTACAGCAATTGCCGACTGTCAACAATTGCTAGCACCGCTCCGGCACGGTGCGCAACCGATCCTGACATGCTGTGAGCTGTGAAGCGGCGCAGGCGGGGCGGGACTTGCGGGCGCAAACTCCTGCACGCCGGAGCGCGACCTGGATCGCACAACCCCGGAGCCCCGCCACCGCCGGGGTTCTGGGCCCCTGGCCCTCAGGGCGTCCGGCGGGCGAGCCGGTCCCGGGCTGTCGCACCGCGCCGCTCGACCGGCAGCACTCCGGTGGCCGCGGCCAGGCCGTAGGGCGGCATGTCACCGTAGATCGACTCATAGTTGCCGTCCGGGACCAGATAGGTCTCGTGCCAGATCCCCACATGCCCCCGGGACTTGCGCTGGAGGCGGTTGAGCTTCGTCCACGCGGGGCGGTGCAGCCTGTCCGGTGCGGCCGCGTACTCCAGCAGCTGCTCCTTGCTCCTCCAGTACTGGACCACGTGGTAGGTGCGCGGCGATCCGGTCAGCAGCTGGTACCCCAGCAGCCCGCTCTCCTTGTCGCGTGACAGTTCCCTCAGCATCCGCGGCATGGCGACGAAGACCGGCAGCCAGCGGTGCAGGGCCCAGAAGTGGTTGATGCGCATCCCGATGTGGAAGACCACCAGATCGCCCTCGGCGGCTGCGGTGGTGCGCCCGGGATTCGGACTGCTGAACATTGTGGTTCCCCCTGTGGCTGGTTGGATGACAGCGCTCGCCCCACACTTGGATAGTGACACTCCCCAAGGAAGGCCCACAAGAGGATGCGTCTGGCGGATCTCAGCGAGAAGAGCGGCGTCCCCATCGCCACGATCAAGTACTACCTCCGCGAGGGGCTCGTGCCCCCCGGCCGCCGGATCACCGCGACCCAGGCCGAGTACGACGACTCCCACCTGCGGCGGCTACGGCTGGTACGGGCACTGGTCCAGCTGGGCAAGGTGCCGTTGGCCACCGTGCGCGAGGTGCTCGCCCATGTCGACGACGAGTCCCTGGGCCGCACCATCCGCCTCGGTGCGGCGCTGTGGGCGCTGCCCCACCAGAACGACGCCGACGCCGCCGAGGCCGTCTCCGCCGGAGCACCCGATGTGCAGGACACCGAGGACGACCCGGCCACCGTCACCGCCCGCCGCGAGGTCGACCGGCTGCTGAACCGACTCGGCTGGGAGCACTGCCGCGAGCTGGGCGCCCTCTCCCCCGTCTATCGTGACCTGGTCGCCACCGTCGCCGCGCTCACCCGGCTCGGCTACCCCGTCGAGGCCGGCGACCTCGCCCCGTACGCGCGCCACATCGAGCGGATCGCCCAGCACGACCTGGACATCATGGAACGCAGTCCGACGCTGGTGGAACAGGTGGAGATGGCTGTCGCGGGCACCCTGCTCTACGAACCGGTGCTGTTGAACCTGCGCCGCCTCGCCCAGGAGGAGGAGGCCACCCGCCGCTACGGCCTCCAGTAGGGAGCGCCCGTCCACCGCGGGCCCGCCCGATGCCGGCTCGACCGGCCCGGGCCCGGAAGCCGGCCCGGGGGAGCGGTCCGGTGCCCCGTGGAGTCGGCCGCCCCGGCCTCAGCCCGTCAGCAGATCCCTCGCCAGGGCCTCACCGACGCGCTCCAGCAGCGGGCCGGCCTCCGCCATGCAGCGCGCCGGGTCGGGCTCCAGCGCCGTAAGGGCGTAGGCCCGCAGCAGCCCCGCGTCCGCGAGCTGCTGCGGAGTCAGATCGAAGCGGCCGCAGACGGCGACCACCGGCAGATCATGGCGGCGGGCCGCCTCGGCGACCCCGGCGGGGGCCTTGCCGTGCAGGGTCTGGGCGTCCAGTGAGCCCTCCCCGGTCACCACCAGGGTCGCCCGCTGCAGGGCGCGCTCGAAGCCCAGCACCTCCAGGAGCACCTGGATGCCGGGGCGGCGCACCGCGCCGAGGACCGTCAGCGCTCCATAGCCCACGCCTCCCGCCGCCCCCGCGCCCGACTGCTCGGCGGCCGCACGCCCCAGGCAGGCCGCCAGTCGGGCCAGGCCCGCGTCCAGGAGCGCCACATCCGCCGGACCGGCGCCCTTCTGGGGCCCGTACACCGCCGCCGCGCCTTTCTCGCCGAGCAGCGGGTTGTCCACATCGGAGGCGAGCACCAGCTCGGTGCTCCCGTCGGCCAGACGCCGGTCGAGGCCGCGGACGTCGACCCTTTCGAGGGCGGTGAGTGCGCCGCCGCCGGGCGGCAGCGGAGCGCCGGCAGCGTCGAGGAGGCGGACGCCGAGCGCCGCGAGCATGCCGGCCCCGCCGTCGGTGGAGGCGCTTCCGCCGACGCCGAGCACCACCGTGCGGGCTCCGGCGTCCAGTGCCGCGCGGATCAGCTCCCCGGTTCCGCGGGTGTCCGCCGCCAGCGGCTGCAGGCGGCCTCCCGGCAGGCGGCGCAGCCCCGACGCCTCGGCCATCTCGACCACCGCCGTGTCACCGCGCACCGCGAAGGCCGCCCGCACCGGGTCGCCGAGCGGCCCGGCCACCAGCGCCTCCCGGCGTTCGAAGCCGGCCGCCACCGCGGCGTCCACGGTGCCGTCGCCGCCGTCGGCGACCGGCAGCTCGGTCACCGGCAGGCCCGGCTCGACCCGCCGCAGCCCGGCGGTGAGGTGCCGGGCCACCTCCACGGCGGTGAGCGAGCCCTTGAACTTGTCGGGGGCGAGCAGCAGATGCATCGGGCGGGCAGGGCTCACGGTGGTCCTTCCGTTCCGTCGGCGCCGCGGTCTGCGGGTGGGACGGTGCCACCCTGCCAGGTCACGGCCGGGTGCGCACCGACCGGCGAGCACGGCGGCCGCACGGATCCTCCGGCGCGGCACGCCGGGCGTCCTTTGTGCCGTACGCACAGTGGATGCACCATGCACGTATATGCCCGCGGGCATACTGACCCGCAGGAACGACGGATCGGAGCAGAGCTCGCATGGACAAGCCCACCAAGTTGATCGAGTACGAGACGATGCTGCTGGGCCGACACGTCCATATGAGCGCCCGCAGCAAGCGCACCAGCGCCGAGCTGGACCGGAGCGCCTACATCCTGCTGAGCCGCCTCCGCATGGAGGGCCGCCCCATGTCCATCGGGCAGCTGAGCGAGGCCTTCGGCCTGGACGCCTCCACCCTCAACCGGCAGACCGCGGCGATGATGCGCGCCGGGCTGCTGGAGCGCATTCCGGACGAGGAGGGTGGTATCGCCCGCAAGTTCCGGGTCACCGAGGAGGGCACCCGGCGGCTGGAGGACGCGCGCAACGAGCTGGTCGCCGGGCTGGACAAGGTCCTGGCCGACTGGACGCCGGAGGAGGTGGCCGGGTTCGCCGCCTTCCTCAAGCGGTTCAACACCGACATCGAGCGCCTGGACGGGCGGATCTGGCCCCGCCCCTGAGCGCGCCCGTCCCGGCCACCCGGCACCCCGCCGCACGGCGGGTGCGTCCGCCCCGGCCCCGCGGTCCGGCCGCTGCCCGGCGGAGGGTGCCGGGCCGGGCCGCGTACGGTTGCCGCCTCGCCTCCGGCCCGGCCGTGCCATGACCGCCCCGCCGGCCGGGCAGGGCGGTCATGGCACCGATGCGACGGGACGTCAGTCGCTTTGTGAATTACCGAGGTTGAGCACGGCGTACAGCACGAAGGCGGAGGCCAGGCCGACTGCCCAGCCGTAGTCGGCCAGGGGCTTGAGGAAGGGGATGATGCCGTCCACGGGGAACGGGCCCTGCTTCACGCCCTTGACGACGGTCGAGTAGGAGCCGCCGACGGCGAGCACTCCACCGACCGCGAAGGCGAGGACGGCCCGGAGGTTCCAGCCTCCGGTGTACCAGTAGCGGCCGTCGGTGCGGTACAGCTCGGCCAGGTGCAGCCGGGTGCGGCGGATCAGCCAGTAGTCCGCGATCAGGATGCCCGCCACGGTGCCCAGCAGGCCGCCCACCACCCCCAGCCAGGTGAAGATGTAGACATGGGGGTTGGCGATCAGCTTCCACGGCATGATGACGATGCCGATCACCCCGGTGACCAGCGCCCCGGTACGGAAGTTGACGAAGCGTGGGAGCAGGTTGGACAGGTCGTAGGCGGGTGACACCACGTTGGCCGCGATGTTCACGGACAGGGTGGCCACCATCACGATGAGGAGCGCGAAGAGCGCGCCCACGACATTGCTCATTCTGGCGCTGAGCGCGATCGGGTCCCAGATCGGCTCCCCGTAGACGGCCTGGGAGCCGGAGGTCACCAGCACCGACAGCACCGCGAAGAGGGTCATCGTGGTGGGCAGGCCCAGCGCCTGGCCCCGGATCTGAGCACGCTGGCTGCCGCCGAACCGGGTGAAGTCCGGGATGTTGAGGGAGAGGGTCGACCAGAAGCCGATCATGCCCATCAGGGAGGGGAAGAAGACCTTCCAGAAGGAGGCGCCCCAGCCCAGCGCGGACGGCTGGTCCAGCAGCGGGCCGAAGCCGCCCGCCTTGGCGGCCATGAAGCCCAGCAGCGCCAGTGCGCCCACGATGACCAGCGGCGCCGCCCAGTTCTCGACCCGGCGGAGGGTCTCCATGCCCCGGGTGATCACCGCGATCTCGATCAGCCAGAAGACCAGGAACGAGAGCCACTGCGTCCAGGGCGTGCCCAGCACATGACTGGCCGTCAGCCAGTCGTGGCCCAGCACCTTGCCGGCGAGCAGATAGATGCCCTCCCCGCCGATCCAGGTCTGGATGCCGAACCAGCAGCAGGCCACCGCCGCACGGACCAGGGCGGGCAGGTTGGCTCCCCGCAGCCCGAAGGAGGCGCGGGCGAAGACCGGGAAGGGGATGCCGTACCTGGTGCCCGCGTGCCCGGTGAGCAGCATCGGCAGCAGCACGATCACATTGGCCAGGGCGATGGTGAGGACCGCCTGCTTCCAGTCCATGCCGAGCGCCACCAGTCCGGACGCCAGCGTCCAGGACGGGATGCAGTGGGCCATCCCCACCCACAGGGCGAGGTAGTTGTAGGTTCCCCAGGTCCGGCGCTCGAGCGGCACCGGCGCCAGGTCGCCGTTGGCGAAGCGCGGGTTGTCCAGGACCGCGGTGTCGGCCAGGGACACCCGGCCGTCGGGGTGGACCTGCTGGAGTCCGGACGGATCGGTCAGGGCCTGTGGGCTGGAGGACATCAGGGGCCACCTCGGATCGCAGAGTCTCGTGTGGGGACGTGACACCCCCGGGAGCCCGCAAGCCGGCCCCGGGCCGAACGTGGAGAGCACCGCCCGGCCCCCCGTGGCCGGCCGGTCCGCGGCCGCGCCCCGGCCGGGAGGACGGGACGTACGGCCGTACGGGCGTCCGACCCCACGGCCAGGACGCGGGCCAGGGCGCGGGAAGGGACGGCAGGACCCGAGGACGTGACCCGCCGGGAGGGAGGAGGGGCGAGAGGGATGCGGATGAGGAGCGAAGGGTCGGGACGGGTGGCGCCGGTACGTCAGGCGGTGGTGGCTGCGGACACCGCGGGGATCACGGATGAGCCGTAGGCGTCAATGGTCTGCTCCACGGCGTCGTGCATCGCATAGACCGCGAACTGGTCGACGCCCAGTGAGCGCAGCTGCTCCAGTCGGGCGATCTGCGCCTCGGCCGGACCGACCAGGCAGAAGCGGTCCACGATCTGGTCGGGGACGAAGGCGGTGTCGGGGTTCCCTGCGCGGCCGTGGTGGCTGTAGTCGTACCCGTGGCGCTCCTTGATGTAGTCGGTGAGCGCCTCGGGGACCATCGAGGAGTGCTCCCCGTAGCGGGAGACCAGGTCGGCGACATGGTTGCCGACCATGCCGCCGAACCAGCGGCACTGCTCGCGGGCATGCGCCAGGGCGGCCGGGGAGTCGTCGGCGGTGACATAGGCGGGGGCCGCCACACAGATGGTGACGGCGTCGGGGTCGCGGCCGGCTTCGGCGGCGGCGCTGCGTACCGCCTTGACCATCCACTCGGTGAGGTAGGGGTCGGCGAGCTGCAGGATGAAGCCGTCGGCCTGACGGCCGGTGAGGGCGAGCGCCCTGGGCCCGTAGGCGCCCATCCAGATCGGCAGCCGGGCTCCGGGCCTGACCCAGGGCAGCCGCATGGCGGTGCCGTCGATCTCCGTCTCACGGCCCTCCGCCAGCTCCTTGATGGCGTGCATGGCCCGGCTGAGGCGGTCCAGGGTGGCGGGGCTGCGGCCGGCCACCCGCATGGCGGAGTCGCCCCGGCCGATGCCGCAGACCAGCCGGTTGCCGTACATGTCGGTGAGGGTGGCGAAGAGGGAGGCGGTGACCTCCCAGGTGCGGGTGGCCGGGTTGGTGACCATGGGGCCGACGGTGAGCCGCTCGGTCTCGGCGAGGATGCGGCTGTAGATGACGAAGGGTTCCTGCCACAGCACACAGGAGTCGAAGGTCCAGCCGTGGGTGAAGCCCGCCCGCTCGGCGCGTTTCATCCGCTCGACCAGCAGCTGGGCGGGCGGGTCGGTCTGGAGTACGAGGCCGATGTCCACGGGGTCCTCCTGGGGGTGTGCGGAGCCGCCGCCCGGACCTCCGGGGCCCGCGGGATGCGGGGCCGGCCGTCCGGGCGGACGGTGCGGTGCGGTGCGTCCGGCGGGACGCCGGGTCAGCCGAGGTACTGGCAGGTGGCGCGGGGCTGGTAGCGGCCGTGACCGGCCCGGCCGAGCCACGTTCCGGCGTCGACCACGACGGTGCCGCGGGAGAGCACGGTGCGGGCCCGTCCGGTGATCTGCTTCCCCTCGTAGGCGGAGTAGTCGACGTTCATGTGGTGGGTGGCGGCCGAGAGGGTCTGGGTCGCCGCGGGGTCGTACACCACGATGTCGGCGTCGGCGCCGGGGGCGATGGTGCCCTTGCGGGGGTGCAGCCCGAACATCCTGGCGGGGGTGGCGCAGGCGATGTCGATCCAGCGGCGGCGGGTGATGTGCCCGTCCAGGACCGCCTGGTGGAGCAGGTCCATCCGGTTCTCCACACCGGGCAGCCCGTTGGGGATCCTGGAGAAGTCGCCCAGACCCAGCTCCTTCTGCCCCGAGAAGCAGAAGGGGCAGTGGTCGGTGGAGACCACCTGGAGGTCGCCGGTGCGCAGCCCCTTCCACAGCTCGGCCTGGTGTTCCCTGGGCCGCAGCGGGGTGGAGCAGACGTACTTGGCGCCCTCGAAGCCGGGCTCGGCCAGGTTGTCGGTGGAGAGGAAGAGGTACTGGGGGCAGGTCTCGCCGAAGACCGGGAGGCCCTGCCGGCGTGCGGTGGCCAGCTCGGCGACGGCGGAGGCCGCGGAGACATGGACCACGTACAGCGGTGCGCCCGCCACCTGGGCGAGCTTGATCGCGCGATGGGTGGCCTCCGCCTCCAGCAGCTCGCGGCGGACCTCCCCGTGGTAGCGGGGGTCGGTCCGCCCGGCGGCCAGGGCCTGCTCCACCAGGACGTCGATGGCGATGCCGTTCTCCGCGTGCATCATGATCAGACCGCCGTTGGCGGCGCCGCGCTGCATGGCCCGCAGGATGCGTCCGTCGTCGCTGTAGAAGACCCCGGGGTAGGCCATGAACATCTTGAAGGAGGTCACCCCCTCCCCCACCAGGGCGTCCATCTCCTTGAGGCTGCTCTCGGTCACATCGGAGAGGATCATGTGGAAGCCGTAGTCGACGGCGCAGTTGCCCTCGGCCTTGGCGTGCCAGGCGTCCAGCCCCGCCCGCAGCGAGGAGCCGACCGACTGGATGGCGAAGTCCACGATGGTGGTGGTGCCGCCCCAGGCGGCGGCGCGGGTGCCGGTCTCGAAGGTGTCGGCGGCGGTGGTGCCGCCGAACGGCATCTCCATGTGGGTGTGGGCGTCCACCCCGCCCGGGATGACGTAGTGCCCGGTGGCGTCGATGACGGTCTCGGCGGTCCAGCCGTCGGCCACCGTACTGCCGGTGGTGGCGAGGGCGACCACCTGCTCGCCCTCGATCAGCACATCGGCCCGGACCTCTTCGGCGGCGGTGATGACCAGGCCGCCGCGGATGACGGTGCGGCTCACGAAGCCTGCTCCTTCCCGGCGGTGTCACCGGCCAGCTCAAGTGCCCGGACGAGGAGGTCCACGCCCTCCTCGGCCTCGGCGGTGCTCAGGGAGAGCGGTGGGGCGATCCGCAGCACATTGCCCTGGCGGCCCCCCTTGCCGATCAGCAGGCCCAGCTCCCGTGCGTGCTCCAGCGCCGCGGTGGCGGCGGCGGGCGAGGGGCTGCCGTCGGCTCCGACCAGTTCGACGCCGATCATCAGCCCCCGGCCGCGGACCTCCCCGACGACCGGCAGCCGCCCGGCGGCCTCCCGCAGCCGGCCCAGCAGCAGTGCCCCGGTGGTACGGGCGTTGGCCTGCAGGTCGTTCTCCAGCAGATGCCGCAGGTTGGCCAGCGCCCCGGCGGTGGTGACGGGGCTGCCGCCGAAGGTGGAGATGGAGTTGGCGCCCAGGCAGTCCATCACCTCGGCGCGGGCGACGACACCGCCCATGGAGAGGCCGTTGCCCACCCCCTTGGCGAAGGTGAGGATGTCCGGTGGCCCGGCGTCGGCATGCGCCTGCCAGCCCCAGAAGTGGTCGCCGGTGCGGCCCCAGCCGGTCTGCACCTCGTCGGTGATCCACAGGATCCCGCGCCGGTCCAGCACCCGTTTGAAGGCGGCGAGGAGGCTGTCCGGCCCGGAGGTGAAGCCGCCGACGCCCTGGATCGGCTCGGCGATCAGCGCTGCCACGGTGCCCTCGGCCTGTCCGAGGACGTCCTCCAGGTCCTCGACGCAGGCGGCGGTGAACTCGCTGTCGGAGAGGTGCGCGAAGGGACCCCTGGTGCGCACCCCGCCGTGGACGTAGAGGGTCTGCAGCGGGGAGAGGCTGGTCGGCGACCAGGAGGTGTTCCCGGTGATGCCCACGGTGCTGAAGGAGCGGCCGTGGTAGCTGTTGCGCAGCGCCAGTACCTGGTTGGAGCGGCGGTACGTGGTCGCCAGCAGCAGCGCGGCGTCATTGGCCTCGGTGCCGGAGGTGGTGAAGAAGACCTTGGCGTCCGGGATGCCGGAGAGCCCGGCGATCTGCTCGGCCAGCTCCACCATGGGCGTGGAGAGGTAGAGGGTGGAGGTGTGCAGGATCCGGCCGGCCTGCTCCGCGACCGCCTTGGCGACCTCGGGCAGCGCATGGGCGGTCATGGTGGTGAGGATGCCGCCGAAGAAGTCCAGGTAGCGGCGGCCCTCGGCGTCCCAGACATGGCGGCCCTCGCCGTGGGTGATCTCGATGGGCTGCCGGTAGTAGGTGGCGAGCCAGGCGGGCGTGACGGCGCGGTGCCGGGCGTGCAGCGCCGCGTGCGGACCGGTGTCGTTCATACGGCTCTGGTGTCCCTTTCCGTCAGGCCTCGGTGAGCGGTCCGTAGGCGTCGGGGCGGCGGTCCCGGTAGAACGCCCAGCCCTGGCGCACCTCCTGGATCAGGTCGAGGTCGAGGTCGCGGACGACCAGTTCCTCGGCCTTGTCGGAGGCGACCTCGCCGACGAACTGGCCGCGCGGGTCCACGAAGTAGGAGGTGCCGTAGAAGTCGTTGTCGCCGTACTCCTCGACGCCGACCCGGTTGATCGCCGCGATGAAGTACTCGTTGGCGACGGCCGCGGCGGGCTGCTCCAGCTGCCACAGGTAGGCGGAGAGCGAGCGGCTGGTGGCGGAGGGGTTGTAGACGATCTCGGCACCGGCCAGGCCGAGGGCGCGCCACCCCTCGGGGAAGTGCCGGTCGTAGCAGATGTACACCCCGACCCGGCCCACCGCGGTGTCGAAGACCGGCCAGCCCAGATTGCCGGGCTTGAAGTAGTACTTCTCCCAGAAGCCCTTGACCTGCGGGATGTGGTGCTTGCGGTACTTGCCGAGGTAGCTGCCGTCGGCGTCGATCACGGCGGCGGTGTTGTAGTAGAAGCCGGCCTGCTCCACCTCGTACACCGGCACCACCAGCACCATGCCGAGTTCCTTGGCCAGTGCCTGCATCCGCACCACGGTCGGGCCGTCGGGCACGGGCTCGGCCCAGCGGTAGTGCTCCGGCTCCTGCACCTGGCAGAAGTACGGCGCGTTGAAGACCTCCTGGAAGCCCATGATCCGGGCCCCCTGGGCGGCCGCCTCGCGGGCGTACCGCTCATGCTGATCGATCATGGACTCCTTGTCGCCCGTCCATTTGGTCTGGACGAGGGCGGCACGGACGATCCTGGACATGAGGCCCCCTCAACTCCGCAGCCCGCAGTGCGGGCGTGCGGCGGTTCGGTCGGCGAACTCTCGCTGTCGATCTACGTGCGTAGAAGCTAGGGCGGGCGAACACCGTGTGGCAATACGCCCGTCGTAACACAAGGAAGACGATCACGTTTCGTGCCCCTGCCGCCATCCTCCTTCCGGGTGATTTCCTGATATGTCCCTTGCGATGCGGACCGAGGAGGCGGACCTTGGACGCCCACAACCCGTCCGGACTTCATGGAGGCGTAAGGACCGTTTAACACCGCTCTGGAAGGCTTTCCCCATGGCACAGAACCGGAACCGCGACCCCCGGCCGGCCTTGGTCGCATCCGCAGCGAGCGCTCCCGCCGGCCACCTCCCCGGGACAGTCTTCCCGCTTCCCCGCCGCCACCGCCGGCTGCTGGCCGCCACCGCGACCGCTGCGGCGCTGCTGCTGGGCACGCTCTCCGCCGGAGCCGTGGTCCAGGTGCACCACGACCCGGTCTCCGCGGCGGCCGCCACCGCGGACCGCTGAGCACGCGGCCCCCGCACACGCACAGCCGGCGGGCGTCCCGCTCACAGCGGGACGGGCTGCCGGACGGGGCCCGCGGTGGACGAACGGGCCCGGAGCCGGGCGCCTCCCCGCACCCCGGCGCCCGCATCCCCTGACGCAGCCGGCCTGCGCCGGAGGCTGCGGGTCAGTGCCCGGCGGTGGTCCGGGCATGACGGCCGGGGCGGGCGGGTACGGCCTGGGCGCCCGGCGCGTACCGTGCCGCCGGCGCCAGCAGGACCCATCCCGTAACGGCCTCGCCGCGCGCCCCGCGCACATCGGCGGCCGCGCTCTCCCCGGCCTCGTCCGCTCCCCCACCGGGCGCCCCACCGGACGCACCCTGGGGCACCCCAACGGACGCCTCGTCGGCGCGCACCGGACCGGCCGGAGCCATCAACTGCATCCGGTGCAGCAGATCCAGGACGTCGCGCCGCAGCGCCGCCCGGTCGGCCAGATACCCGGCCGGCCAGCCGGGACGCCCCCCGTACTCGTCGGCGACATCGCCCAGCACCCCGTCGATCGCGGCGTCCGGCACCGGCACCCCGATCACCGGGCCGGCCGCCGTCCTGGAGACGGCGTCGCCCGGCACCGGGCGCAGCTGCTCCACCAGCCGCTCGGCGAGCAGCAGCGCCGCCCGGGCCAGCACTCCGGCGCCGGGCAGGCAGGGGTCGAGGTCGGAGAGCTCGTCCGCCGGGTCGAGCAGTGCGACGCCCTCGGCCCGGATCTCGGCCTCCAGACCCAGGAAGTCTGCGAAGGTCTCGGCCTCACGGCGCTGCCTGGTGCGCAGCCACCCCCGCTCCCGGGGGGTCAGCTCGTCCAGCAGCACCACCGGGTTCTCGGCCAGCCGGCGCCGCACATAAGTCCGTTCACCACCGGGGCCCGGGTCTGCGGCGCGGCGCACCAGGTCGGCGCCGTCGGCGGCCTCGGCCAGGGGGCCGGCGGGCAGCAGCCTGGCCACGGCGTGGTGGACCAGCAGCCGGCCCTCCCCGGCGTCACCGATCACCTGACGTGACGTCAGTTCGGCCAGGGCGGCGGCGAGCGGGGCCTCCTCGGCGGCGGTCTGCAGTCCGGTGGCGGAGGCCGCGCTGCGGACCTCGGCGTGCAGTTCCCGCAGGGTCGGCGTGCCGGGGAGGTCGGGCAGCGTCGCCAGCACCAGCACCAGCGCCGTGTAGGCGCCCGGGGTGAAAGGTGCGCCGTCCCGGCCGCGCAGACCGCGGCCGCAGCCGGTGCCCAGCCCGGCCTTGAACAGCCGGGCGGCGTGCTCGTCCACCTCCAGGCGATAGCCGAGGAGGCGGTCGAACCGCTGGGCCAGCGCGTCGCTGTGGCGGCGGATCTGCGGCAGGCCGGCCGCCCACGGGCCGGTGGCGGTGATCAGCGGATGGGCGAGCAGCAGCCGGGCCGCGGCGCGGCGCTCGCCGCTCGCGGTGTCGTCCTCGGCGCCGTCGGCGGCGGGCCGCAGCGGCCGGGCGTGGCGGGGCGCTGCGACGGCCCTGGCGGGCGGGGGCTCCACGCCGGGTGCGGGCAGCGCCCGGCCGCGAGGGGCGGTCTGCACGCGCAGTGCGGCGGGCAGCGGGGCGGGCCCGGCCGCCGGGCCGTGCCACCAGCTGGTGTGCGCGGGCGGCGCGGCGCCGGGGCCGGGTACGGTGCCGAGGTGTCTGGCGCCGTAGAGGCCGAAGGCGGCGGCGAAGAGGTCGTGGGCCTGCCCGGGGGTGGATGCGTCGAACCAGCGGGCAAGCCGTCGCAGGTCGTCGGCGGTGGTTCCGCTCGCCGGCCCGGTCAGCTGCATCACGTTCCCCGGCTGCCCGTACTCGTCCATCGCGCTCAGCGTAGGCGATGGCGGCCCGGCGCCGGGTGCCCCCTCAGGGACGGTGCCCCGCCGCCGGGGCGCCGGCCTGCTCCCACGCCAGGAACCGGCCGGACTCGTGCACCAGGGCGCGCAGCGTCCACATCAGCACCCCCGCGTCGTCCATCCAGCCGACGACCGGGATGAAGTCCGGCACCGCGTCCAGCGGGGAGACCAGATAGGCCAGCATCAGCACGGCGCACACCAGCGTTCTGCCGCGCGGCAGATGGGGGTACTCGCCGCGCAGCGCGGTACGGAACAACCTGGGCGCCGCGGCGACCCGCGCCGCCAGCCCCGGGGCGCCCGGCCGCCGGGTCTCCTCGTACAGCGCCCACACCTCGCGGGCGTCCGGGTTCCGCCGCCCCTTGCCTCCGGCCATCTGCCGCTCCCTCCCACTGGATCTCCTACGCGGCGGTAACACCTCTTCCGCCGACGCCCCGGCCCACCTATCGTGTGCCGACATGCCGAACCTGCCCGATGTCGTGCTGTGGTCCATCCCCGCCTTCGTCCTGCTCACCGTCCTGGAGATGGTCTCCTACCGCTTCCATCCGGACGACGACGAGCAGGGTTACACGGGCAGGGACACGGCGACCAGTCTCTCCATGGGGCTCGGCAGTCTCTTCTTCGACGCGCTGTGGAAGATCCCCACCGTCGCGATCTACAGCGCACTGTACGAGCTCACCCCCCTGCGGGTGCCACTGGCCTGGTGGACGGTCCCGCTGATGCTGCTGGCCCAGGACCTCTGCTACTACTGGTCGCACCGCGGACACCATGTCGTCCGCATCCTGTGGGCCTGCCACGTGGTGCACCACTCCAGCCGCCGCTACAACCTCTCCACCGCGCTGCGGCAGCCCTGGACCGGCGCCACCACCTGGATCTTCTATGTGCCGATGATCCTCGCCGGGGTGCACCCGGCGGCCCTCGCCTTCTGTTCCTCGGTCAGTCTGGTGTACCAGTTCTGGATCCACACCGAGCGCATCGACCGGCTGCCCCGGCCGGTCGAACTGCTTCTCAACACTCCTTCCCACCACCGGGTCCACCACGCCTCCCAGGGCGGTTATCTGGACCGCAACTTCGGCGGCATCCTGATCGTCTGGGACCGGCTCTTCGGCACGTTCGCGGCGGAGACCGTACGGCCCGTCTACGGCCTGACCAAGAACATCACCACCCACAACCCGCTGCGGGTGGCCACCCACGAGTACGCCGCCATCGCCCGTGACATCGCCGCGGCCCGCGGCTGGCGCGACCGGTGGGGGCATCTGCTGCGGGGCCCCGGCTGGCAGCCCGAGGGCGCGCCCGGCCGCTCCCGCGCCGGAGCGGGCTCCGGCGCGGACTCCCTGGGTGCGCCCCTGGCCGAGGGCGGCGCGGTATGACGCTCCGTCACCACGGTGCCGCCCGTGTGCTGCTCCTGGCCTTCGCAGCCGCCGGGACCGTCCACCTGATGGCGCTGGCGGCCGGCGTCCCGGCTCTGGCGCACGCCTCCAAACCCGCTCTGATGCTGCTGCTGGCGGCCCATGCGGCGACCGCGGAAGACCGGTTCCCGCGGCTGCTCGCCACCGCCCTGCTGTTCGGTGCGGCGGGCGACACCCTGCTGGAGTCCGGGGCGGACACCGCCTTCCTGGCCGGCATGGGCTGCTTCGCGGCCGGCCATGTCTGCTACGTGGCGCTGTTCACCCGCCACGGGGCCTTCGCGGACCGCCGCCGGGCCGCCGTGCCGATCGCCGCGTACGGGATCCTCTGGGTGGCGCTGATCGCGAGCCTCTGGCCCGGTCTGGGCGGGTTGCGGATCCCGGTGGCGGCCTACAGCCTGCTGCTCACCGCCACGGCGGCGAGTTCGGCCGGGCTCGGTCTGCGCGCCGGTGCGGGCGGCGCCCTCTTCCTGCTCTCCGACGGTCTGATCGCCGCCGGGCTGGCCGACTGGCCGCAACCGCCCGGCCGGGATCTCTGGGTGATGGGGACCTATCTCGCCGCCCAGTACCTGCTCACCAGCGCCGCCCTGCGCCTGCCGCCGCCCGGACCCGCCGCGGTCCGCTCCCCCGGGGCCCGGCCGGCGGTCACTTGACCGCCCCCGCGGCCATGCCCCGGACCAGGTAGCGCTGGAGCGCCAGGAAGCCGGCCACCACGGGGGCGCTGACGACCAGCGACGCGGCCATCACCTGGTTCCAGTAGACGTTGGACTGGGTGGCGTAGGACTGCAGGCCCACGGACAGGGTGCGGGTGGACTCGTCGGTGAGCACGGAGGCGAAGAGGATCTCCCCCCAGGCGGTCATGAAGGCGAAGACCGCCACCGCCGCGATCCCGGGGGCCGCCGCGGGGACGATGATCCGCAGCAGCACCACAGGCGGTGAGGCGCCGTCGACCCGGGCGGCCTCGTCCAGCTCCCGGGGGATGGACTCCAGGTACCCGGTGAGCAGCCAGACGGAGAAGGGCAGCGAGAAGGTCAGGTAGGTGAGGGCCAGCCCGGTGCGGGTGGCGTAGAGCTGGACGCCCAGGTGCCGTTCGAGGTTGACGTAGATCAGGAAGAGCGGCAGCAGGAACAGGATGCCCGGCAGCATCTGGGTGGAGAGCACCACACCGAGGAAGGTGCCCCGGCCGCGGAAGCGGTAGCGGCTGAGGGCGTAGGCGGCGGCCAGTGCGATGACCACCGAGGCCGCGGTGGCGGCGCAGGAGACGACGGCGCTGTTGGCGAAGTAGCGGGCGAGCGGCACGGTGTGCCACATGTCGGAGTAGGGGGCGAGGGTGAGGCTGGTGGGCCACCAGGTGAAGCGGCCCTGGACGTCCCGCAGGGGCTTGAGGGACGACGTCGCCATCACATAGACGGGCAGCAGGGTGAAGACGGCGAGGAGGGCGAGGAGTGCCCAGCGCAGCGGGCGCAGCCAGCGGGGGTTGCTCATCCGGCGCCCGTGCCCCTTCCGGCCCGGCGCAGCATCCGCCCGGCCAGCAGGGGGAGGCCCACGGCGACCGCCAGGAAGGCCAGCAGCAGCACGGACATGGCCGAGCCGAGTCCGAAGTTCCAGGTGATGAAGGACGCCTGGTAGATGTGGATCGCGACCAGGTCGGCGGAGGGCGGCGCCGAGTGGCCGAAGAGGGTGTAGGGGGTGGTGAAGTCGTTGAAGGTCCAGAGGAAGAGCACGATCAGCAGCACCCGGTTGACCGGGGCGAGCACCGGCAGGGTGACCGAGCGCAGCTGCCGCAGCAGGCCGGCGCCGTCCAGTGCGGCGGCCTCGTAGAGCTCCTCCGGGACGGTCTGCAGCCCGGCGGTGAAGGTGAGCAGGGCGAAGGGCCAGGTGCGCCAGAGGTCCACCACCACCAGCGACCAGAAGGCGTTGGGGCCGATCAGCCAGAACGGCCGGCTCCCGGTCAGCCCGAGGGCGTCGACCAGCAGGGCGTTCACCGCTCCGGTGTCCCGCTGCAGCATGAAGCTCCAGGTGATCACCGAGGCGTAGACGGGCAGCGCGTACGGCACCAGGAAGACGGTGCGCAGCAGCGACCGCCCCCGGAAGGCGGGGTGCAGCAGGACGGCCGCGACCAGGCCGGTCAGCCAGGAGAGGCCCACCACCAGGACGGTGAAGGCGAGGGTGAGGGTGAAGGATCGCAGCAGTGCCGCGCCGATCGGCGCCTGGAAGTCCACCGCCAGGCGATAGTTGGCGAGGGTGGGCCCGGGGGCGCTGGTCCAGTTGCGGATCTCGTACACGGTGACCCGGTAGACGCTCATCAGCACCCCCACCGCCATCGGCACCAGATGGACCAGGAGTTCCGCGGCGAGTGCGGGCAGCAGGAAGAGCCATGGCAGTGCCCGGACGGCACGGGACCGGTGCGGCCGCCAGGCGGAGCTCATACGCCGGTCTGCATCTGACTGTTCGCGGCCGCGAGCCGGGCCCGGATCGCGGAACTGTCGACGGTGCGTCCGGCCGCCGCGGTGGCCAGCAACTCCTGGACGGCGCCCCCGACCAGGGTCTCGAACTGCGCCTCCTCGGGGATCATCGGCAGCGGTGCCGAGGTGGTGGCGAGCACCTGCTGGAAGGTCCTCGCCACCGGTGTCCGGAAGGCCGGGTCGTCGTAGGCGGCGGGGGTGACGGGCAGTGAGCCGTACGCCCGGTTGAGGATCTTCTGCTCCTCGGTGCCGGTCATGAAGCCGATGAGGCGCAGCGCTCCGTCCGGGTTGCCGGAGTCGGCCATGGCGGCGATGTTGATGCCCCCGACGAGGCTGGTGACCCGCCGGCCGCCGGGCGGCAGCGGGTCGGGCAGCGGGATGGGGACCACCCCGTAGTCGGCGCGCTTCATCCCGTCGGCCTCGATGGCGGTGGTGCCGTAGGACTGGAGCATCACCATGGCGGCGCGTCCGGTGGCGAAGGCCCGGATGAAGGGGGTGTCGTTGGAGTACTCGGCGCTGGAGGGGTCGGCGATCCGGTCGCGGCCCACCAGGTCGACGTACTGCTGGACGCCGGCGACCATCTGCGGGGAGGCGAAGTCCGGGGTGGAGCCGTGGAAGAGGGCGGCGCCGTGCTGTTTGCCGAAGATGAAGGCGAAGTGGGAGTTCTCGGTGTAGCTGGCCCCCTGGACGGCCATGCCCCAGCGGCCGGCGGCCGGGTCGGTGAGCCGTCTGCCGGCGGCGACCAGTTCGGCCCAGGTGGCGGGCGGCCTGAGTCCGGCCCGGGCGAGGAGGCGCCGGTTGTAGAAGAGGCCGTACGCCAGCCCGTAGAGCGGCACCGCGGCGGGGGGTTTGCCGGGCGCCCCGGTGGAGGCCATGGAGGAGGCCAGGAAGTGGGACCGGCCGCCGACCCTGTCCAGGGTGGCCTGGTCGAAGGGCACCAGGGCGCCGGTGGCCTGGAGCGAGGCGGACCAGGTGTTGCCGATGTTGACGACGTCGGGGCCCCGGCCGGACGCCGCCGCGGCCAGGATCCGGTTGAGCAGGTCCGACCAGGGGATGACCTCCAGATGGACCTCGATGCCGGTGCGGCGGCGGAACTTCTCCAGCTCGGGCTGGAGGATGCGGCGGTCGGCGTTCAGGTCGGCGCCCTGGTTGCTGGCCCAGTACACCAGCCGGTGGCTGTCCCCCGGGCGGCCCGGTCCGGTACCGCACCCGACCGGCGCGGCGGCGCAGAGGAGCGCTGCCACGGCTGTCGCCGCTGCTGCGAGGCGGGGTCTCACTCGGGCGGCCTCCGGGCGGGGGGCGCTGCCGGGACGGGCGGCAGTTCCCCGATGCAACCACTGGAGGCGTTAAGGGTCAAATGTCCGGAACGCGAGTCCTGAGGGTTGGCC
>NZ_LIQR01000150.1 GCF_001418575.1 Peterkaempfera griseoplana
TCCCGCCGCGGGTTCGCCGTCCATGAGTTGACGACGGCGAACCCGCGGCGGGAGGTGGTGCCCCGGTGCGGCGGAGCGCACCGGTCTTCTGGTTCAATAGGGCCATGGACATCACCAGGGACGGAGCCGCGGGTCGCCACGACCTCGAGCCGTTCTGGCCGTCCCGGCAGGCGCACCACTTCGACCAGACGTGTCGCCGCGTGCCCGGCGCGCGCCGGCACGCCTGCACGGCCTGACCCGGAGCACAGCTCCCGTATCCGGCCGCAGGGTGCGGACCGCGCGCAGACGACGCCCAGCATCCGTCTCGCGCGAAGGACCCCAGCCATGTCGACCCTCTCCACCCTGCCGGTGACCCCGCCCACCGTCACCACGCCCCCCGTCCCGCATCTGCGCGCCGTGCGCCCGCATCCCGACGCCGCGCCCGGGGAGCCCGCCGTACCGGCCGGGCCCGTACGGCCGCCGGTCCTCACCCAGCTGCCGGAGGGGGCAACCGTCCTCGCGGCGCTGCCGCAGACGGTGCTCCCCCCGCAGCTGCTGGAGCAGTACACCGCCGCCCACGGCCGGCACGGCGGCACGCCGATGGTCGGCTATCTGGTCCTGGTGCCCGCGGACAGCGTGGCGCCGGGTGCGCCCCACAGCGCACCCGCCGCCGTGCCCGAGCCCGCGCCCGGGCGTGAGCAGGGCATTACGGTCGATGTGGAGCACCGCACCGCCCGGGTGGACGGTGTGCCGCTGGAGCTGACCTATCTGGAGTTCGAGCTGCTCGCCCATCTGACGGCCCATCCGCACCGGGTGCACTCGCGGGACCACCTGGTCGCCGCGGTGTGGGGGTACGGGCACGTCGGCGACGGCCGGACGGTGGATGTGCACGTCGCCAGGCTGCGCCGCAAGCTGGGGGCGCAGCACCGGGAGAGCATCGTGACGGTGCGCCGGGTCGGCTACAAGTACACCCCGGTGATCCGGGGCTGAGGACGCCGCAGCCGGCGGTGGGGGCGCTTGGGGGAGCCGGCCCGCCGCCGGCTGCGGTGCGTGCACCGCCGTATCCGGCCGCTCGCGGCCGGGAGCCCGGGTCCGGCCTCGGCGTGCGGGTGGAATGTCGGGAGTGCGGCGATGTGACCAGAGACACTCATGGGAGTGGTTTGGGGTGGCCGCTGGCTCACTACTGTGGACCAATGCCCCTTGAGAGTTACTCCCAGGACCCGCTGGCCTGGCTGACCGAGGTCTACGGCCCCGACCTCGACCGTCTGGAGCGGGAGCCGGCCCTGGTCGCCGCCGTGGACCAGCACGCCGCCGCCGTGCGCGACAGGGTTCCGCTGGACCCCGGGCATCTGGCCGACTATCTGATCGGCTTCCTGGACGAGCTCCATGCGCAGGGCTGGCGCCCGCACGACGCGGAGCCCTATCCCGAGGTGCGGCTGCTCGCACTCTGCTGGCTGGCCGAGCAGGTGGGCATTCTTCCCGCGGGCGGTTCCCCGGCCTGAGGGCCGCTCTCCCGGGGATGGGTCGTGACCGAATCGATCCATTTCAAGTCGTTTCGTCCCATTTGTAGGGGTAAAGCGATCGGGTGAACGCGAAAGGGGATCTCCATGATCACCAGACAGCAGATCACCACGGTGCTGGACCACCCGGTCTACGACGCCCACGGGAACAAGATCGGCGAAGCCAAGCACGTGTTCCTGGACGACGCCAGCGGGCGTCCGGAGTGGGTCAGCGTGCGCACCGGGCTGTTCGGAACCAGCGAGTCGTTCGTGCCGATCCACGACGCCACCCTCGTGGAGGACCACCTGCAGGTCGCCTACCCCAAGGAGAAGATCAAGGACGCGCCTGCCGTTGACGTGGACGCCGGCGGACACCTCTCCGAGAGCGAGGAGCACCGGCTCTACGACTACTACGGCATCGACATGGACGCGACCTGGGCCGAGGCCCAGAAGTCCGGCGACACCGGATGGGCCTCCGCCGGTCGCAGCGCCGCAGGCACGGGCACCACGGGCACCGGTGCGGGCGCGGGCGCGGCGGCAGCCGCCGGCGCCGCCACCACGGGGAAGGCCAGGTCCGGCGACCTGTCCGGCGCGGCCGGCCGGTCCGGCGCGGCCGGGGTCGCGGACACCGGTTACGCCGCTCCCGGGGCCAAGGGCATGCGGCGCACCGGCGAGCGCGAGAAGGCGACGGCGTCCCGCGACGCCATGACGCGTTCCGAGGAGCGGTTGCGCATCAGCACCGAGCGCTACGAGACCGGCCGCGCCCGGCTGCGGAAGTACGTGGTCACCGAGGAGCAGGAGATGACCGTCCCGGTGCACCACGAGGAGGTCCGCATCGAACGCGAGCCGATCACCGACGCCACCCGGGACGCCGCGCTCAGCGGCCCGGAGCTCACCGAGGACGAGTACGAGGTCGTGCTCCACGGGGAGCGGGCGGTGGCGAGCACCGAGACGGTGCCGGTCGAGCGGGTGCGGCTGCTGGCGGAGGACCATGTCGAGCAGGAGACCGTCAAGGGCAGGGTCCGCAAGGAGCGCATCGAGGCCGAGACGCCCAAGGAAGGGCGCCGCCGTCTCGACTGACCCACCGTGCCCGCCGGCTCACCCGCCCCCGTCCTCGCCGGCGGCCGCGGGTGCGCCCCCGGGGGCCTGCGTCCGCCGGCCGCCGCCGCGGGTCCCGGACGACGGAGCCATCCGCTGCCGCTCCGCCGCCACCGCCTCGCCCATCTCGACGAGGAAGCGCCGTACGACGGCGAGTTCGGCCGCGTCGTAGGAGCCGGCGGCCGACACCATCCGGGAGATGAGCGGGCCGAAGAAGGACCAGCCGAGGGTCACCGCGTGCTCCTCCACCTCCAGCAGCACGCGGCGGCGGTCGCCGGTGTCGCGCACCCGGTGGATGAGGTCGCGCCGCTCCAGCCGGTCGATCAGCGCGGTGGCGGACGCGGAGTTGATCCCCAGCTGGGCGCCGAGCCGGCCCGGTGTCACGGTGATCCCCGCCCGGTCGGCGTCCAGCAGATGGATCAGGGCCCGCAGGTCCGTCGGGTGCAGGTGATGCAGAGCGGCGAACTCGGCGCCCAGCAGGTCGAGTTCGACGGTGAGGCCGCGCAGCAGATGGACCAGGCCCAGGCCCGGCTCCTGGTCGTCCACGGCTGACGCACCACCTTTCCCCGAGTACATCTTGGCCGTTATTGTCTCGATGAACGAGAGTCTTGTCCATCGAGGCATGGATCGCGAGGTGTACCGGCATGACCGACACCGCACCACCCAGGACCGTCTTCCGCACCGCCGAAGCCGCCGCCGCCTTCTCCGCGGCCTATGACGCCGCCCTGGCCCAGTGGCCCGTCACCCCCGAGGCGCTGGACCTGCCCGGGGACCTCGGCACCACCCGGGTGCATCGCTGCGGCCCGGCCGACGGACCGCCCCTGGTGCTGCTGCCCGGCGGCGGGGCCACCTCCGCGGTCTGGGCGGCCAACGTCCGGGCACTGGCCCGCACCCATCGCATCCACGCCCTGGACCTGATGGGCGACGTCGGCCGGAGCGTCCACGACGGCCGCGCCCTGCGCGGAGCCTGCGACCTCGTGCACTGGCTCGACCAGGTGCTCGACCGGCTGGGCCTGGACCGCACCCATCTGTGCGGGCACTCCTACGGCGCCTGGATCGCCCTGCGCTACGCCCTGCACGCCCCCGCCCGGATCGGCGGGCTCGCCCTGCTCGAACCCACCGCGTGCTTCACCGGCCTGCGGCCGGGCTATCTGCTGCACGCCCTGCCGCTGCTGCGGCCGACCGCAGAGCGGCTGCGCGCCTTCTACCGATGGGAAACCCGGGGAGCCGAACTGGAGCCCACCTGGCTGGAGCTGGCCGCCCGCGGGGCCGAGGACTTCCGCAGGACGAAGGTCGTCATGATGCGCCGGCCCCGGGCGGCCGAGCTGCGCACACTGACCGCGCCGACCCTGGTGCTGACGGCCGAGCGCAGCCGGGCCCATGACATCGGGCGGCTGGCCGCACAGGTTCGGCGGCTGCTGCCGCACGCCGAGTCCGCGGTCCTCCCCGACACCTCCCACCACTCGGTGCCGCTGCGCCACCCCGGGGAGCTCGACGGGCGGCTGCTGGACTTCCTGGGCCGTACACCCCTGGCCGGCACCCCGCTGGCGGCCCCCGCCCCGGACCCCGCCGGCGATGCGGGCGGGGTCCGGGGCAGCTGAGCGCCGCCCGGGCGTCAGTAGGCGCGGGCCTGCTTGCGGTAGGCGGGGGCCAGTCGGGACTCCTCGGACTTCGGGAAGGCCACGGTGTCGGGGTTGCCGTCGGAGGTGTACCGGTTGGCGGGGTCCTTGGCCAGCTTGTCCAGCCAGCTGGTGGAGCCGTACTCGGCCTCCTCGCCGGTGGCGCCCTCGGAGCGGATCCGGGGGATCGCGGTCGGGTCGAAGGAGGCGGCGAACGGGGAGACCGACGGGTTGGCGCCGACCAGGTAGACCCCGCGGTGCTGGTAGGAGACGCCCTGCGAGGCGCCCCGCACCGCCAGCGCGGAGGGCTGCGGCATGGAGCCGAACGGCAGCGCGAAGGAGGTCACCGCCGCGCCCGGTACCAGCTGCTTGATCTCCTTGAGGTCGCCGGCGATCTCGTGCTGCACCTCGTCGGCGCCCAGGGTGCGCAGATTGGCGTGGTCCAGCGTGTGGTTGCCGATCTCGAAGCCGTGCGCGGTGAGCCACGCCAGTGCCTGCTTGCCGCCGGTCTCCGAGAAGGGCTCACTGTTGACGAAGAAGGTGGCCCGGGCGGGGAAGGACGGGTGCTGCCTGGCCACGTCCAGCAGGATGCCCAGCGCGGTGTCGGGCGCGGGGCGGCCGTCGGAGCCGAGGCGGACCTGACTGTTGGTCGAGTCGTCGAAGGTCAGCACCACCGGGTGGGCGCCCGCTGGGATGTCGATCCGGCCGCTGGTGAACTCGGAGGCGGTGATCGGCACGTACCCCTCACGGGCCAGCCGCTCCAGCTCGGCGCGGAAGTCGGCCGGGGTGCGGTCGTAGACGCTCGCCGGGTGCTCGGTCAGCTGGTGGTACATCAGAACGGGCACCGCGCCCAGCTCGTTGGCGTGCACCGCCGCCGGGTCCTTGGCAGCCTGGGCGGAGGCGGTACCGGCATCCCCGCCGGGTCGGGCGGCCGCGCCCGATGCGGCGGGGGCACCGGCCTGGGTGGCGCCGCCTGACGAGCAGGAGGTGGCCAGCAGGCCGACGAGGAGGGCGGACAGGACGGGTACGGGGCGACGCACGGAACCTCCCGGGTGGTGGTGGACAGCGAAGGGGTAGCCGTTCCCGCCGGGTTCACAACCGAGGTGGGGCCGAACGGCGCAAGGAATGCCCGCTGCCGGGTGCGGGAGGCGCGTCAGCCGGTCCGTTCGGGTGAAATGGGGGCATTGTCAGGATTATCCGATCCCATTTGGTCAATGACTCATCGACGGTCAGTCATCGATCAGGTGGTGTCCTATGTCTCCCGCATCAGCAAGCCGGTCCGGGGCCTCCCGGAGCCGAAAGCGTCCTCTCCTGCGCAGTCGCAAGGCCCGGCTGGCGCTCGCCGCCGGAGTAGTCGTCGTCGCGTGCGGGGCGGCCGGAGCCTTCACCGTCCAGGCGCTCACCCCGGAACTGACGGTCCGCGGCCTGGGCCGCGACTCGGTGCTGAACGCCGCCCACGCCAAGTCGCTGGCCATGTCCGTCACCGCCGATGACACCTCCCTGCTGCGCACCCTCAAGGTCACCCTGGACGGGCGGACGGTGCCCACCCGGCTCGTCGGGGACCGCCTGCAGATCCAGCCGCCGCCGCTGGCCGAGGGCCGCCACCGCCTGTCCGTGGAGGGCCGCGGCGGCTCCATCCCCTTCACCAGCCCCCGGACGTCCCGCACCTTCACCGTCGACACCACCGCGCCCACGCTGCGGCTCGCCCCGGCCCTGGCCCCGACCTTGCACTCGCCGGTGACCATCCACGGCACCGCCAAGGGCGCCAGCAAGGTCGAGGTCGACGGACGCCAGGTCGACCTCGGCTCCGACGGGGCGTTCTCCGTGACCGTCCCCAACCCACCGCCCCGGGTCCAGGTCACCGCCCGCGACCGGGCCGGCAACTCCGTGACCGACGACGTCCAGGCGGTCGTCCACCACCCCCTGATGCGCGCCGCCCACCTCACCGCCATCGGCTGGACCTCCGACTCGCTGCGCGAGGGCGTCCTCAACCTGGTCCGGCAGAAGAAGCTCAACGCCGTCGAGCTGGACATCAAGGACGAGGACGGCGAGATCGGGTACGCCTCCCAGGTGCCGCTGGCCCGCAAGATCGGCTCGGCCAAGGGCTACTACGACGCCCGCAAGGCCATCGCCGAGATCCACAAGCTGGGCGCCCAGGTCGTCGGGCGGATCGTCGCCTTCCGCGACCCGATCCTCGCCAACGCCGCGTGGGGCTCCGGGCACCGCAACTCGGTGGTGCAGACGCCGGGCGGCGAGCCCTACGGCGGCGGCAACTACGGCTCGCTGGCGTTCACCAACTTCGCCGACCCCATCGTGCGCAAGTACAACATGGACCTGGCCTCCGAGGCCGCCTCGCTCGGCTTCGACGACATCCTCTACGACTATGTGCGCCGCCCCGACGGCCCGCTCTCCTCGATGGCCTTCCCCGGCCTGGGCACCACCACCCCCGAGCAGAGCATCGCCGACTTCGTTGCCGAGACCCGCGCCGTGGTCCGCCCCAAGGGCGCCTTCCTCGGGGTCTCGGTGTTCGGCGTCGCCGCCACCCGGCCGCGGGAGATCGCCCAGGACATCGGGCTCATGGCGCAGCAGGCGGACTACATCGCGCCCATGGTCTACCCGTCGCACTGGGGCGCGGGGGAGTACAAGGTCCCCGACCCCAACTCCGCGCCGTACGCGATCGTCCAGCGCTCCCTGGCCGACTTCGCCCGCAAGACCAAGGGCAGCGAAGCCCAGGTGATCCCCTGGCTGCAGGACTTCTCGCTCGGGGTGCACTACGGGCCGGCCGAGGTGCAGGCCCAGATCAGGGCCGCGGCCGACGACGGCATGCACTCCTTCCTGCTGTGGAACGCCGGCGCCAAGTACCAGGGCGACGCCCTGGCCGTCATCCACTGACCCCACGCACGCAGCGCCCCCGGCCGCTCGGCGGCCGGGGGCGCACTGCGTGCCGGGGCCGGATCAGGTCAGCACATAGCCGTTGTGGCCGTCGTGCTCGTCCGCGTGCTCCTCGTCGAACCAGTGGCCGCCGTCGGCGAGGTAGCGGAAGCCGAACCGCTCCTTGGCCGGCAGCGTCACCGTGACGGCGCGGGTCCCGTCCGGACGCGGTTCCATCGGGTGGGCCCCGGGCTGCCAGTCGTTGAAGTCGCCGACCACGCTCACCGCGGTGTGCGGGTGGTCGGCGGGCAGCACGAAGGTGACCTCGATGCGGTTCTTGCGCTTGGTTCGCTCCAACACGGCTGTCGGCTCCTCGCAGGTGGGGGGAATGTCCAGCCGATCCTCACCCACCGCCCGGTCCCCGGGCCGGTTGGCGGCGCCGCGCCCGCCGTGGCTCACCCGGCTGGCGTCATCCGGTGCCCCCGGACGGGCCGCGCGACGGCGCCGGGGGGTGCGAAGGGGCGCTGGGCGAGGTATCACGGTAGGAGCCCGGTGCGGCCGGCGCCCGCCGTAGCCCGGGCGGAGGAGAGCCGCCCTCATGACCGCACAACCGCATCAGGACCGGCCCCCCGGCGCGGGGATCACCGCCGCGCCGGGCGGCCTGCTGGACCTGCTGAAGGTCGCCGCGGTCGTCCTGGACCCCTCGGGCCGGGTCGCGCTCTGGAGCGCGGAGGCCGAGGAGCTCTTCGGCTACACCGCGGAGGAGGCGATGGGGCTGCCCGCCGCCCGGCTGATGGTGGCCCCGGAGAACCGTTCGCTGGCCATCGAGCTCTTCGACCGGGTCAGGGCGGGGGCCATCTGGGCCGGGGTGTTCCCCGTCCGGCACAAGGACGGCAGCGAACGACAGGTCGAGTTCCGCAACATGAGCCTGCTGGACCGCTCGGGGAACGTCCTCGCGCTGGGACTCGCGGCCGACGTCGGCACGGTGCGCCGGGTGGAGACCGACATGGCGCTCTCCGACCGCCTGGTCGAGCAGTCACCGGTCGGCGTCGGCGTCCTCGGCGTCGATCTGCGGTTCACCCGGGTCAACGGGGCGCTGGCCGAGATCGCCGGCCTGCCCCCGGCCGCCCTGGTGGGCCGGACCCCGGGGGAGGTGATGCCCGCCCTGGGCACCCGCCGGATGAAGAGCAGACTGCGCCAGGTCCTGGACACCGGCACCCCCGTCATCGACCAGCGGGTCGCCGGACGCACCGCAGCCGACCCGGAGACCGACCGTGTGTGGTCGGTCAGCCACTACCGGCTGGACGACTCCACCGGACGCGTCTTCGGCCTGGCCGTCTCGATCATGGACGTCTCCGAGCGTCACCGCATCGCAGCCGAGGCCATCGAAGCCAGGGAGCGGCTCGCCGTCCTGGTCGACGCGAGCGTCCGCATCGGCACCACCCTCGACCTCCAGCAGACCGCCCGCGAACTGGTCGACGTCGCTGTACCCCGCCTCGCCGACCTCGCCGCGGTGGATGTGCTGGACGCCGCCCTCGGCGGCACCGCCTCGGCCCTCACCTCCTCCGACGGCGGCAGCTCCTTCCGGGCCCTGGCCGTCGCCTCCAGCTATCCGACCGAGGCGATCCAGGCCGCCGACCCGGTCGGTGAGATCGCCCACTACGGCCCCTCGCGCGCCCTCACCCGCACCGTGCGCGAGGCCAGGCCGATCCGGCTTCCCCGGGTGGACGCGGCCATGGTGCGCCACATGTCCCGCGACGAGCACGCCGCCGGCGCGCTGCTCGACGCCGGTGTGCACTCCTACCTGGCCACCCCGCTGATCGCCCGCGGCGAGGTCCTGGGCACCCTCAGCCTCTACCGCACGGTCAACCCGCGGCCCTTCGACGAGCAGGACGAGAGCCTCTCCTGCGAACTGGCCGCCCGGGCCGCCGTCTGCATCGACAACGCCCGGATCTACGGCCGCGAACGCGAGACCGCACTCACCCTGCAGCGCAGCCTGCTGCCGGAGGAGCCGGTCGGGCACGGCGCGCTGCGCACCGCCGTCCGCTACCGGCCGGCCGCCGGGGCCAGCGAGATCGGCGGGGACTGGTTCGACGTGCTGCCGCTGGTCGGCGACAAGGTGGGCCTGGTGGTCGGCGACGTCATGGGCAGCGGGGTCAGGGCCGCCGCGATCATGGGCCAGCTGAGGATCGCCACCCGCACCCTGGCCGGGCTCGACCTGCCCCCGGCGGACCTGCTCAGCCACCTCGACGAGATCGCGGCCGCCCTCAGCGACTCCTTCGCCACCTGTGTGTACGCCGTCTGCGACCTCAGCCGCCGGCGCTGCGAGATCTCCTCGGCCGGACATCTGCCGCCGATCCTGGTGCCCCCCGACGGCGCCGCCGCCTTCGTGGACATCCCCACCGCCGCCCCGCTGGGCGTGGGCGGGGTCCCCTTCTCCACGGTCGCCCTCGACCTCGCCGAGGGCACCCTGCTCGCCTTCTACACCGACGGGCTGGTGGAACGCCGCGACCAGGCGATAGACACCGGGCTCCAGGCACTGCGGCAGCTGCTCACCGGCACCGCGGGGCAGCCCCTGGAGGAGACCTGCGACGTGGTGCTCGACGGCCTCTTCCACGGCGCGGACGACGATGTCGCCCTGCTGCTGGCCCGCTTCGACGGCAGCCCCCCGGCCGCGTAGCCCGCAGCGCCGCCGGGCACCATGGGCCCATGGAGCAGCAGAGGCACCGGGCCCCGGTGTGGGTGGTGGCGGGCGCCCCGGGCGCGGGCAAGTCCACCGTCGCGGACCTGTTGCTGGCGCGGCTGCGGCCGGTGCCGGCGCTGCTCGACAAGGACACCCTCTTCGACGGGTTCGTCGCCGCCGTGCAGACCGCCCACGGCCGCCCTCCAGGTGAACGCGAGGGCCCCTGGTACGACGAGCACGTCAAGGTCCACGAGTACACCGCCATGACCGCCGCGGCCCGGCAGATCCGGGCCCCCGGCTGCCCCGTCCTGCTGGTCGCCCCCTTCACCGGGCAGATCCGCGACGCCGGACGCTGGCACGCCTGGGTCGCCGAACTCGGCGGGGAGCCGGTGCGGCTGGTGTGGGTGCGCTCCGACGCCGAGACCCTGGCCGTCCGGCTGCGCACCCGGCGCAGCCCCCGGGACAGCGGCAAGCTGGCCGACTTCGCCGCCTTCACCGCTCGGACCCTCCCCGACCGTCCGCCGCCGGCGCCCCATGCCGAGGTCGACAACCGCCTGGGAGCGCCGCCGCTGCCCCAGCAGCTCGCGGCGCTGCTGGACGAGTTCTGACCGGACATGTCACCCGATCGTTGGTATCCGTTCCACATCGGCGGCTCCCGCCGTGCCGCGCGGCTACGGTCCGCCGCATGGTGAACATCGAGGACATCGTCCGGCGGGCCCGGGAGCAGGCGGACGCCGACGCCCGGGAGCGGGTCCGCAGGCTGCTGCGCACCCGCTCCACCGACTGGCTGGTGGAGCAGCTGATCGCGCAGACCATGGGCGCCCCCGGCGGCCGGCTGCCGCTGCCGCGCAGCGAGGAGGACGGCCGCCAGGCGGAGCAGGACCGTACGCTGCGGCTGGACCGCATCCGCGCCTGGCGCCTGGACCGCAACCGGCTCGCCGACCTGGTGCTGCGCTACCGGGAGTCCACCAGGGAGCGGCTGGAGGCCGACGGGCGGCTGCTCGGGCCGCCGCCCCGGGGCGGCGAGGCGCTGGAGGCCCGGCACCGCTCGGCGGCGGCCGCAGCGCTGCTGGAGGAGGCGAAGGACCTGCTGTACGCGCTGCTCTTCGGCGGCCGGGCGGCGGAGGTGCGGCTGGACCGGGTCGAACGCCGGCTGCTCACCGTCACCCTGCCCAGGGCCAAGGCGGCCGCGCTGGGCTTCGTGCTGCGGGCGGCGGCCGAGAACGGCTCCGACAGCGGGGGACGCGACCCCGGGTGGGCCGCCGACGAGGATCCGGCCGCGACCCTGGTGCTGCGGGTCTCCTACGGGGAGACCGCCGACGAGCTGGTGGGCAGCGGCATCGCCGCCGCGCTGCGCCTGATCAACAGCCTGGAGATCAATGAACCGGTGCTCCATGTGCGGCTGGAGAAGTACGAGGACGGCACGCTGGAGTGAAGCCCGGGCGGACCGCCGTCTGCGCACCGCGCGCATCCGCCGGCCCGGCGCCGGCGCGTCCGTCCCGGCGCCCGGCCGCCCGACCACCGTACGGGCGGCGCGGGACCGCCGGGGGGCTCAGCGGCGGGGGCGGCGCCGCTGGTGCCGCCGTTCACGCTCCGCCACCAGCTGCCGCCCCACCAGGGCCCCGCCGAAGACCACCACCCCCGCGCCGATCAACCAGGACTGCACGATCAGCACCGTGCCGATCGCGCCGT
This sequence comes from Peterkaempfera griseoplana, assembly GCF_001418575.1. Lineage (GTDB taxonomy): Bacteria > Actinomycetota > Actinomycetes > Streptomycetales > Streptomycetaceae > Peterkaempfera > Peterkaempfera griseoplana. Next base: position 11,442 of record NZ_LIQR01000150.1, read on the forward strand.
AGGTCACCGCGTTGGAGACGATCAGCGGGGCGAAGACCAGCCCGGAGAAGATCCGCAGGCCCACCAGGCCCAGCACGGTGGCCACCGCGCCGGGCAGCAGATCCCGCCACGGCAGCCGGCCGCCGATCAGGAACCGCTGGCTCCACCAGAAGAACAGCACAGCGCTGACCACGGTGATCGCCACCCGCGGCCCCGCCAGCCGCCGCAGCAGCGAGGCGCTCTGCACGTCCGCGAACAGATAGCCGGTGAGCACGGCCAGCCAGACGATGCGGCGCCAGGCGGAGTGCCAGGGGCCGGAGGACAGCTCCCACACCCGCTCGTACCCGGTCTGCACCACGGAGGCGAAGGAGAGACCGAACACCGCCAGCGCCACCACACTGAAGGCGCTGGTGGCGCTGAGCACCCGGGCGGGCGCGGCGAAGACGTGCTGCACCGCCTCGGCGGAGGGCCCGGAGATGCCCATGCCGTCCACCACCCACTGCGCGAACCCGTGGTGGCCCACCGGGTCGGCCGAGGCCACCACGATCAGCAGTGGAACCAGCGTCACCAGTCCCAGCGCGGCGAAGCTGAGCGCCCGGTGCATCAGCTCCAGCTCACCGCCGCGCAGCCAGCCGCGCCGCACCCCGGAGCGGTGCCAGGTCAGATGGAGCCGCCGGTACCAGGGCCGGGCCGCGGACCGGGGCCGCAGCGCCCGGACCGGGTGGACGATCCGCGGCCGGTCCGGTTCAGGCATGCGGATGCATCCGGTGCCGGATGTCGCGCACCAGTGCGTCGGTCACCAGCCGCAGCTGCCGGTCCAGGACCCGGAGCCGCTGCCCCTCCACGGCGTACACCTCCAGGGTCCGGTCGACGGTGGCCGGGTCCATGCCGGCCTCGGCCAGGTCGCGGCGGGTGGTGGCCCAGCCGTGCCGCAGTCCGGCGATCTCCGCCTGCAGATGGAGATCGGCCTGGCGGGCGAGCAGCAGCGGCTGGTGGTGGAAGACGTCGTACTGGGCCCAGGTCGTCGGCAGCAGGGTCCACATCCAGTGGACGGCTGTCTCCTGCCAGTCCGCGGTGCCGGGCGGGGACACCGGGTCGGGCCAGCCCTGCGGTGCCGGTTCGCGGCGCTGGTCGTCGCTCACCCCTCCAGCCTGCGGGGCGGCACCGGCTTGCGCTAGCGGGGCGGTCCGGGCCCGGCGCCGGGCCCCGTACGGCCCCCGGCGCCGGGGGCCGCACGGGGGCCGTTCACCGGGCGCGCCGATAGCGTTCCCAGGCCTCCTCCAGGGTGTCCACCGCGTCGGTGTCGGCGCCGCGTTCGAGCAGCCGGGTCCGGCAGCGCTCCAGGTCGTCCGGTCCCTGCGGCCACTGCGGGTCGTCCAGCACCGTGCGGGCCAGATCGCCGAGCGGGCCGTGGATCTGGGCGTAGGAGAGGAGCCAGGCCCGGAAGTTCCTGTCTTGCTGGTAGTCCATGCCGGGGATCCCTACCCGCCGCGGGCCGCTGCGGGACGGCGGCGGTCGACTTCCACCCGTGAGGGTCGCACCGCCCCGGCTCCGGGATTGGTTCAGACCATTGACGACCCTCGGAGGTGCTTCTACGGTGGGAAGCACCCCGACACCTGTCGCATCCATGCCAAGTGCCCCCAGGAGGCACCATGCCCAGGCGTCCCATCCGCCACCGCGCACCCCTGCTGGCCGCCCTCGCCGCCGCGTCCCTCGCCGTCCCGCTGGCCACCGCCTTCCCGGCGGCCGCACACGGCTACACCACCAACCCGCCGAGCCGCGGCGCGCTCTGCGCCCAGGGCGTGGTCACCGGCTGCGGCGACATCCAGTGGGAACCCCAGAGCGTCGAGGGCCCCAAGGGCTTCCCGGCGCTGGGCCCCTCGGACGGCACCATCTGTGCGGGCGGCATCGCCCGCTTCGCCCAGCTCGACGACCCCCGCGGCGGCAACTGGCCGACCACCCGGCTGACCGCGGGCCGGCAGTTCACCTTCACCTGGCACCTCACCGCGCAGCATGCCACCACGTCGTTCCGCTACTTCCTCACCAAGCAGGGCTGGGACCCGACCCGTCCGCTGACCCGCGCCGCGCTGGAGAGCACCCCGTTCCTCACCGTTCCCTACAACGGGGCCCGACCGGCAGCCGACATCAGCCACACCGGCACCCTGCCGAGCGGCAGAACCGGCCACCACATGATCCTCGCGGTCTGGGACGTCGCGGACACCGGCAACGCCTTCTACTCCTGCTCCGACGTGGCCTTCTGACCCGTCCGGCGGGCCCTGCGGGGCAGGGCGGCACGGGGGCCGGAGGATCGGCCTTCGCCGAATCGGACACCTCTTGTGTAGATTTCATCGAGTAGGTACGTTTCGTTTCCTACACATGGCAGGCCGCCGGGGACCCACCAGCCCGGCGCCGCGGCAGTGGCCACCGTCTCCGGCCGCGCCGGGCCGCGCACCGACGCGCAGGCTCCGCGGAACACCGGAGGCCCCCGCTCCCCGGCCGTCACGGGCCCGCCGTGCGCCACCCCGTACCGGGAGAAGCCGGGAACGCGGGCAGCCCTGCCCGGGTGCAGAGCCCGCACGCGCCTCTTCCCCCCTCCCCTGGGCCGGGACGGTGAGCAGCAAGGGAGTAGTCATGGCACATTCGACACCTTCGAGGGAGCCGATCCCCGACAACCAGCGCCCCGGCCGGCCGTGCGGGCCGCTTCCCCCCATGCCCTCCCCGCACTGGCCGGGGGCCGTCTGCCCGCCCTCGTCACCCGGGTTCGAGCAGTCGGCCAAGGTGTGGCTGTTCGAGCTCGCCCCGGCCCGGTGGTGGCACGAGGAGCTTCTGCACCGGCAGCCCGTGGAACTGGCCCGGATGGTCAGGCTGCGGCTGGAGGCCGATGTGATGGCCATGCACACCGGACTCCGCGCGGTCACCAGGTCGGTACTGCCGCTCGACCCCGGGCCGGCCGCCGAGCTCTACTCCCGGGAGCGGGACTGGGCCCGGGGGATGCTCGAACAGGTCAAGCTGGTCGAGGAGGCGTTGCGGGCCGGGTGCCGCCGGGTGCGTCGCCGCCGGGTGGCCGCGGCGGCCGACGCGGCGCTGCGTTCGCCGATGCCCCGGCAGCGTCCCGCGACCGGCTGAGCGAAGGACGTTCCGGGCGGGCCGCCGGCCCGCCCGGACGTTCAGTTGAAGGCGTCGGGGTCGGGGCCGATCCGGTCGCCGCTGTCCAGCGCCGTGACGGCCGCCAGGTCCTGCCCGTCGAGCTCGAAGCCGAAGAGGTCGAGATTGGCCCGGATGCGCTCCGGGGTGACCGACTTCGGGATCACCACATTGCCAAGCTGGAGGTGCCAGCGCAGCACCACCTGGGCCGGGGTCACCCCGTGGCGCTCCGCGATACCGGCGATCACCGGGTCCTTGAGCAGCGCGCCGCCCTGCGCCAGCGGGCTCCAGGCCTCGGTGACGATGCCGTGGCGGGCGTGGAAGGCCCGCAGTTCGGCCTGCTGCAACCGGGGGTGCAGCTCGATCTGGTTGACCGCGGGGACGACCCCGGAGTGGTCCATCAGCCGCGTCAGGTGGGCGGGCTGGAAGTTGGAGACGCCGATGGCCCGAACCCGGCCGTCGGCCAGCAGCTTCTCCAGGGCCCGCCAGGTGTCCAGGTAGCGGTCCCGCGCGGGGGTGGGCCAGTGGATCAGGTACAGGTCGACATGGTCCAGCCGCAGCCGGTCGAGGCTGGCGTCGAAGGCCGCGAGCGTGGAGTCGTATCCCTGGGCGTCGTTCCAGAGCTTGGTGGTGACGAAGAGCTCGGCCCTCGGAAGTCCGGAGGCGGCCAGCGCGTCGCCGACGCCCTTCTCGTTCCCGTAGACGGCCGCGGTGTCGATGCTGCGGTAGCCGGCGTCCAGGGCGGCGGTGACGACGGCGGCGGTCTGGCCGTCGGGCACCTGGAAGACGCCGAAGCCTACCTGGGGGATGCGGACGCCGTTGTTGAGGGTGAGGCTGGGGATCTCGTTCATGCCGCCGACGTTAATTGCGTACGCCGCTTATTGCAAACGCACGCGCCGGACGGCGGCCCGCAGAAGATGCGTACCGCACCGGGCGGCGGTGTGCTGGTTCCATGACCGCACCCCATCCGCTGGTCCGCTTCACCAATGAGCTGATGACCCTCACCGGCGATCTCGACCAGACGACGGCCGCGGACTTCGTCCGCCGGGTCTACGAGGCGGGGCGCGCCGAGGGCGAACGGCGGGCGGCGGAGGACCCGAGCCCGGGCGGGGAGCGGTAGCCGAAGGGGGAGCGGCGGCCGGCGGGGCGCCCGGAGCCGGCTGCCTGTGGCCCGGCGGATGCCGCAGGAGGGTGCCCCGGGCTGCGGCGGCGTGCGGCCGTGCGCCCTGGACGATCCGCTTCGCCGGACCGGCGGCTGAGCTGCGCTGCCGCGGCGCCAGGTGCCGACGGATCGCGTCCGGCCTTCACCGGCGCACGGAGGGTGCGCGCCCGGTTGTGTCGGAAGGGTGTGCGCGGGGCTCCGGAATCGCTACGGGTGAATCTGCCGCCCCTCGGACGGCGTACGGTCCCCCGATCGCCGGAGGCCGCCCGGATTGCCTGCAGATGGCCGGAATCGCACCTCTGACCTGCGTCGACGGCCCCTCCCGCAGATCGCGAAGCGTGTTCGAACGATCACTCGCAGGCGCGTTCGACGCGCGCTGTGTTCTCGAACTTGCTTACGGTGACTTTACCGGTTGTTGTTCGGAACAACTCCGATCCGAGAGGAAACATCCATGTCCAAGCGCATGTCCCGCATGGTCGCCACCGCCGCGCTCGCCGCTGCCGCCACCGTCGTCCCGCTGGCCGGCACCGCCAGTGCCACGCCCCACGGCGGCGGCTTCGGCGGTGGCTACGGCGGCGGTGGCTACGGTTTCAGCCGCGGTCACCACGGTCACCACCACGGTCACCACGGCGGCGGTTTCGGCGGCGGCTACGGCGGTGGCTTCGGTCGCGGCGGCTTCGGTGGGGGAGGCTTCGGTCTCGGCGGCCTCGGCTTCGGCGGCATCGGCGGATTCGCCGGCTTCGGCAACAATGTGGCGATCATCTTCTGACGCATCGTCTGCACGGTAGTCGGCGGGACCCGGATCACTCCGGGTCCCGCCGCTCCGTGCGGCGCCGCCGTCGCAGCCCGAACCGTCCGCTCAGCAGCCTGCGCACCGGCTCGTCCGTCGCCAGCACATAGCCCAGCGCGATCGAGCCGGTGATCGCCGCCCCCAGCACGATCAGCCAGGACAGGGTGGTGAACACCGCACCGTACGGCCCGAACTGGGTCACACTGCGGTCCAGCGCGCGCGGCATGTACAGCCGGGCGGTCCAGCTCAGCAGCAGGACCGACGCCGTGCAGAGCAGGGCGCCGGGCAGCAGCGGCAGCCACGGCACCCTTCCGCCGAGCAGCAGGTGCTGCGTCCACCACCACAGCGCCACACCGACCAGCGCGGTCAGCGGCAGGCCCAGCAGGGGGCCGATGCCGAACGCACTGCGCAGCGACCCCTGCCCCACCAGTACCACCAGCCACACCAGCAGCCAGACCAGCCACCGCCACGCCGACACCCGGATCCCCGAGCGCGGCAGCCGCCAGGACCGCTCGCAGACCCGCTGGAGGGCCCGGCTGCAGGCCGTCGCCGACAGCAGGGTGACCAGGGTGCCGACCGCGCCGAACGCCTCCCGGGTCTCGGTGTCGCCCGCCTGCAGGACCTGCTGCACCTGGGTCATGGGCCGGTTGCCGATGCCCAGCTCGGTACGGAGCGAGGCGGCCAGTTCGTTCCGGACCGAGGCGGGGGCGAAGGCGCTGAACACAAAGAGGGCGGGCAGCGCACAGAGGAACACCTGCGCGGCGATCCGGGTCCCGTTGTCCAGCAGGTTCACCCGCAGCAGCTGGTCGGTGACCCTGGACAGCAGCGGCACCCGGTCCCGTACGAGCGCCAGCACGCGCGCGGTCCGGTCGGTTCCCCGCCGTACGCCCCTCAGCATCTGCCGCACCTCACCGCCCATCGCCACGACGGCCGCGGCTCCGACCCGCCGGCCTTTTCCGATCATGCTCCGTGGACGGCGGAAGGGAGGCGGTGAACCGCCGCAGCCGGCCGTCACCGGGAGCCCGAATGGATGCCGTCATGACCGGCGCACCCCAGCGCGGGCGCTTCGAGCCCCGGGCGGGGCACCGGCCGGCCGGCGTCGCCGAGAGCACCCGGCCTGACGTCCCCCCGCACAGGGGTGGGGGCCGCCTTCGAGGGCCGCGGGGTGGGCAGCGCACCGGCCTGCGCGGCGCTGGACGACGCCCGTAGCCGCGGGCTGCCGGTAGTGGTGGGCTGCCCGTTCACCGCCGCACGGATGGACCGCCGTCCCGAGGGCGCCGGCCCCGCCCCCGGTCATGGCAGCCCGACGGCCGACTGACGCACCCGGACCGTCGGCGCGCCCGGGACCGCCCGGATCGCGCTTCGTTGCGGCGCCCCGGCCCGTCGGCCCCTTATGGTGAGGTATGGCCCCGCCGCTGCCCGGCCCCCTGGCCCACCTGGCCCCCCTGCTGGAGCACTACGGCTATCTCTCCGTCGGCGGGCTGGTCTTCGTCGAGGACTTCGGCGTGCCCGCGCCCGGCGAGGCCACCCTGGTCGCCGCAGCGGTGTACGCCGGGGCCGGACAGCTCTCCATCGTCGCGGTCGCGGTGATCGCCCTGGTCGCCGCGGTCGCCGGGGACAACGTCGGCTATCTGATCGGCCGCACGGGAGGCCGGGCCTTCGTCCACCGCTGGGGGCGCTATGTGCTGCTCACACCCGAGCGGTTCCACAAGGCCGAGGAGTTCTTCGCCCGCAACGGCGCCAAGGTGGTCGTGATCGCCCGCTTCGTCGAGGGGCTGCGCCAGGCCAACGGCATCATCGCCGGCACCACCGGAATGCCCTGGCTGCGGTTCCTGGCCTTCAACACCCTGGGGGCCGTGCTCTGGGTGGGGCTGTGGGCCACTGTCGGCTACACCGCGGGCAGCCATATCGACACGGTCTACCGGGATGTCTCCCGCTACCAGAACTATGTGCTGGCCGCACTGGGCGTCCTGGTCGCAGCCCTGGTGGTACGCCGTCTGCTGCGCCGCCGCCGGGGGCGCGACGCCAGGCAGCAGCCCTGAACGGCCCACCGAGGTTCACCCCAATGGGGCAGTTGCCATGCGGCCGAACGGGCAGGCGACCGGCGAGACTCCGCACCAGGAAATGGGGGCACTGCCGCCATGGACGCGCTGCTCTGGTTGCTCATTCCGCTGATCGCCGCCGTGTGTGCGGCCCTGTGGGCCGTCACCGCCCAGCATCCCCGCCGCCGTCGCCGCGGCGAATGGCAGGACTTGGACCGCTACCACCGGATGCAGGTGGTCCTGTCCTCGTCCCAGCTGTCATCGCCTCCACCCCCGCCGGCGCAGCTGCCGGAGCCGGACCCGCCTGATCCGCCGCCGCCCGGTGCCGACCGTGCGTCCGCAGGCCCGCCCCGGGACAGCCGGGGCGCCGCGCCGGGGCCCGGGCCCCGGGGCGGGTCCCGCGGCTGAGAAGCAGCCGCCGGGCATCCCCGCAGGACCGCCACCCCTCACACCGGCGACCGGCCGGACGCCGGCAGGAGCGCGGCTCCCTGCACACACCGTGTAGCCCCCGCCGCCCGCGCGAGCCGGAGGGTGGGAGACCAGGGTGGGGCCGGTACCGCGACGGCGGTACCGGCCCCACCCTCGGCTGATCGCCGCCGAATCGGCGGCGATCAGCCGAGGACCACGGTCTGCCCGGAGGCCAGCCGGGAGAAGGAACGGCCCTCCCCGCCGGCCAGCCGGCCGAGCATCTGCTCGGTGGAGTTGAGGCCGAGTTCGCTGAGCAGGGCCTCATGGATCAGATAGCCCTCCCGGGGGCCGACCGCACGGACGAAGTCGACGACCTCGCCCAGCTTGAGCCACGGGCCGGACACCGGCACCAGCAGGGTGGTGACCGGTTCCCCGGGCACGGTGAGGGCGTCCCCGGGGTGGAAGACACGGTCGGCGACCAGGAAGCCGACGTTGTCGCAGACCGGGATGTCGGAGTGGATGACGGCGTGCTTCTCGCCGTGCACCCGTACCGGGATGCCCGCACCGACGGTGAAGGCGTCACCGTGGGCGACGGCGTGCACCCGGTCGCCGAGGTCGGCGAACTGGGCGGCGACCGAGGCGTTGGTCCACACCTGCAGCGAGGGGTTGTCGGCGGCCGCGGCCCGCAGTGCGTCGGGGGCGACGTGGTCGAAGTGGTCATGGGTGACCAGCACCGCGTCGGCACCGGCGAGCGCCTCGGGCTCGCTGAACGCCCCGGGGTCGATCACGACGACGGTGCCCTCGGCCTCCAGGCGGACGCAGGCATGTCCGTACTTGGTGAGCTTCAGTTCCACTGGTGGTGCCTTTCGGTGCGGTGTTCTCTGGGTGCGGCCGCCCTGCGTACGGTGCCCGCCAGCGAGGTGAGCAGCAGCAGGACGGCGATCCCGGCGACGGTGAGGCCCATGCGGTGCAGGCCGGCGTCGTCGGCGTGGTGGCCGAGGACCAGGGCCAGTACGGCGGCGGCCAGGTTGGCGCCGACGTACTGGGAGGTGCGGTAGAGGCCGGAGGCTGCTCCGGTGCGTGCCGCGGGCGCCGCCGCGTACATGGTGTTCTGGTTGCCCATGTTGTTGAAGCCGTTGGGCAGGCCCACCACGGTGGTGACCGCCAGCAGCAGCAGGACGGGCGAGCCGGTGCGGGGGACGGTGAGCAGCAGCCCTCCGGCGAGCAGCGCCACGGTGCCGACCAGCAGGGTGACGCGCGGACCCCGGTGCCGTACCAGGCGGGTGGCGGCGAAGGTGGAGGCGGCGCCCAGGACCGCGGTGGGAAGCACCACCAGTCCGGCGCCGGTGGGCCCGAGGCCGCGCGCCTCCTCCAGCCACTGCGGCAGTCCGTAGAAGACACAGTAGAACGCGGTGTAGGTGGCGATGGTGCGCAGATAGGTGAAGGACAGGTCGCGCCGGCCCAGCAGCCGTACGTCCAGGAAGGGGTCGCGGGCGCGCAGGCCCCGGGCGACGGCGAGGACGGCGCAGGGCGCCAGGACGGCCAGCCACCACCACTGGGGCCGGTCCGCGAGGGAGAGCAGCCAGAACATCAGCGCCGCGATGGTGGCGGCGAAGAGCAGGATCCCCAGCGGGTCGACCCGGGCCAGTGACCGCAGCCGGCCGGCGGGTGCCTCCCCGGGCGCGGCGGGCGGGTCGGCGGGACCCCAGCGGAGGATCACCGCTGCGGCGCAGACGGCGAGCGGGACGTTGACCCAGAAGATGCCGGTCCAGCCGAGGCCGCCGACCAGCAGGCCGCCGAGGGTGGGGCCGAGGGCGGCGGTCACCTGGGAGCACACGGCGATGGCGCCCAGGGCGCTGTGCGAGCGGGCGTGCAGCCGGTCGGCGGCGTGGCGCACCATCGCGACCCCGCAGGGGTACTGGGCGGCGGTGCCGATGCCGATCACCACCCGGCAGGCGACCAGGGTGCCGACCCCGGGGGCGAAGGGGGCGGCCACCGAGGCGGCCGCCACCAGGGCCAGTCCGCCCAGGCTGGTGCGGCGGGGTCCCAGCAGGTCGGCGATGCGGCCCATGGCGGGGGCGGCCACGGCGGTGGCCAGATAGAGCGCGGAGACCAGCCAGGTGACGGACGAGCCCGCATGGAAGTGGTCGCGGATGCCGACCAGGGCCACCGCGATCATGGAGGAGTTCAGCGGCTGGAGAATGGTGCCGAAGGCGATGGGGGCGATGAACCTGGAGGGCAGCTCCCGGTGGTCGGCCTCTGCGGCCGTGCGCTTCACACCGGAAGGAATGCCAGCTTGGCTGTCTTTCTGTAGTGGATCGGATCGTCGGGGTGACGGCACGGTGGTGCTCCTGGAACGCCGGTGGGGTTCAGCTGCTGGCGAGACGGTCCAGCAGGCGGGCGGCCAGCAGCAGCAGCTCGCGCTCGACGTCGGTGAGCCGGGTGGCCAGCGCCTCGGACAGCCAGGCCTCGCGCTTCCGGCGGTCCTGCAGCACCAGTTCGCGCCCGGCGTCGGTGATCCGCAGCAGGGACGCCCTGCGGTCCGCGGGGTCCTGGCCGCGCTCGACCAGTCCGTCGCCGATGAGGTGCTGGACTATGCGGGCCATGGACTGGGGGGTGATGCGCTCGGCGTTCGCCAGCGCGCTTGCGGTGGCGGGACCGTCGCGCTCCAGGTACCCCAGCACCGACAGGCGGCCCAGGGTGAGGCCGCCGGGTTCGCGTTCGGCGCGCAGCCGGCGGGCCAGGCGCATGACGCTGAGCCGCAGATCCACTGCTGCGCGGTCGGTCTCCGGGTTCATATAGGCAGCATAGCTTAGCTTTTCTCGCCGATCCGTCAACCATGGTTGACGAGAGGAGAGTGTCAACCTACATTGACATCATGAGCGATGGAGTACAGCTCGCCCAGGAGGCGAGCAGCCGTGACCCCGCCGTGGGCCTGCGGGCCGTCCGCGCCCTGCGCGAACTGGCCGACCGCCTGGAGGCGCTCCAGGTGGGCAGTGCACGCGACCAGGGCTGGTCCTGGCAGGAGATCGCGGTCTGTCTCGGCGTGAGCCGGCAGGCCGTCCACAAGAAGCACGGCAGCGGCCGTCGGATCCTCGGCAGGGAGCACTAGCGATGTTCGAACGGTTCACGGCGGAAGCCCGTCAGACAGTCGTCCTCGCCCAGGGCGAGGCGCGCACGCTGCACCACGACCGCGTCGGCACCGAGCACCTGCTGCTCGCACTGGCCGACGGCGCCCCGGGCCCCGCCGCCGGGGTGCTGCACCGGCACGGCCTCGACCCGGCCGACCTGCGCCGCCGTATCGTCGCCGCACTCGACGGCGGCGCACTGGACCAGGACGCCCTCGCCACCCTGGGCATCGACCTGGACCAGGTGCGGCAGGCCGCCGAGGCGACCTTCGGCCCCGGCGCCCTGCAGAACCCCGCCCGCCGCCCCGCTCGCAGGAGCGGGCACATCCCCTTCACCGGCCCGGCCAGGAAGGTCCTGGAACTGGCGCTGCGTGAGGCCGTCCGGCTCGGGCACCGCGAGATCGGCACCGGCCACCTGCTGCTCGGCCTGCTCCGCGAGGGGGGCGGCGTGGCCGCCGATGTGCTCACCGAGGCGGGCGCCGACCTTCCCGGCATCCGGGAGGACGTCGTCCGGCTGATCGCCGCGGAGGCGGCCTGACCGCCGGGCCGCCCAACTGCCCGGCCGGACCCGCGAGCCCCCGCGAGCCCCCTCGGCCGCCGCGGGCGGCCCCTGGGCCCGTCCGGGCGTCACCCGAACAGGCGCCGGGCCCCCCGCGCCCGCTCAGGGCACAGCTCCCCGCCCGTCAGGGCGCCTCGTACGGCAGGATCCGGCACAGCCCGCCCGGGCCGCCGTTGCGCTGCCACTCACGCGGGTAGCCCAGCGAGACCTCCTCGAACCGCACCCCGTCCTCCCAGATGGTCCGGCGGATGTGCAGGTGACCGTAGACGACCGCGGCCGCGTCGAATCGCAGATGCCAGTCCGCGGTGCGCTCCGTGCCGCACCACAGGGCGAACTCCGGATACCAGAGCACCTCGGTCGGCGTACGGGTCAGCGGGAAGTGGTTGACCAGCACCGTCGGCAGCGCCGGGTCCCGGGCCGCCAGCCGCCGCAGGGTCCCGGCCACCCGGGCCGCGCTCCAGCTCTCCCGGTCCGGATAGGGGTCGGGGTGCAGCAGCGCCTCGTCGGTGCCCACCACACCCGCCGTGTACGCCGTCTCCAGCGCCTCCTCCTTGGTGCTGGTCCCCGGCGGGCGGAAGGTGTAGTCGTACAGCAGGAAGAGCGGGGCGACCGTGACCGGACCGCCGTCGCCCCGCCACACCGGATACGGGTCCTCGGGGGTCAGCACCCCCAGGCCGCGGCACATCTCCACCAGCCGCCGGTAGCGCCGCTCGCCGCGCAGCTGCACCGGGTCGTTGGCGGGGGTCCACAGCTCGTGGTTGCCCGGGGTCCAGATCACCGTGCGGAAGCGGGAGTTGAGCGTACGCAGCGCCCACTCCACATCGGCGAACCGGTCGGCCACGTCGCCGGCCACGATCAGCCAGTCGTCGTCGGACCCGGGCCGCAGCCCCTCCACCACCTCGCGGTTGGCCGGGTGGCCCGCGTGCAGGTCGCTGACGGCCAGCAGGCTGCCGCTCATGCCGGGGCCCCGGGGGCGTTCGGCGGACCGGCGGCGGGCCGCCCGGGTATGCACCTCGCCGGAGGGCGGGCGGTCAAGGGTGTCATGCCGTCAGTCTCCATGACCGACGCAGCGGTTGGTACGGCAGCCCTGCTCCGGTGGGAACCGGCCGCGGCCGCTACGGCGCCAGCCGGAAGGCCAGTTCGGTGCGCCACCGCTCAGGGTCGGGCTGCACCCGCGGATCGGTCAGGAAGACCTGCAGCCGGCAGCCCCATCGGACACCCTCCGGATCGGGGGCGGCGTCCCAGACCAGCCCCCGCTCCGAGGCCCAGGCGAAGACCGCGTCCACCGCCCCGATCAGCCCGTCCGGACGGCCGGTGTGCTCAGCGGTCACATACCGCCCCGGGGGCAGCTCCCCGCAGCGGACCCCGCCCTCCGGCGCGGGCGCGGCGGCAACCGGCACCCCGGCCTCGATCTCCAGCTGCCGCTCCATGTCGATGACGCGGTACCGCAGGAACGGCGGCCCGGCCGGCTCCACCCCCCGGGCCGCCAGCCAGGCGAAGACCTCCGGCAGCCGGTCGGCGATGGACGGGATGGTCTCCATGGTCACCAGGGCCGCGACCGACGCGTACGGCCGGGCGCCGCGCTCGACAACCACGGGACCCCTCGACAGTTTCTCAGTCATGGCAGTGCGGACGACGGGGCGGCCCGGAACTCATCGCCTCCCTGTTCGGGTGGGCCGCTGCGCCGCTCGGCGGCGGTAGGGCAGCATGGGCGCATGCCTGCTCTGACCCGTGCGGAGGCCGAGACCCGCGCCCTGCTTCTCGATGTCCGTCACTACGCCATCGACCTCGACCTCACCAGGGGAGAGGACCTGTTCGGATCCAGCACGGTGATCACCTTCACCGCACGCTCCGACGGCGAGACCTTCGTCGACGTCAAACCCGCCGCGCTGCACCGCGCCACCCTCGACGGACGGGACCTCGACCTCGGCTCGCTGTGCGACAACCGCCTGCCGCTGCAGCTCACCGCCGGCGAGCACCGCCTGGTGGTCGAGGCCGACATGCGGTACTCCCGCACCGGGGAGGGGATGCACCGCTTCACCGACCCCGCCGACGGCGAGACCTATGTCTACACCCAGCTCTTCATGGAGGACGTCCAGCGGTTCACCGCCGCCTTCGACCAGCCGGACCTCAAGGCGGTCTTCGAGGTCACCGTCACCGCCCCGCCCGAGTGGACCGTCCTGGGCAACGGCATCGCCGAGCGCGTCACCGGCACCGAGGACCGCTGGCGGATCGCCCCCACCCCGCCCATCAGCACCTATCTGCTCGCCGTCGCGGCCGGCCCCTGGCACTCCGTACGCTCCGAGCACGCCGGACTGCCCTTCGGCCTGCACTGCCGGCGCAGCCTGGCGCCGTACCTGGACGCCGACGCCGGCGAGCTGCTGGACATCACCCGCCGCTGCTTCGACCGCTTCGGTGAGCTCTTCACCGAGCCGTACCCCTTCGACTCCTACGACCAGGCGTTCGTCCCCGAGTTCAACGCGGGGGCGATGGAGAACCCCGGCCTGGTCACCTTCCGCGACGAGTTCGTCTACCGCTCCGCCGTCACCGGCACCGAGCGACAGATCCGCGGCATGGTCATCGCCCACGAGATGGCCCACATGTGGTTCGGCGACCTGGTCACCCTGCGCTGGTGGGACGACATCTGGCTGAACGAGTCCTTCGCCGAGTACATGGGCTACCAGGTGCTCTCCGAGGCCACCGACCACACCGGCGCCTGGACCGACTTCTCCGTCGCCCGCAAGGGCTGGGGCTACGACGCCGACCAGCGGCCCTCCACCCACCCCGTCGCCCCGGCGCCGGAGGCCGTCCCCGACACCGCCTCCGCGCTGCTCAACTTCGACGGCATCTCCTACGCCAAGGGCGCCTCCGCGCTGCGCCAGCTGGTGGCCTGGCTCGGCGAGAAGCAGTTCCTCAGCGGCATCAACGACCACTTCACCCGGCACCGCTTCGGCAACGCCACCCTCGCCGACTTCATCGACTCGCTGGGCCGCGCCACCGACCGCGACGTCCACACGTGGGCCGGGCAGTGGCTGCGCACCACCGGCGTGGACACCCTCCAGCCCACCGTCACCGAAGCGGCCGGGGGATGGCAGCTGGAGATCGGCCGTACCGGCGGCCGCCCGCACCGGATCGCGCTGGGCCTCTACGACAGCGCCCCCGCCGACCCCGCGCGGCTGGTGCACCGCGACACCGTCCGGGTCGACCTGCCCGCCGGGACCGACCCGCAGACCTTCGCCCTCCCCGGCCCCCGCCCCGACCTGGTGCTCCTCAACGACGGCGACCTCACCTACGCCAAGGTGCGCTTCGACGAGGAGTCCTGGGCGGCGGTCACCCGGGCCCTCGGCAGCCTGTCCGAACCGCTCTCCCGGGCCGTCGTCTGGAACGCCGCCCGCGACCTGGTCCGCGACGCGCGGCTGGCACCCACGGCCTTCCTGGAGCTGGCCCGCACCCATCTGCTGGGGGAGACCGACCTGGCGATCGTCGAGGGTGTCCTCGGCTTCGCCGCCACCCAGGCCGTCGGCCGCTATGTGTCCGCCGAGCAGCGTCCCGCCGCGCAGTCCGTCCTCGCCGATCTCAGCCGTGAGCTGCTGCGCTCCCCGGCCGACGGCCACCGCCTGGCTGCGGCCCGCAGCCTGCTGGGTGCCGCGGAGGACATCGCGGGGCTGCACGGCTGGCTCGCGGCGGGACGTCTTCCGGACGGCCCGGAGCTCGACCACGAGCTGCGCTGGCGGCTGCTGCTGCGCCTCGCCGTGCTCGGTGCCCTCGACGAGGCGGCCGTCTCCGCGGAGCTCGCCCGCGACCCCAGCGCGGCCGGGGAGCAGAGCGCCGCCCGGTGCCGTGCGGCGCTTCCCGACCCCGCCGGCAAGCGGGCCGCCTGGGCCGCGCTCTTCGACGGGGACGCGTTGTCCAACCACCTCTTCAACGCCACCGCTCAGGGGTTCTGGCAGCCGGAGCAGCACCACCTGCTGGAGGAGTACATCCCCCGCTACTTCCCGGCGGCCGCGGCCACCGCGGCGCGGCGGGGGCCGGCTGTCGCCGAGGCCGCGGGGCGCCATGCCTTCCCCGTCCACGCCGTCGACCGGGAGACGCTGCGGCTGGGCCGGCAGTGCCTGCGTGACGGCGACCTGGTCCCGGCGTTCCGCCGTGTCCTCGCCGACCAGCTGGACGACCTCGACCGTGCGCTGCGGGTCCGGGAGGTGGGTGCCCGCTGAACCGTGCGGCGGCGGGGCCCTGCGCCCTGCCGCCGCACGCCGCCCCGGTGCCCTCAGGGTTCCTGCGGGCGGAGGGCGACCATCAGGTCGATGTTGCCCTCCTGGACGGTCTCGCCGTGCTGGTTGAGCAGCCGGAAGCGGCGGATCAGGATCCCGGCGTCGCCCTTGCCGGTCCGGCGGGCCTCCAGGATCTCCACCTGGCAGTGCACGGTGTCCCCGATCAGCACTGGCCGCAGGAACCGCCAGTGGTCCACCCCGAGCAGGGCGATGGAGCTGCCCTCGAAGACGCCGAGCCGGGAGACCAGGCCCATGGCGACGGAGAGGCCGAGCATCCCGTGGGCGATCCGCTCGCCGAACCTGGTCCCGGCGGTGAACCGGGCGTCGGTGTGGACGGGGTTGGCGTCCCAGCTCCAGCCTGCGAAGGACACCAGGTCGGACTCGGTGACGGTGCGGCCCTGGGTGGTGAACACCTGGCCCGGGGCGAAGTCCTCGAAGTACAGCGGCACGGGGTCAGACTCTCACGGCCTGCGGGCACGCCCGGCCCCGGGCCGCCGCCCGGGGCCGGGGGTGCCGGTCGGCTCAGCGCGGGG
>NZ_LIQR01000151.1:0-1686 GCF_001418575.1 Peterkaempfera griseoplana
CCGCCCCCACGGCGCGGCAGACGTTCCCCCGGCGCCCCGGGACCTTCTCCGGGCCGCGTCGGCGGCACGCCCGTGGGGTGGGCTGTGCGGGTGAACCCCCGCTCCCGCCCCACGGCGCTGTCGTCCGGCGGTGGGGGCCGCCTGCAACATGACCCGTGCGGCCGCCGACAGGGAGAGGGAGGGCGCCATGGAGGTGTCGGGTGTGCACCATGCCTTTCGCCGGCGCAGGGTACTGCGCGGCGTCGACCTGGAACTGCCGCCCGGCGTACTGGCCGGCATCGTGGGGGAGAACGGTGCCGGGAAGACGACGCTGCTGAGGATCCTGTCGGGTGAACTGCGCCCCGACCGCGGCACGGTCCGCCACCACGGCAGGTTCGGCTACTGTCCCCAGCAGGTCGTCCTCAACGACGCCCTGACGGTACGTCAGCATCTGGAGTTCTTCCGGATCGCCTTCGCCCTCGCGGACCTGCGCCGGGCCGAGGAGGTCATGGAGGCGCTGCGCTTCACCGAGTACGCCGACGAGCGGGCCGGTTCGCTCAGCGGAGGGACCCGCCAGAAGCTCAACCTCACCCTGGCCCTGATGCACGACCCGCAGGTGCTGCTGCTGGACGAGCCCTACCAGGGCTTCGACTGGGACACCTATCTGCGGTTCTGGGACCTCGCCGACCAGGTGCGCGACGCCGGCCGCTCCGTGCTGGTGGTCGCCCACCTCGCCTACGACACCGACCGCCTGGACCGGCTGTGGCGCCTCAAGGACGGCGTGCTGCACCCCGGGGCGCGGGCGGCGGCATGAGCCGCCGTCTGCTGCTGTTCACGACCGCGACCCGCTACGCGCTCACCGAGCACGTCCGCAACCGCTTCGCGATGCTGCTGGTCGCCCTCTTCATCCCCGTGTGGATCTCGCTCGCCTATCTGTCGATCCCCGACACGCCGGCCCACATCAGGCTGCGTGCCACCGGGCAGATCCTGGCGCCGCGCGGCAACGAGCTCACCGAGATCACCGGCGCTCTCAACGCCGTCACCCTGATCGTCGGGTTCATGATGTTCGCGGCCACCTTCAGCGGCGGCGGCTTCGACCGCCGGCTGGCCCTGGCGGGCTATCCCCGGTTCCACCTCGTCCTCGCCAAGATCGCCTCACTGGTCCTCGCCTCCGCCGCCGTCGCCGTCTACGCCACCGCCCTCATCCGCCTCTCCTTCGCACCGCGCCGGTCCGTTCTGCTGGCCGCCGCGCTCTTCTGCGCCGCCATGACCTACGGGGCGCTCGGGGTGGCCTTCGGCTCGCTGCTGCGCCGCGAGGTCGAGGGCATGTTCGCCATCGTGATGACCAGCACCATCGACCTCGCCCTGCAGAACCCCATCGCCAGCTCCGCCGCGAACAGCCCGCTGATCAGCTATCTGCCCTCCTACGGCGCCATGCAGACGGCCACCGCCGCGGGGTTCTCCACCACACCGCTGCCCGGCTATCTCGCCATCCAGCTGATCTGGTTCACCGCGGCCGCGCTCGTCGGGCTGCTCGCCTTCCACCGGCGCACCCGCAACGCCCTGCACCGTTCGGGGCACCTGTGGTGGACGTCCGGGCACCGGGACCGGGGCTGTCGGGAAGCGATCACGGAGAACGTGCCGCCCGGGGGCTGACCCCGTCCTGGCGACGCCTCGTCGGTGAGCTTCCAGCCCGGCCGGGCCGCG
>NZ_LIQR01000151.1:1727-8620 GCF_001418575.1 Peterkaempfera griseoplana
CCGGGCCGCGGCCGCGCTCCCCAGGTGTGGTGTGCCCGGGCGGTCAGCCCTGGGCGGCCGGGGAGACGGCCCTGGCCTCGGCGGCCGCCGCGGCGGGCACGTCACCGGAGGACGACTGGGCGAGCAGGGTCGTCCGAGGGGTGCGCCGCGCGGGGACGAGCAGCGCGGCGAGGGCGGCGCCCAGGCAGAGCAGGGCCAGCAGGGCGAACGCATGGGTGTAGCCGGAGGCCTGGGGCAGGCCCGTGGACTGGAGGTGGCCGGTCACCAGGACGCTGGTCACCGAGGCGCCGATGGAGCCGCCGATGGTCCGGATGTTGGCGTTCATACCGCTGGCCGCGCCGGTCTGCTCGGGGGGGACGCTGCCCACGATCAGATTGGCCATCGAGGAGAAGGCGAGACCGATGCCCAGGCCGAAGACGCCCGCGGCGAAGGCCACCTGCCACTGCTGGTCGTGCCAGGCGGCGAGTACCGCACAGGCGACCGCGCCGAGGGAGGCGCCCGAGGTGAGCAGCTTCTTGGCGCCCAGCAGGGGCTCCAGGCGGCCGCTGAGCACACCGGAGAGGAACATCGCGACCAGCATCGGCAGCATCAGCAGTCCGGCGCCGGTGACGCTGGCGCCGAACCCGTAGCCCGCGGAGCGGGGGGTCTGGGTGAAGCCGGGGAGGAAGGACCAGATGGAGTACATGCCCGCGCCGAAGAGCAGGGCGGCGGTGTTGGTGGTCCAGACGGCGGGCAGCCGCATGACCCGCAGGTCGATCAGGGGGTGGCGGGAACGCGCCTCGGCGAGCAGCCAGAGGGCGAAGAGCACGACGGCGGCGGCGAAGAGCCCGGTCACGCGGATCGACAGCCAGCCCCAGGTGGAGGCCTGGCTCAGCGGCAGCAGCAGTGCGACCAGCCATCCCGAGAGCAGCAGCGCACCGGCCCAGTTGACCCGGCCGGCGGCCCGGCGGGGGGACTCGGGGATGCAGCGCATGGCGACCAGCGCAGTGACGGCGACGACCGCGACCGGCAGCCAGAAGAGCCAGCGGTAGTCGAGCGCGGTCACGATGGGTCCGGCGGCGACCATGCCGACGCCGCCCCCGGCGGCGATCACGGCGGAGAAGTTGCTGATGCTGGAGCCGACCTCGGACGCGCCGAACTCGTCGCGGATGATGCCGAAGGACAAGGGGAGCAGCGCGCCGCCGATGCCCTGGATCACGCGGGCGACGATCAGTACTCCGATGCCGGGGGCCAGCGCGGCCAGCAGGCAGCCTGCCGTCAGCGCGACCAGTACGGCGACCAGGGTGCGCTTCTTCCCCACCAGGTCGCCGACGCGGCCGAGGATCGGGGTGAAGATCGACGCGGAGAGCAGATACGCGGTCATCACCCAGGTCGCGGTGGACTGCGAGGTGTGCAGGGCATGCTGGATGGTGGGGAGCGCGGGTGCTATCAGCGACTGGAGCATGGAGAACACACCGCCACCGGTCGCGAGGACCGTGAAGGTGAGTCGGGTGGAGTTCCGGGGCATGGGGAGCCTCTCGAACGGGAAGCGGCGGGCTGGTCGCGGCCGTGGTCGCGAGGGCCGGCCGGCGGGGCTTCGGGGTGACGGCTGGGCGGGCCGGCCGTCGGCGGGCGAAGGCATGGGTGCGGCGTACAGCCGGCCCGGCGCGGCCCGCCGGAGCGTCGGCCGGGCCGGTGCGGGGACGCCGCATACGGGGTACGGGGGCGGCACGGGTGGCCGCGGTGGATGGCTCGACTGTTAAAGTGGAGGCATGCCTCCACTGTAACGGAGGCTGACCTCCGGTTCAACTCGGTTCCACCAGGGAGGCAGCAGTGGCGGCCCAACCGGTCCATGTCAACGAGATCGTCGCGGCGCAGCGCCCGCGCCGTAAGGACGCCGCGCGCAACTTCGACGCGCTGCTGGCGGCCGCGCGCGAGGCGTTCGCCGACAAGGGCGCCGAGGCGTCCCTGGAGGACATCGCCCGCCGGGCCGGAGTGGGCATCGGCACCCTCTACCGCAACTTCCCCACCCGCAGGCACCTCTTCGAGAGCGTCTACGCCGACGAGGTGAACGCCCTCTGCCAGGTGGCGCTGGACGTCGCCGGGCAGGAGCCCTGGCAGGCCCTGACGTCCTGGCTGCACCGCTTCGTGGAGTACACGGTGACCAAGCGGGCGATCCGCGAGGCGCTGAACGGCGAGTCGGAGATCTTCCTCGCCTGCCGAGCCTCCATGTACGAGGCGGGCGGCCCCCTGTTCGTCCGCGCCCAGGAGGCCGGTGAGGCCCGCAAGGACATGGACTTCGACGACCTGCTGCGGATGGTCGCCGGCATCACCACGACCAACTTCGTGGACGACGCACAGCGCGACCGGGTCCTCGAGGTCGCGCTCGACGGAGTGCGGAGCTGCTGACCGGCGCGGGGCGCACCCGTACGGACGATCCCCGTTCGCCGCTCCTCTCCCAGTGGCGGGGCCGGGCCGGCCCCGAGGCGGAACGCCGGCGGTTGGCCGGCGGCCGCCGGGGCAGGCGGAGGGATGTCAAGCTGCGCACCACCGCGTAGCCCCCTTACGAGGAGGCCTCGTGACGTCGTCTCACGTCAGCAGTGGAACAGTACGGCCGGGCGGCCGGCGGAACCGGGCGTCCGTCCACGGCCTGCACCGGCGGGACGCGTTCCGCACCGCGGGCCGCGCCGGGTTCGTCGCCCGCGGCGCCGTCTACGCCCTGATCGGCGCCCTGGCCGTCGAGATCGCCCTGGGCAGGAGCGGGGCGCAGGCGGACCGCCAGGGTGCCCTGCACCAGGTGGCGGCCCAGCCGTTCGGCCTGGTGATGCTCTGGACCCTGGCCGCGGGCTTCGCCGGCATGGCGCTCTGGCGCACCTCGCTGGCCATCGGGGCCGGGGGCGGGCCGAAGAAGACCGGAAGCCGGGTGCTCAACGCCGCCCGCGCGGTCTTCTACGCCTTCGTCTGCTGGGGCACCGCGGCCTACGCGGCAGGGTCGGGAGGGCAGAGCGGCAGCGACGCCGCCTCGCAGGACTGGACGGCCGGCGCGCTGCGGCTGCCGGCCGGTCAGTTCCTGGTCGCCGGCGCCGGCATCGCCCTGGCGGCGATCGGGTCCGGCATCGTCGTACGGGCCGCGCAGCGGCGCTTCCTGCGGAAGCTGGACACCGCGGCGATGGGCAGGCGCACCCGTGACGTCGTCACCGTGCTGGGCCTGGGCGGCAACTCCGCTCGCGGGGTGACCTACGCCCTGGCCGGGGTGTTCGTCCTGGTGGCGGCCATCCGCTACGACCCGCACCAGGCCAAGGGCATGGACGCCACGCTCCGCAGCTTCGCGCAGACCCCGGCCGGTCCCTGGCTGCTCATCGCGGTCGCCGTGGGCCTGGTGCTCTTCGGCGGCTTCTCCTTCGCCTCGGCGCGCTGGCGCAACCTCTGAGCCGCGCGGGCGCGGCCTCCGCGGAGTGACGGGAGTGACGGGAGTCGTCCCGGACCGGTCGTCCGGCCCGCGCCGGCGCCGCCGCCGGTGGAGCCCGGCTGACGCTCCATCAGGACGCCCCACCTGCTGCGGGGACGGGAAGTTGCGTGCCATAGGGTCACCGCGTACGGGAGCGGCCGCCTCTCGCAGGCCACCCGGCAGGCAGCATCCCAACCGGCACGTTCAGGAGCGCAGCATGAGCTTCATCAAGAAGATAGTCGAGGTCGCCTCCAAGGGCTTCGAGATGGGGGAGGAGGCCGTCCAGGAGTACGCAGAGCACCGCCGCGCCGCCAAGCTCTTCCTCAAGCTCGGTGTGGCCGTCTACGCCGAGCAGCGCCTCAACGGGTCGCACGCGCCCGTGGAGCGCATCCTCCTCGCCCTCGACGGCCACGCGGCCGAGCACGGCGAGGTCGACCTCGACCATCTGGACGCGGCCCGTGAGGTGCTCGGCGACGAGTTCATCGCCGAGCACACCGGCGATTCCGCGGCGGCAGAGGACGTCCCCGCCGCCGCGCCCGCGCCCGCGGCGGCTGCGCCGGAGGCCGCCCCCGCGCCCGTGGCCGCCGCCGCCGAGTAGCAGCGCCACCACGGCAGCGACAGACCGATCGCGCTCCGGCGCCACAGGACGGGTCGCACGGCTTCGTGCCGCGCGGCCCGTCCGTGCGTTCCGGCCCGGACGCGGCCGCGCGCCCGCCCTCGCCCGCCGGTTGTCGTCACTGCCCGCCGTCGGGCTGCGGCCCGCGGACCGGGGGCTCGGCGGTACGGCCGACGGTGGCCGGACGGGGGCGCGCCGCGGTGACGAGGCGCGCGGGGTGCGCCGCGCCGCTCCCGTAGCCTGTCTGATCCG
This sequence comes from Peterkaempfera griseoplana, assembly GCF_001418575.1. GTDB lineage: Bacteria > Actinomycetota > Actinomycetes > Streptomycetales > Streptomycetaceae > Peterkaempfera > Peterkaempfera griseoplana. Next base: position 6,023 of record NZ_LIQR01000151.1, read on the forward strand.
TACAGCTTGTCGCTTTATGTTGTGAATGGTTGGGTGGAAGTGGAAGGCGGAGGCCGGATTCGGCCCCCCATCTCCGCTGCTTCGGCGCGGAGTCCAGCCCCGGCGGCCGCTGCCGGGGGAGACGCGGCTCGACCCCCCGAGCGGGCCGCGTCTCCTCCGGTGGCGGCCGCCGTTCGTGCGGGTGGGCGGCGGCGGAGGGGCGGGCGGCGACGGGTCGGTGGGTAGCCCGGCGCCCGGTCCCTCGGGCGGTCGACAGGATCGCGGCGGCCCGGGAATGCACCCCGATGGTTCAATGTTCAACCAGTCGTTCCGATCCGGCTGTCCGAGGAGGATGACATGCCCGCCGTGACCGTGGAGAGCACGCTCCGGCTGCCGCGCATCGCGGAGCCCGACCCGCAGGCCGCCGCACAGCGTGCCGTGCGGTCGGTCACCACCGCGCCCCGGGGCTTCGAGGGGGAGGGGTTCCCCGTCCACCGTGCCTTCGGGGGTGTCCTGCCGCGCGACCTCGACCCCTTCGTCCACATGGACCAGATGGGCGAGGTCGAGTACGCGCCCGGCGAGCCCAAGGGCACCGCATGGCATCCGCACCGGGGCTTCGAGACCGTCACCTACATGATCGACGGGCGTATGGAGCACCAGGACTCGAACGGCGGCGGAGGTCTGATCACCGACGGAGGGACGCAGTGGATGACCGCCGGCAGCGGCATCCTGCACATCGAGACGCCGCCCGAGGCACTGGTCGCGTCCGGGGGCCTGTTCCACGGCGTCCAGCTGTGGGTGAACCTGCCCCGTGCCCACAAGTGGGACGCCCCGAGGTACCAGAGCATCGAAGGGCCCCAGGCGGCGCTGCTGTCCTCGCCCGACGGCGGGGCGCTGGTGCGCGTCATCGCCGGAGACGTCGCAGGTCACCGGGGGCCGGGCAGCACCTTCACCCCGATCACCCTGATCCATGCGACGCTCAGCCCCGGCGCCCGACTCGTCCTGCCCTGGCGGCCCGACTTCAACGCGCTGGTGTACTCGCTCTCCGGAAGGGGGACGGTCGGCCCGGCCCAGCACCCCCTGGAGGCCCACCAGCTCGCCGTCTTCGGACCGGGCGGCGCCCTGACGGTGGCCGCCACCGGCCACCCGGACACCCGCACGCCCGACCTGGACGTGCTGGTGCTCGGCGGACGGCCCATCCGTGAGCCCGTCGCGCACTTCGGGCCGTTCGTGATGAACACCAAGGCCGAGATCATCCAGGCGGTCGAGGACTTCGAGAGCGGCAGGCTCGGCGTCGTCCCCGCCGGCCGGATGCCCCACACCAACCCGGGAGAGGAGCCCGTATGACCGCCAACGCGTACATTGAGGAGACCACAGCCGAGCGCTGGGAGCGTGCCGGACTGTTCTTCGAGGCGAAGGAGTACGCCGAGGCCGCGCGGCTGCTCGCCGACGTCGTCGCGGAGTTCCCCGGGCAGCTCGCCCCCCGGCTGCTGCTGGCCCGCGCCTACTACCACTCCGCCCAGCTGCGCCGCGCCGAGGAGCAGCTGCGCGAGGTGATCGCCCGCGACCCGGTGGAGCAGTACGCCCACCTGATGCTCGGCCGGACCCTGCAGCGCCAGGGTCGTGCCGAGGAGGCGGCGCGGTGGCTGCGCATGGCGGCCGCGCTGGGCGGCGACCCGGAGTCCGCGGGCTGAGGACGGCGGCCGCGCGCTGACGGGGGCGCGGCCGCGCCGCGACGGCGGGGCGCTGGGAGCCGTACGGCGGGCCCCCTCGGAGATCGATCTCCGAGGGGGCCCGCCGATCAGCTGGACGCGAGGGCGTGCGCCGTTCGCGGGGCGGTCACTGCTCCGGGATGCGGCGCACGGGGTGCCTGCTCACCACGGAGAGCTGGTTGAAGGCGTTGATGGTGACCGCCACCCACACCACGGCCGAGATCTCGTCGTCGGTCAGCAGCAGCCGGGCGTCGTCGTAGGCGGCCTGCTGCGCGGCGGTGTCCGCCGGCCTGACGGTCGCCTCCGCCAGGGCGAGCGTCGCCCGTTCCCGGGCGCTGAACAGGTCGGTGTTGCGCCAGCCCGCCACCACGCCGAGGCGCTGCACGGTCTCGCCGGCGTGCAGGGCGGTCCTGGTGTGCACATCGAGGCAGTAGGCACAGCCGTTGATCTGCGACACGCGGACGTTGACCAGTTCGACGAGCGCCCGGTCCAGTCCGGCGTCCGCCGCGACCGCCCGCACCGCCTCCGAGGTCTGGACGAGGGCGTGGTAGGCGCGGGGGCTCTGCTTGTCGACGAAGATCCGCCGGCCTGTCGCCGCCTGCGTCACGTCACTCACCTGAACTCCTTCGGTCGTTCCGCCGCCGCCCCGGGCGGTGCTGTACCTCCGGGGTCTGTTGGCCTATCATCGCGTCATATTCGTTGAATCTAAAACCTTTTCGGTCGTGAAAGGCGTCACACCATGAGCAGCACCGAGGCCGGGCCCGTCGAGCCGCAGCGCCGCCCCGCACCGGACAGCGCCCCGGCGCCGGAGGGTCGCCACGTCGAGGTGCTCTCCGCACGTGACGTCCCCCTGGGCGGCCCCCGAGCCATCACCGTGCGGCGCACGCTGCCGCAGCGGGCCCGGACC
>NZ_LIQR01000152.1 GCF_001418575.1 Peterkaempfera griseoplana
CGCCGGGCGGGCCTGCGGGCGCGCGGAGGAGGCCGCGGACGGGCTCGGCCGTGGGGGTGGGGGTGCGGTCGTTCATGGGTGTCCCTTCGGCGGCTTCCTGCTGGGGTGGGAAGGGTCGTGAGCTCCGCGAGGGCGAAGGCAAGGTGGAGGGCCGGGCGCACGCGGGGCCGGTGGGTGCGTTGCGGCCCCGGACCGGTTGTCGGCGAATCCGCTGGTGGGAAGTGAGTCAGGCGATCGCCCACAGGGCAAGGTCGGTTGCGGCCAGAGCGCCGGTGACGACGGCGGGGAGGCAACGGGCGGTGCGGTCACCGCTGCGCAGGTGCACGATCACGGCTCCGGTCATGAGCAGGACCAGGCCGCTCGAGGCGGCGGCGCCCAGCGCGGGGATCCGCAGTCCGGCCAGCAGGCCGGCCGCAGCCGCCACCTCCAGGGCTCCCAGCAGCCGGTACTGGGTGGTGGTCATGCCCACGTGGGTGGCGGCCTGGCGCATCGCGGGAACGGCTACGAGCTTGGCCACCCCCACAACGACGAACAACGCGGCGAGAACGGAGGCCAGAACAAGGGTGGCAATCATGGGGGTCCTTTGTGCGGTCGGGGCGGCCGGCCGCATCGGGAAGGAGTGCGGCGCTTGGGGTCAGGTGAGGGGTTCGCAGGCGTACTGCCAGTGCAGGGCGTACCGGTTGAGGGCCGCGGTGACTTGGTCCCGGGTTACTTCGTCGGGGTGCGCGGGCAGCTCGACCAGAACGTCTCCGTCATGCGGCCGGCAGAGGATCTGTTCCAGGCCGCAGTCGGCGCCGAGCGCGGTGAGTTCGGCGTGGACCGCGCGGCGGGTGGCGTCAAGGCGCAGGCCGAGCTTGTAGGGCTTGCCGACCGCGGTGACCGGGATGGCGTCGATCACGGTCACCTCGCGTGGGGCCGCGGCGCGTTCGCCGACCCGCTCAGCGACCCAGCTGAGCAGGTCGGCGGGTGCCACGCCGGCGCCGGGGGCCAGGGCGACGTAGGCGACGGGGACCTCACCTGCGTGTGGGTCGGGGCAGCCGACAGCGGCGGCAGCGGTGACCTGGGGGTGGGTGAGCAGAGTGTCCTCGATCACCGCGGGGTCGATGTTGTGGCCCCCGCGGATGATCAGGTCCTTGGCGCGACCGGTCAGGGAGACGAAGCCGTCGGCGTCGATGCGGGCCACGTCGCCGGTCTCCAGCCAGCCGTTCCGGATCTTCCCGCCACTGTCCAGGCGGGGGCCCTGGGCGGTGTGCTCGGCGACGTAGCCGGGGAAGACCACGGGGCCCCTGATGGCCAGCACGCCTGTGGCTCCGGGTGGCAGGTCGTGCCATGCGCCGGTGTCCGGGTCGATCCGCACGGTCTTGAGCTGCTGATAGGGCAGGCGCCGGCCGACGGCGCCGGGCCGGTGGCGGCCGGGAATGCCGAGGGCCGACGCGCAGGTCGCCTCGGTCAGCCCGTAGCCCTCGCACAGCGCGACACCGGTGTGGTTCTCGAAGGCCTCCCGTACGGCGGGCGGCAGGGGCGAGGCGCCGACGGCGGCGAACCGCAGGGTGGAGATGTCCGCGTCGAGGTGCGTGCGGGCGAGCACGGAGTACACGGTGGGCACTGCCGACATGGCGGTGATCCCGTAGTGCTCGACCAGCTTCCAGAACACCCCGTACAGCCCGGGATCGCGGTAGCCCAGCGGCCCGGCCCACACCACCCGCTGGCCGCGCAGCAGCGGACCGAGCACGGTGACGATGAGGGCGTTGACGTGGAACAGCGGCAGCCCCGCGAACATCACGGACTCGCTGTCGAGGGGGGTGCTGGCAGCCACCGTCCAGGCGTCGACGACCTCGTTGGTGTGCGTGTGGGCGGCGAGCTTCGGGGTGCCGGTGGTGCCTCCGGTGTGGAAGTAGGCTGCCAGGTCCTCGGCGGCCGGCGGGTCGATGTCCACCAGCCGGTCGGCGGGGTGGGCTGCGGCCATCTCGGTGAGGTAGCCGACGCACACGCCCTCGACCGGTTCCAGGGCGGGCCTGGGGCCGTCGCCGCCGGTAGGGGCCAGGGCGAGGAGTGCGTCCAGCCGCAGGGCGGACGCGACCCGCCGGGCTGTCGCCCACACCTGCGGGTCCAGCTGCGGCCCCGCGGAGATGAGCACCCTGCTACCGCCGCGCCGTAGCAGCTGCTCGACGTGCTCGGGCGCCAGTCCGGGGTTGACCGGGGCGGCGATACCGACGGTCTGGGCGGCCAGGAGACCGCCCGGCAGCTCTGCCGTGTTCGGCGACAGCAGCCCCACCGCGGCGCCGCGGGTGACACCGAGAGCGTGCAGCAGGTTGGCGGTGCGATGCACCTGGTCGCGCAGCTGCGCGAAGGTCGTGGTGGCGGGGTGGCGGAAGTGCTCGGCATCGGGCAGCACTGTCAGGGCCGGCCGGTCAGGCCATAGTCGGGCGGCACGCAGGAGGGCGTCGTAGGTGGTGGCGGGAAGACCGCGCTCGTCCAGCGGAACGGCTTCAATGACAACCGGGTCCGCGGGGCCGTCGCAGGCAGGCCACAGCAGGTCGTGGGGCATGAGTGTCACCGGTGCGCCTTTGCAGGGGTGAAGGAGGAGATGAGGGGCCGGGCCCGTTGGGGGATCGGGCCGGCCGCTCCGGGGCGGGGGATCCCGGGAGCCGTCAGCGGGCGCGCACCACTGTGCGCTGCTCGCCGAGGTCCAGTGCGCCGTCGTCGGTGGCGATGCGGGCGGTCACGACGTCGCCGTGCTGCAGGTAGAGGGGGTTGTGCTGCTGGCGGGCGAAGAACTTCTGCCAGCGCTTCTGCGGGGGCAGCAGGGCGGCGAGCTTGGCCTGCAGCTTGCCCGGTGATTTCAGGGCCGTGCCGCCGGGGGTTCCGGTGAGGAGCACGTCACCGGCCTGCAGGGTCTGGAAGCGGGCCAGCAGGCTGAGGGCGCGCTCGGGTCGGACGATCATGCCCGTAGTGGTGTGGTCCTGGCGGGTGGCCCCGTTGACCTTCAGGGTGAGCCGCAGGTCGGACAGGCGTGCCAGGTCGTCGGCGTCGACCAGGAGCAGCCGGGGTCCCAGGGGGGTGAAGGTGGCGTAGGACTTGGACTCGTAGAACTGGGTCTTGGGCAGCTGCACGTCACGGGCGCTGACGTCGTTGGCGACGACCAGGGCGCCGACGAACTGCGGCAGGGTCGCATCGGTGACCTCCGTATCGACCGGGAGGTCCGCGCCCATCACCAGCCCCAACTCGATCTCGTAGTCGAGAAAGCGCACATGCGACGGGCGCACGACATCCTGGTACGGGCCGCTGACGGACCCTGAGGCCTTGCGGAAGAACACCGGCGGGACGGTGTCCGGGTCGAAGCCGGAGTCCACCGCGTGGGAGCGGTAGTTGACCATCTGCGCCACCAGCCGGCAGGGGGTGGTGACCGGCGAGAGCAGCTCCGCCTCCTCGGCCGGCTGCCCGGCGTCGGGGTCGGCCGCGGCCCGGGCGGCGGCATCCTGCACGGCAGCGCGGTCGGCGAGCAGGCCGGCGGTGGTGTTCGCGTCGGTGTCGACGCGGTGCAGCCGTCCTGTGCTGCTCTCCACCCACCAGCCTTCGGCAGTACGGACGACCGGGATGTTCATGGGCTCTCCTGAGTCCTGGCGGTATCGACCGAACCACCTCGAGGAGCAACGTCCGGTCACAACTGATGAAAGCATCAGTACAGATGCCCAATTCGTCAAGAGACATCAACACTGATGAAACAATCAAGTGATGTTTGGGCTGGGTAGGCTGAGCGCCATGAGTGCTTACGGACCGGGCGCGGTGAACAGCCAGGCGCCCAACCGCCTGGACCGGCGCAAGGCGCGCACCCGGGCCGCCCTGATCGCCGCCGCGCAGCGACTCCTCGCCGAGCATGGGCGGACGGACGTGAGCATTCAGGACATCACCGAGGCCGCGGATGTGGGCTTCGGCTCCTTCTACAACCACTTCTCCAGCAAGGACGAGCTGTTCGAGGCGGCCGTGTCCCTCACCCTGGAGCAACACGGCGCGCTCCTGGACTCGGTCGTCGGGGACCTGCAGGACCCGGCGGAGATCTTCGCCGCCAGCGTCCGCCTGACCGGCAGGCTGCAGCGCACGCACCCCCAGGTCGCCAGCATCTTCATGCGCACCGGCTTCGCCAATCTGACCTCCGAGAGCGGCCTGGCCCCGCACGCGATGCGTGACCTCCAAGCCGCCGCGGACAGCGGACGGCTGGACATCGGCGAGCTGCCGACCGCCGTGGCCATGGTCGGGGGCGCCCTGCTGGGGGTCATGCACCTGCTGGAGAGCCACCCCGAACTGGACGTCGATCACGTCACCGACCAGCTGGCCGCCCGGCTGCTGCGCATGTTCGGTCTTGCCTGCGAGGAGGCCCAGGAAATCGCCACCCGGCCGCTGCCCGTCCCCCGAGCGACCTGATCGCCATCCCGGTGGAATCCTCGGCCACGGGACGCGTCGTCTAGCCGTCAGAGTGCCCGGTGGGCGACGCGTTCGGCTCGGCGGGAAGGGGCTGCTCGGCCCAGATGATTTTGCCGCTGCTGATGCGGCGGGTGCCCCATCGTTCGGTCAGCTGGGCGACCATGAGCAGGCCGCGTCCGCCTTCGTCCGTGGTGCGCGGGTGACGCAGGTGCGGTGCCGCGGTGTTGCGGTCGGTCACCTCGCAAATCAGCGCGCGGTCCCGGATCAGCCGTAGCTGGATGGTGCCGCCCGCGTAGCGCAGGGCGTTGGTGACCAGCTCGCTGACGACCAGCTCGGTGGTGATCGCCAGCTCGGACAGGTTCCAGCTGGCCAGCTGCCGATCGGCCAGGGTACGGGCCGTCGACACGATCGCTGGATCACTCGGGAACGTCCAGGACGCAACCTGCTCCTCGCCCAGGACCCGGGTCCGGGCGAGGAGCAGGACCACGTCCTCATCCGGCCGTCCAGCCAGGTGGGTGTAGATCGTCTCGTCGCAGATCCCCTGCACGGAGGAACCGTGTGCCAGAATCCGCTGCAGCCGAGCGATGCCCTCCTCGGAAAGCCCGTGTCCCGCGACGCTGCGCGGGAGCCCGACGCTGAACAGGGAGAACATGCTGCCCTCGGGAAGCTGCCGCTCGGCGGTCTCATAAGGGGGCCCCTCCGTGCCCAGCGCCGGCCCGGCGGGGGCCTCGACGGTCTCCACCGCGCCGTCCGGGTAGGCGACGAGCGGCTCCGGGTGTCCCGCGCGCGCCAGTGCCAGCACGCGCGAGATCGGGTCGTAGACCGCGTACACGCACGATGCGGTGGTCGCCAGCGCGCCGAGCGGGTCGTTGGCCGCGGTCCGTCGAGCCTCCTCGGCAAGCCGGACCATCAGGTCGTTGAGGTGCGCGAGCACCTCCTCCGGGCCCAGGTCCAGGGCGGCAAGACTGTTGGCGGTGGCCCGCAGCCGCCCCATGGTGGCCACCGTACGCATGCCATGGCCCGCCACCTCCCCGACGGTCAGGGCCACCCTGGCACCGGACACCGGGATGAGGTCGAACCACGTTCCGCCGCCTCTGGCGGCCGGTAGATGGGCGTAGGCGGCATCGACCGCGTTCTGAGCGGGCAGGCCCTGCGGCAGCAGGCTGCTCTGCAGGACGAGGGCTGCAGTGTGCTCGCGCATGTACCGGCGGGCATTGTCCACGCACACCGCCGCACGGGAGGCCAGTTCCGCAGCGATCGTCAGGTCTTGCTCATCGAAGGGTTCAGCGGTTTTCGCCGACCGGTAGAAGACGGCCACCCCCAGCACCACGCCCCGGGCCGCCAGTGGCACAACCATCAGCGAGTGCACTCCGCCGCCGCGCAGCCGCTGCGCCAGGATCCCCTCGGGCGCCAACCACCCGCTTCCCTCGTCCAGGTGCTGAAGCAGGCGTGGCCGCAGGTCCGCCAGAGCCTGCGTGTACGGGGTCGGAAAGTCCGGCGTCAGCCTCTCGCCGACGGCGAAAGCCGGTTCCATCCCCGTACCCTCGGCAGCGGCGAACGCGGCGCGCCGTACGGTGACCTCGCCGATCGCTGAGCCGGGCTCGACGACCTCTCCCCGGAAGGCGGACTCCAGCACGTCCACCGCGATACCGTCAGCCACCCGGGGAACCGCGACATCGGCCAGTTCCTGGGCGGTCCGGGTGATGTCCAGGGTGGTGCCGATGCGCACGCCGGCATCGTTGAGCAGGTCCAGACGTGCCCGGTCACGGATGCGCTCTGTCACGTCGGCCACCAGGCCGGCCAGCCCGAGGACCCGGGCCGAGGGGTTCTGCAGCCGGAATATCGACATGGAGAGGATCCGCTCGCGCCGCGGATCGGCAGGCGGGTAGCCGGGCTGCAGGAAGTCGAGGACCGGCTCCCCCTTCTCCAGAACGTCGTACATCAGCTGCTCGAGTTCGTCGGTCACCACGCCGGGAGCGACATCGCGTGCACGCAGGCCGACGAGGTCCGCGGCATCGATGCCGCGCAGCCCCGACGACTCCGTGTTGACCCGTACCAACCGCAGCTCGCTGTCGAAGATGTTCAGCCCGATCGTCGACTCGGTGAGCAGCGCGTCCACCACCGCCCGGTCGAACTCTCCCGGGTCGCTGCCACCTGCTTCCTGCAGGAAGACGGCCCAGGTCACCGTCGCCTCGGCAGCGGCACAGAGGCACACCCGCAGATCTACCTCGTGCGTCTGCCCGAAGCGGTCGCGCAGCCGAACCCGACAAGCACCACGGGCAGGCGGCTGCTGGGGAATCTCCGCCGGGGCGGCTTCATCCGGACCGGCCAGAAGCGACGCCAACGCGCGGCCGTTCACCTCCTCCGCCGTCCACCCGAGCAGGCGGACCGCTCCATCACTCCACTCGGTGACCAGCCCCTGCGCGTCCAGCAGGATTCTGGCCTGAGGCTTGACCGCTGGATCTGCGCTACGGCCCCCACCGTGATGTTTGGACATGGGCACCGTCCCATCCCAACCTGGACGTCGCCGCCGGCCGCATGCAGGCGACGCGCCGCGTCCTGGTTCCCAGCGTAGGCAGGAAGGCGGCCCCCCGCGCATCGCCACGTATCGCCACTTACCGCAGGAAGGGAGCCCCCATCGGATCTCGCCGCACTCAGATCCAGCCGCGGCGGACCGCCTGCGCGCCCGCCTGGAAACGACTGGTCGCCCCGAGTCGGGCGGTCAGGTCGGTGATCCGGCGGCGCAAGGTGCGTTCGCTGAGGCCGAGTTGCCGGCAGATCGTCTCGTCCTTCAATCCGGCGTGGAGCAGGTGGAGCAGGGCACGCTCGGCCTCGCTGAGTTCCGGATGGTCTTGCGTCTCCGGCGCCTTGCTGCCGAAGACCGGGGTGGCCTGCTGCCAGCTCTCCTCGAAGAGTGCGACCAGGGCGTCGCAGAGCGGCGACCGGTGTACCAGCACGGCGGTGCTGCGCACGCCGTCGTCGCCGGCAGTGAGCGGAACGAGGGCGTCGCGCCGGTCGAAGACCAGCAGTTTCAGCGGCACATGTGGCAGCACCCGGGCCTGTTCCCCGAGGTGCACGAGCTGCCGGAGCAGGTCCGCGCGCTCGGGGACGGCCAGCACCTGGCTGGAGTAGACCGCCCGTGCGCGCACGCCCCGGGCCAGCAGGTCCTGCTCCGACCGCAGCGCGGTCGCGTCAGCCGTGAGGTAGGGCGGAGTGTCGAAGCACAGCACCTCGTGCTCGGTGCCTGCCATCAGCTCGGTCAGCCAGGCGGTGATGGCGGTCGGCCCCTCGATGAGCTCGACCACCCGGCTGGGATCAGAGCTCAGTTTGCGCTCGTTGAATTCGGCGCCGTAGGCGTCCAGCGCGGCCGCCGCGCGCTCGAGTTCCAGCTGGCGCGCTCGGATCAGGGCGGCCAGCCCGATCCGCGGATCCAGGGCCGCGTAGCGGGTGGGCCGTGCCGCCGAGGGCACCGCGAGGCCGGCCGTGACCAGTTCGTCCAGCATGCGGCGGACCTGTCCGGTGCTGCAGGACTCGTATCGCGCGAGTTCGGTCGCGGTCAGCGGCGGCGAGGCCACCAGGCGGCGATAGGCACGCTCGGTCGGCTCGTCAAGGCCCAGGGGTTCCAGCACGGGTTCGCTTCTCTCTCGCGTCTCGGTCCGGGCAGCGCATCGTCTGGCCGCTACCAGCCACTGACCGGCATCGGCCAGGTCCTTCTCTCCCGGCGACGGGTTCCGCGATGGAACAGTACCGGCCATCCCCACGGGACGGTTCGCCGTCGCACCGATCGAGGCCGCCGTCCCGCCCCCGTCTTCCGAGAGATACGTGTGCAATTGAGAAGCAGAAGAAGGGGCATCCGCTCCGGCATAGTCACAACCGTGCTGGCGGTCGGCGCCGGCATCCTGGTCGCACCGCCGGTTCAGGCCCACCCCGCGCAGGGCGCCGAGGGCGTCCGGCTGACCACGGCCGCGATCGAGAAGCTCAGTAAGCGTTACCAGACCCGTATCGACGGCACGCCCGGACAGGTTGCCGCGATGGAAGGCCCCGCCGCCGCGGCCCCGGCGCTGCCGGCCACACTGGCGAAGTCTGCGACAGGTTCGGGGGCGCACGCGGACTCCGCGTCCACCGCCCCGGGCTTCAAGCGGACCGGCCAGTGGGAGACCGCGCGGGGCTTCGCCGAGGGCGTGGCACTCGGCGGCACCAAGGACTGGGTGAGCGTCTTCAGCGGCGGCACCGTCGGCCGGTACGACGCCCAGGGCAAGCAGGTGTGGAACCGCGGAGCGGCGTCCCTCTACCAGGACTGGCAGGTCACTCCCGCCAACTGGTTCCAGCCCTATCCGTACCTGCCGAACCTCTACGCCGGTTACAACCCGTACCAGATGTCGGCCACCGGTAAGCGTCCCTACGCGACCGGCGACTTCAACGGCGACGGTGTCGACGACGTCGCCGTGGCGTACGCGGTGGGCGACTGGCCGCTCCGGCCGTTCTCCTCGCCGGGTTCGCAGGTGGACTACGGCGCCTTCCTCACCATCCTGGACGGACGCACCGGCAGCACGGCCTGGACCAAGCTGCTCCCCGGCTTCGTCGGCTCGATGCTGGTCCAGGACGGCGAACTGATCGTCGCCGACTCGACCGGCCCGGACTGGGGCGCCGATCCGGTGGCCGAGCAGGGCGACAGCCGCAGCAACCTGACGGCCTACCGCTTCAGCCGCGCCGCTCACGGCAAGCTCACCGGGACCGCCGACTGGACCTACTCGACGCACGCGCCCTGGGCCCACTGGGGCGATCTGACCCCGATGGGCGCTGACCGGGTCGCCGCGTCCTGGTCGGACACGCCCATGGGCCTGGGCACCCCGCGCCCGGCCGACGGCAACGTGCTCGTGCTCGACGCCTCCGACGGCAGCGTCGCAGCGCAGGCCAAGACCCCCGGCTACCCGCGCATGCTGGTCAAGGACCCGGGTGCGGACCGCGTGCTGGTGGTCGAGCAGAACGACCCCTTCGACAGGGTGCGCTGGGACCTGACCGCAATCGACGCGCACAGCGGCGCCCGCACGGTGCTCGCCTCGCGTGAGGGCACCGTCCCGGAGACGTTCCAGGTCCTGCCGGACGCGCACGGCGGCCGGCCCCGGTTCGCGGTCGCGGAGCTGGGCATCAACGCGGACCTGTCGGACGGTCAGAGCACCGTCTCCGGCTGGGACGCCCAGGGCCGCACCCTGTGGACCTACACCACTGCCTCCACCGTCGGCGGGCACAACGCCCCGGTCATGGAGGTGTCCTTCGACGCGAACGGCGGCGAGGTGCTCGCGTCGCTGTCCGATCCGACGAACGCCACCGCCGCGGCCCCCTCGGGTCCGGAGCACACGCAGTTGGTCGCGTTGAAGGCCGCGACGGGCCGCCTCGACTGGCGGCAGGAGGGCGCCGTCTCCGGCGACACGTTCACCCCCTACCAGGGCGGACTGCTCACGGTCGGCTACGACGACACCGCCTACACGGTCAACCCCCACAGCGGTGCGCTGCACGCGATGCCTCTGGCAGGCGACCCCTACGCGGCCGTTGCCACCGACGTGAACGGGGACGGGGTCAAGGACCTGATCACCGCTGGTGAGAGCCGCGGTGTCTTCGCGCTCGACGGCAGGACCCTGAAGAAGGCGACACCGGCCGTCCTGTGGGAAGCCACGGTCGACAGCTCGGTGCACACCCTGCAACTCCTGCAGGCCGGGGGCAAGGGCGGGTCCGGCGACTCCGTGGTGGCCGCGACCGACCACGGCTTCGCCGTGCTGGGCACGCACACCGGTGAGGTACGCGCGAACGTGCACACAGGCGGCTTTGTCGCCTCGCTCACGGTCGCGGGCGACGGCCACGGCGGGTCCGCCGTCGTCGTGCCGGGCAGCAGCCTGACCGCCTACACCGCGCAGGGCAGGAAGCTGTGGACGTACCGGCCGAAGGGCACGGAGGGGAAGAGCCTGGTCTTCTCCAGCGTCACCACGGACGCCACCGGACACCTGTTCCTTGAGTACGGCGGCACCCACCAGGGGATCGGCCTTCCTACGGAGGCAACCGATCCGGCGCCGACGGCGGTCAGCCTGGACGCCGCCACCGGCGCCCCGGTCTGGACCGAGACACCGACCGATCCCGGTGCCGTCGCCGTCGTGCCGACCAACCCCGCGCTGGCCGGCCCGAACATCCCGGACTCGGACGGGCATGGTGTCGCCTTCGCGTACACCGGCGACTTCAGGACCTACCATCACCTGGTCCAGATCCTCGATTCCCGCACCGGCGCGGTGATCAGGAACTACGAGAGCCCGGGTATGTCGCAGGGCTTCGTCGCCTCCAAGAAGACCGGCATGGTCGAGATGCGCGAGTTCAACGACTACGTGTACCCCGCGGACGGCGGCGAGCCCTACGACGTGCCCACCTTCCTGGGTTTCCACTCCGGAGTGCTGGCCAGGTCCGTCGGGGGAACCGAAGCGTTCGTCGGCGCCTACCAGAACCTGTGGTCCTACGACACGCCCTTCGCGGACAACGACGGCTTCCTCCGCGAGAGTGCCACCGACTTCGCCCTGGGGGCGAGCCAGGTCCAGACGGTGAACCTGGGCGACGGACCGGGTGACGACATCATCGGTCTCGCGCTCGACTGGCGAGCCCTGAACATCTCGGCGCGGTCCATCGGTGACGCCGTCAACGACATCGACTACATGCCGCACGGCTTGACCACCTACAAGCTCTCGGAGGACGAGCCCACCCGGATCCCGGGCCCCCCGAACGGTGACGCATCCGCGGCGGCCCTGCAGACCGCCTCTGCGGCGGGTCAGTCCCACGACGGCCCCCTCCGCAGCGCGAGCCCGCTGAAGGACCTCGCCCTGCCGATCGGCACCGCTTCCGTCCCGATCGAGATCCAGAGCAGGACGCCGGCAGCCAAGAAGCTCAGCGTGGGCAGCGACAACGCCGGCGAGGTCACCCGCGGCTACACCCCGCAGCAGATCCAGGCGCGCCTGGGCCTCAGGGGCGACGGCACCGGCCAGACCGTCGCGATCGTCGACGCCTACCATTACCCGACGGCGAAGGAGGACCTGAACCATTTCTCCGCGCACTTCGGCCTGCCGCAGACCTGTGACGCGGTGAGCGCGGGCACGAGCTGCTTCGACTTCCAGCAGGTCTATGCGGACGGCACCCAGCCCGACGTCGACACCGGCTGGAACGAGGAGGCGGCGCTGGACATCGAGTGGGCGCACTCCGTGGCCCCGCGGGCGAAGATCGTCCTGGTCGAGGGCACGGACGCGGGCATGGCCGCGCTCGCTCGGGCGGACGACGTCGCAGCGGCACTTCACCCGGCGGCGGTCAGCAACAGCTGGGGCACCGGCGAGTTCTCCGAGCAGGGGTTCTACGACGGCCACTGCAAGCTGGCCGACTCGGTCTGCGTCCAGTCCACCGGGGACGGCGGCTACCCTGGCGGCTACTCCGCCACCAACCCGTACGCCCTGGCCATCGGAGGCACCAACCTCCAACTGGACGCCGACGGCAACACCCTCGACGAGACGGCGTGGAGGTCCACCGGCGGCGGCCTGAGCTACTTCGAGCCGCGCCCGGCCTACCAGGACGGCGTGCAGTCCTCGCCGCTGCGGGCCACGCCGGACGTCAGCTTCGTGGCCGACCCCGCCACCGGCGTGCCGGTCTACCTGACGATGGCCTCCGGTGACGCCACCACCTCCGTGTGGCTCAAGGTGGGCGGCACCAGTCTGTCCGCCCCGATCTGGGGTGCGATCATCGCCTCCGCCGACCAGCTCCGGGCCACCGACGGCAAGCCGCACCTGGCCTCCGACGGCCCCGACGGCGACACCGCACACACCGACGTCTACGCGCTCGACGGCAGCTACCTGCGTGACATCACCGCCGGCTCCAACGGGAGGTGCGGTACGGAGTGCACCGCCGGCCCCGGCTACGACACAGTCACCGGTCTGGGCTCACCCACCGCAGGTGTTGACGCCGCCCTGGCGGCCATGGAGTAACCCTCTTCCGGAGGCACAGCAGGGGCCCGGCGTCGTTCCCGATTGCGGACGCCGGGCCCCTCTAGGCCGTCTGCGTGTGCAGCCGTGCGGTGCCGGGCCGCTCGGCGCGGGGCTCCTCGCTCACGCAATGCGCTGCTCCGTCCAGATCGTCTTGTTGTCCTGGCCGTAGCGGCAGCCCCAGCGCGCCGAGAGTTGCGCGACCAGGAACAGGCCGCGTCCCCCCTCGTCGGTGCTACGGGCACGACGCAGGCGCGGCTGGGTGGCGCTGGCGTCGGTGACCTCGCAGACGAGGGTCTCCCTGTGGCGGACCAGGCGCAGGCGGAGCGGGGGACAGCCGTAGCGGATGGCGTTGGTCACCAGTTCACTGACGACGACTTCGGTCGCGAACAGGCGGTCTTCCAGCCCCCATCGGGTGAGGTGGAGTGCCGTCCACTCGCGGACCTCGCAGACAGCGGCCGGGTCGGCCGGGAACTCCCGATAGGCGCTGTCCTGCGGCGGGACCGCACGGGTGCGAGCCAGCAGCAGGGCCACGTCGTCGCGCAGCGGTCCGCCGGCCAGTTCGGCGAGGAGCGCCCGACCGGTGTCCTCCAGAGCGCGGTCCGGATCGCAGGCTGTTGCAAGGGGGGCCGACAGGCGCCGCAGCGCGTGGTCGATGTCCCCGTCGTCGTGTTCGATCAGGCCGTCTGTGTAGAGCGCGAGGACGCTGCCGGGTTCGAGGCTGATGGTGGTGGTCTCATAGGGCAGCCCGCCGACGCCGAGGGGCGGACCGGCGGTGACTTCGACGGCCTCGGCGGTCCCGGTGGGCCGGATCAGGACGGGTGGCGGATGCCCGGCGCTGGCGAGGGTGCAGCGCCTGGTGACCGGGTCGTAGACCGCGTACAGGCACGTGGCGCCGACGGTGTCCTGGTCGACGGGCGATGCCTCGGCTGTGAGCCGCTCGACCAGGTCCTCGATCCGGGTGAGCAGCTCGTCGGGATCGAGCTCCAGGTCGGCGAGGGTCTGGATGGCGGTACGCAGGCGGCCCATGGCCGCGCTCGCGGCCATGCCGTGGCCGATCACGTCCCCGGCGACAAGGGCCAGCCGGAAGGACGGCAGGGCGATGGCGTCGAACCAGTCGCCGCCGATGTGTGCGCCGCCACCGGCAGGCAGGTACATGCCGACCGTCTCGGCTGCCGCGGTGTCGGTTGCGGCCGGGGGAAGCAGACGTTGCTGCAGCGCCATCGCCGCGAGGTGCTCGCGCGCGTAACGGCGGGCGTTGTCGACGGCGAGCGCGCCTCTCGATGCGATCAGCGCCAGGAACTGCGCATCGTCCTCGGTGAAGAGCTCGGTCCGGCCGACGCGCCAGACCGACACCCCACCGAGCAGCAGGCCGCGTGCGTACAACGGTGCGAACATCACCGAATGGGCGCCGTCGGGGAAGAGGTACTCCACCATCCGAGGGTCACCGATCGCCGTGCGGTAGTCGTCACGGCTGAAAACGACCGTACGGCCGTGCTGGAAGCTGCGCAGGAGCGGGTTGTCCCGGACCGGAGGTACGGCGCCACCGGCCTTGATCCCGGCCGGCCACTGCGCCGCGGCCGGGGCCATCCCGGCAGTGCGCAGATGAAGGTCTCCACCGCCGAGCCGCTCCGGGGGCTCGTCCCCGTCGAACACAGCCTGCGCAAGGTCGACTGTGACAAGGTCCCCGAAGGTGGGGACGAGGACGTCCGCAAGCTGCTGAGCCGTACGCACCACGTCCAGGGATGTCCCGACGTGCTCAGCCGCCCTACGAGCCAGGTCCAGATGGCTGCGGGCACGCAACTGGTCGGTGGCATCGGTGTACAGGGCCGCAACCCCTGAGGGGTGCCCTCGGGCGTCCTCCAGTCGGTACGCAGACAGTGACAGGGCTTGCCGCTGCGAAGGCTCATGCCATCGGCTCACTTGCCGAATCCTTCGGATGACTGGGGTGCCCGTCTCGAGTACCTGTCGCAGCACTGCCTCGAGGTCCGTGGCGTCCTCGGCGCAGAGTACGTCGCCCAGCCGGGCGCCAGGCCGTATGGTGCCGGCGAAGAAGGCGCCTGGCGGGGCGTTGGTTTGCCTGATGGTCAGGTCCGCGTCGTGCAGGGCGATGGTGATCCGGTCCTGTGCGGACAGGGCGCGCAGGAGCGCTGCGCCCTGCTCGTGGTCGGCCACAAGGCGGGTGGGCGCGGCGAGCACGAGGAAATCCGCGGAGCCTTCCAGCTTGGCGGAGCGGAAGGTGACGTGGACGGGGTCGCGGGATCGGTGCCGCAGCCATACCCGGCCGGATGCCGGGATCTGCGTGGTACTGCGGACTTCGCCCGGGAGGTCGGCCACGAGTTCCAGCACGGGGCGGCCGCACACCTCCTCGGCGGTGAAGCCCGTCAGGTCCCAGGCCTTCCCGGTCCATCGCAGCACCACGCCTCGGTCGTCGAGCACGGCGGCTGCCAGACCGTCGAAGGCGTACGGGCTCTCGCCCGCAGGAACGCCGGACACGCCCATCCACCGGGCGTTGCCTGTCGTGGAGATTCCGAAATCGTACTGACGAGTCATTTTCTACGCTTCTTCCGGTCAAGATAGGGGAGAGGGCGGCGGCTCAGGGGATCGGGGAAGCAGTCACCGCCTGGCTGGCCGTGATCACGGTGCAGCGGTTGGGGAGGGCAGGTCCTGTTCGGCCCAGACGACCTTGCCATCCGCTCCGGGGCGGGAGCCCCACCGGCGGGCCAGCTGGCTGACGAGGAAGAGGCGGCTGCCGTCCTCGTCGAAGGCGCTGGGATGGCGCGGGCGCACGGGGCGACTGCTGCTACCGGAGACTTCGCAGGTCAGGACCTGATGTTGGATGAGCCGCAGGCGGGTCGGACCGTTGCCGTGGCGGATGGCGTTGGTGACCAGTTCGCTGACCATCAGCTCCGTGGGGCCCACGAGATGCTCCAGTCCCCATTCGCTGAGCTGCCGGGCGGCCGCCTGCCGAGCGGAACGGACCGCGGCGGGCTTGGCCGGCAGATCCCAGGATGCGACCTGGTTCGGCTCGAGTGCGCCGGTCCGCGCGAGGAGCAGGGTCACGTCGTCGGGCAGTGCCTGAGCCCGAACGGTTCCGACCGCGCGGGAGCACAGCTCCTCCAGGGGCTGCCCGGGATCGGCCAGGGCGGCGGCCAGACGGTGCAGGCCCACATCGATGTCCTCGTCGCGGGACTCCACCAGGCCGTCGGTGTACAGCGCGAGCAGACTTCCCTCGGCGAGTTCCAGTTCCACTGACTCGAAGGGGACCAGCCCGAGGCCGAGGGGGGCTCCAGTGGGCAGGTCAGGGTAGGTGACCTGGCCCTGCGGGTCGACGATCGCGGGCGGCGGGTGCCCGGCCCGTGCCATGACGCAACGGCGGGTGGCCGGGTCGTAGACGGCGTACAAGCAGGTGGCGCCGCCCAGTGGTGCCGCGTCCTGGCCGTCCTCCTCTGCGAGCCGCCGGACCGTGTCGTCAAGGTGTGCCAGTAGTTCGTCGGGGGGCAGGTCCAGGTCCGCGAGGGTGCGGACGGCGGTGCGGAGCTGGCCCATGGTCGCCGCGGCGTTGATGCCATGGCCGACGACGTCCCCCACGACAAGGGCGGTCCGGGCGCCGGACAGCGGTATCACGTCGAACCAGTCGCCCCCGACGCCGCTGTCCGCTTCGGCCGGCAGATAGCGTGAGGAGGTTTCGATGGCCGTGCCGCTCGGCAGCCGTCGGGGGAGCAGGTTGCGCTGCAGCGCGAGGGCCGCAGCGTGTTCGCGCACGTACTGCCGGGCGTTGTCCAGGGACAGCGCGGCCCGGGTGACGAGTTCCTCCGCGAGGAGCAGGTCGTCCTCCTGGAAGGGCGCCAGCTCCTCGGAGCGGGCGAACACCGCCACGCCCAGCAAGCGGCGCCGGGCACGGATGGGTACCACCATCAGGGAGTGCATCCCGTACTCACGGATCGTGCGCGCCCGTACCGGGTCCTGGTCGAGCCAGGTGCCTTCAGAGGAGGTGTCCAGCACTGGTTCCAGATGAGGTCTGCCGGTGCGCAGAACGCCGGCGAACGGCGAGCCCGGCGGGGCGGGGACCGCCTCTTTGCGGGCCCACGGCGACTCGGGGGCCCCGGGGTGAATGGAGGCCAGGCCCGCGCGGCGCAGAACCGGGAGGCGGCCGCTGGTCGTGTGGATTGGGGCCAAGGGCTCCTCCCCGGACACCACCGCCTCCGCCAGGTCGACGACCGCGTAGTCGGCCAGCAGTGGAACGGCAAGGTCGGCCAGTTCCTGCCCGGTCCGCACGACGTCCAAAGTGATGCCGATGCGCGTACTCGCCTCACTCAGGATGGCGAGGCGCTCACGTGCCCGCCGGCTGTCGTTGACATCCACACTCATGGAGCACACCCCGACCGCCTGGCCGGAGGCATCCACGAGACAGAAGAACGAGGCCGAAAAGGCGTGCTCCTGGTGCCGATCCGCCGGCGGCCACGACCGGTACTCGTGGACCGTGGTGATGCCGGTCTCCAGCACCTGCCGCATCACCGCCTCGAGTGCTTCGGCCTCGAAGCCGGGCAGCATGTCCGTCAGACGGCGTCCCAGTCGTCGGTCACGAGCAACGCCGTCGCAGCTCTCCATGGCGTCGTTCACCCAGGTGCAGCGCAGCTGCGGGTCACGAACGACGATGCCGATCGGGGTCCGGGTGAGCAGCGACTCCCGCACCGATCCGCTCGCTTGCTTCGCCGGCCCCGAGGAGAGCGCGCCTATGTCGGTCACCGACACAAGCCACCGGATGCTCTTGTCCTGCCCCCGCAGCAACGAGATGCGCAGACTCATGGTGAGCATGTGGCCCTTGCGGTGGCGAACCGCCGCAGTGCCGGACCAGCCACCATCGGCACGGCACTGCTCGGCGACTGCTGAAGCCCTCAGCGTGTCCTCGGAGGATGGCAGCACCAGTGCGGCGGACTGGCCCACCACCTCCCCGGCCGAGTAGCCGACAAGCCGCTGAGCGGCCTGGGTCCAGCCGACCACGGTCCCGTTCGCGTCGAGCATCGCGATCGCAGCGTCGGGTACGTCGCGAGGGTGCACCGGCTCCACGAGCGGCGTCCGGTCCGTTTTCGTCACAGCGGTGGCGCCGGCCCCGCGTATGCAGTGGTTCATTGTTCTCTCCTCTCCTCGACCCCTGGACTGCCATGGCCGGGGGCCGACGCCGACACCTCCAATGTAGGCAATGGAAACAATGTGGTCAATGGCAACGTCCTTGGCGTGCGACTGCATCCCGAGGGCGCCCACTGCACAGCCTCGATCTGCCGTGACTTGCAGGGGCCACGCTCCTTGAGGGCGCGGCGCCAGTTCCCACCTCTCGCGCGGATGCAGTGGCAGCGGCCGCGCCTATCATGCAAATAGGCATATAACTCCGCGAAGTGAGCGAAGCGGATGGCCGGCGACGAGGATCTGCAATGCGCTGCCGTCCAGGAGCTGCTGGATCAGGTAGTGGCCCGGACGGTGGCTGGCGTGGGCGCGCACGCGGGGGCGCTCCTCCTGCTCGATCCCCGCGACGACGTGCTGGTCCTGGACGTAAGCCTGGCAATGCCGCCTGGCCTGGCCAGTCAGCTGCGGCGCGTACGAGCGGCTGCGGCGGCCGACGGCCCGCTCGCCGAAGCGGTGATCGGGCGGCATCTGGTGTGGGTCGCATCTGGGGAGGAACTCGCTCGCCGCTACCCCCACATCGCCCTGGCCTTCACCTTCCTCGGCGCGGCCGCCGTGGCCCCGCTGGTCACGGGCGATGTCGTGCGAGGCGTCCTGCTGGTGCTGTTCTCCGGGGAAGCGCCCGGCCTGGATGCGCACGCACGTCGCCGGCTCACCACCGCAGCGCGCTGCATCGCCTTGCTCCTACAGGACGCCGCCGACACCGGGCACGGCCTGCATCCCGGGCCCAAGCCGCGCGTCCTGCGGCCGACGCCCTCGCAGACCTCGGCATCTCGGCCTCAGCACGCAGCGGACTTCATAGCCGCGCTCCCTGAAGGGGCGTGCCGGCTCGACACTCGGGGCCGGATCACCTTCGTCGACCGCACTGCGGCCGACCTGCTGGGTGAGGGCATCCCACACCTGCTGGGCGCACGGCTGTGGGAAGCCGTGCCGTGGCTGGCCGCCCCGGGCTCCCAACTGCGGTATCAAACCGCGGTCGCGAGCCGGCTTTCGACTTTCTACACCGCCAAACACCCCCGCAGCGGCCAGGATCTGCTCTTCCAGCTCTACCCCGGCCGCACCGGGGTGAGCCTGCGTATCTCCATTCCAGTCGCTGCCGGCAACAGCCAGGATGAACCGGCCCTCGGCATCGGAGTGGTGCCTGGCCCCGCCAGCCTGGAGGCCCTCTTGCACATGATGCAGCTCTCCAGCGACCTGGCCGCGGTCGCGTCCGTGGAGGAGGTCGTGGAGTTGGTAGCCCGCGACCTTCTGGTCGCCTTGGACGCGCAGGCCTTCGCACTGCTGGTCGCCGAGGCGGGCCGGGTACGGGTGGCGGGCCACCACGGCTTCAGCCCGGAGTTGGTCGACCTTGTCGACCACGCCCCCCTGGCATCCAGCATCCCGCTCCCCGGGCTGGCCGCCGACGCACCGTCCTGGGATCTCGCCGAAGGTGTGCCCTCCTTCTTCGCCAACCCGGAGGAGCTGCGTGCGGCCTACCCCCGGAGCGCCTCCATCGACGATCGCCTGGGCGCATGGGCATGGCTACCGCTCATGGCCTCCCAGCAATTGGTCGGCGTCTGCGTGATCGGCTACCAACGCCCCCACTCCTTCGCACTGCAGGAGCGCACCACACTGACCGCCATCAGTTCCCTGATCTCCCAAGCCCTCAACCGGGCCCGGCAGTACGACGCCAAGCACGAGGTGGCCGAAGGGCTCCAGGCCAGCCTGCTGCCCAGGACGGTGCGGACGATATCCGGCCTCGAGGTGGCCGCCCGCTATCTACCCGCCAGCCACGGCATAGACGTCGGCGGGGATTTCTACGACCTTATCCGCCTGTCCGCCACCGAGGTTGCCGCCGTCATCGGCGATGTCCAAGGCCACGGCATCAGCGCCGCCGGTCTCATGGGCGAGGTCCGCATCGCGGTCCACGCCTATGCCGTCGTCGGCTCGGCCCCTGGCGAGGTGCTCGCCCGGACCAACCGACTACTCGCCGACCTGGACCCCGATCTCCTCACCAGCTGCCTGTATGCGCACATCGACCTCCACGACCACAGAGCGCGGGTGGCCACCGCCGGCCACTGCCCGCCCCTCCTGCGCCACCCGGAGCTTCACACAGACATCCTGGCAACACCGCCAGGCCCGCTGCTGGGCGTCGACCCCGCAGCGGACTACCCCACCGTCGACATCCCCCTGCCGCCCGGCACCCTCCTAGCGCTCTACACGGATGGACTCATTGAAATCCCAGGCACCGACGACTCGACCGCCCTCACCGACCTCGCAGCGGTCCTCTCCGAAGCCGGCGGCCCACCGGATGACGTCGCCGACGCACTGCTGGCCCACGCGCAGCCATCAGGCGGCCGCGCCGACGACACCGCCCTCCTGGTGCTGCAGATCCACTGATTCCCGTTCGGGGTGTGTACGGTCAACGGCTCTGTCCCGTAATCGGTGGTAGCGCTGTGTGGTCACTGGAGGAGGATGCGGTGGCGAAGTAGGGGGAACCCGGCTCGGCCGTGCATCTGCCTCATGATCTTCTTGGTCCGCGTATTGACGCCCTCGGTGCGGCCGTTGTGGTAGCGGAGGGTGAGCCCGGCATCGACGGCGGCGCGGTCGAGTTCGGGGCCGTTCGCAAAGGAATGCAGGTGGGGCAGGTCGGCAGCGCGGACCGTGGTGATCCAGTCGGTGAGCTTGGCGTCGTTGCCCTCTGCTGGGGTCAGTAGCTGAGCGAACTCGCTGGTGAAGCGGGCGAGTCCGCTCATTTCCGGGCAGGCTGCGGTGAGTTCCCGCAGTAGTGCGGTGTCCTTGTCGCGCAGGTTCTCGGGGCGGGTGAGTAGGAGGCGGGCGAAGCGCTGCGGGGTGGTGACCGGCTTGTCGCCCTCGGCGCGGCCCTGGGTGATGTAGCGGTAGAGCAGGTTGAGGCTGCCGGTGTATCCCAGGTCCTTGATCTCCCGGAAGAGTTGGAGGACGGGGACGGCCGGGTCTTCCGCACGGCGGGTGCGCAGGTGGTCTCGGTAGGGGTCGACGAGCGTGGGCTTGTAGCGGGGTGCGCGGCGGTCGCCGGTGGGCTCCTTCATGCGGGCGTACCGCTTGACGGTGTTCAGGGCGACATCGAGGCGGCGGGCGCATTCGAGCAGGCCGACGCCTTGGTCGAGCAGATGGTGGACGCGCTGCCAGCGCTCGCGGGTGGTCTGCTCGCGTATGCCTCCGGGCCGGGCGGGGTTCACAGCCGTGGCCCAGCAGGCGGCGTGGGAGCGGATCTCGGCCAGGACTTTGTCGCACAGGTTTGACCAGAGATGCCACCTGTCGCTGACCTGCACCGCTTCGGGGAGGGCCTGGCGGATCGCCTCGCCGTAGGAGCCGGAGCCGTCGCGGCAGACGTATTCGGCCCCGGGATGCTCGCGCAGCCACGTGACCAGGCTCTGGGCGGTGCGGTCGGGCAGCACGTCGATCCGCTCGCCGGTCTCGGCGTCGATGATCACGGTGGCGTAGCGGTGCCGGCGCTTGAGGGCGAAGTCATCGATGCCGAGCACACGCGGCACGTGCAGCGGCGGTGCCGCCCTGCGCATGAGCAGGCGCAGGGCGGTTGAGCGGGAGATCGCGCAAGCCAGCACGCGGGAGAGGCGGGCACCAGCTCGGCCCGCTAACTCCTTTACCACAAGGCCGAGTTGGCTGGTCAGTCGGTTGGTGCGGCGCTGGTAGCGTTCCACGACGCCGGGAACCTGCTCGCGGAACGTCTGCCGCGGGCAGCCGAGCACTGGACAGACCAGGCGCCGCAAGACCACCGAGACGACGACCCGCCGCCCGTCCGCCGGGACGTTCGCGACCGTTCGACGGTGGAAGCCGTGGACCTTCTCCGTCAGCGCCCCGCACACCGGACACGGCACCGGCCGGCCCTGCGTTCGGGCTGTCACCCGGATGGCCCCGCCCTCGTCCGTCACATCCTCGACGACCAGCGTCGATAACCCCGAAAACACCAGGCCCACAAGCCCGTTGACATCTTGCATGCCCTGCCAACGACGCCCGTCACCGTTCGTTACCACCGATTACGGGACAGAGCCGATTACGGGACAGAGCCGATTACGGGACAGAGCCGTTGGCTAGACACACCCTGCCCCTGGAGCTCGGCGGCGCACCCCGGGATCCGGGCAACCTGTGGCCTGAGCCGTACTCCGGAACCAAGACCGCCTACACCAAGGACGGCACCGAGACCAAGCTCAAGAACGCCGTCTGCGCCGGCACCGTCACCCTGTCCGCCGCCCGCAACGCGATCAAGACCAACTGGACCACCGCATTGCAGGTCACCGGGATCGGCTGAACGCCGGAACCGTGCCGCAGCCCCACGAGCGGACAGAGAGGTGAGTCGGCGGGGGTGAGATCCTCACCGATGGCTCGAGTCCCTCGCCCCCCGCATCGGCCCGACGGCCCCTGACCGGCGACACCGGCCAGGGGCCGGTTCTGCTGCTGTCGACTGCTTCCTGCGCCTGCGGGAAAGGTTCTGGCTCAACGTCCGCGGGCTGCCAACGCCGAGTGACGGCTGACTGGGCCGAGCATGCCAGCTCCGTCCCCTTCTGTGGCTCACGTTCAGACAGCTATGTGTGGGGCAGGACGCGATGGCACGGGGCCCCGCGACGGGGGGTAGACGTCCAGTGCCTCCAGGGCCTGTGGTGCGTCGCCGCGCGCGAGGAGCGGGCCGAGCAGTAGGTTTCCCCTTCACTCACCGTTGTCCTCGGCCTGAGAGGCCCCTTATGGTCGTACGTTGCGTGTACAAGGTCCGCGAGCGGGGGTCGGGATGAGCGAAGCGCAGGCGGCTGGGTTCCGGGCACATCCTGACACCTTGCACCTCGCAGGACAGGCGGCGAAGCGCATCGGTGCGGACCTAACCGATCTGTCAGGTCAGGTGCGACCCGCGTGCGACGCAGTCTCGCCAGCGCCTGCGGGGATGGACACGGGGTCCACCCTGCTGCGGGTCGGTCCCCTGTGGGAGCAGCACCTGAGGCATCTCGCAGCAGAGGTACAGGCGGTTGGGGGCACGCTGCTGCAGACGGCATACAACTACGACGCCGCGGACCTGGCAGTCAGATCCTCACTTCTGTCGATCGCTCCCTGACGCGGAGGGTTGCACGGTGTTACCCGACTACGCCACGGTACGGGACTTTGATCTCGGGGATCTCCAAAGCGCTCACCGATTCTGGCTCAGGCTCACTCGGAGCTTCGCCGAGCAGGTTGAGGACTACCGAGTGAGAGTGATCAGACCGGTTGACGACGACTCCTGGAGCGGAGCAGCTGCCACGGCGGGCAAGCGGGTGGTGCACTCCGTGGGGGACAAGCTCACAGCGACGCAACCGTATCTTCAGGCCGTGACCACCGCGCTCGACACAGCGATCAGCGGTATGGCCGCCGCGCAGCAGCTGGCCGACCAGGCGCAGCAGCTCGCGCAAGAGCACGGTCTGTCGATCGACGATGCAGGACGCGTGGGTCTGCCATGGATCGGAGTCGCGGACTGGAGCAATCCGCCCGTCAACGCGGCGATGGCAGCCCAAAAAATGATCTACCAGGCGCGATTCGTGGCTGCCACCGTTGACGACAAGCTCGTGCCGTTGCTCGCCTATGCGGACACGTTCGAGCCGGACGACTGCGGCCCCTGGCAGCAGCGATCCCGCGACATACCTGATTCCGTCACGGAGGCAGTCGAGGAGACCAACAGCATCATCAAGAGAACGGCCGAACTCCCCGACCCATCGGACCCCAACCCGGACACAGCTCCGCAGCCGTACGGAGTCGAGTTCCCAGGGCCGACCGATCTGGCGTCACACGCGAAGATGCAGTCGGCGGGTCTGGCCTACATGACAGCGCACGGCTGGTTCAACGCGGGTGCCCTGCTTGCCAACTGGCTGGCCAATACCGGACTGCCGCGCACAGTGAATCCGGACGACATGATCTCCGCGATGCCGACCTTCGCGCGGTCGGTCCAGAATGCACTGCAGGCGAGGCTGGAGGGTGTTTACGACTCCGGGTGGCACAACTACAGCCCGGGGGATGCGATCGAGAGCTCGGACTGGTACTACGCCTTCAACGACTTCCGATGGCGGTTGGTCGGGCTGATCAAGTACGACAGCTCCGGTGGCCAGCGAGTCGAATACAGCGTGGGCGTGCGCAAGCCTTACGTGTTCGGGAGGCCCCGCCGCGACATCGTCAAGTTCGGCGTCGTGGTCGCAGGGCAGGAAGAGCTGAAGCACCTGCACACCACGGCGTTGGCGCAGAACTTCATCGCCCAAGGGATAAGTCACACAGGACCACTGCACGAGGGAATGACAATCGTGGGTTGACGACTGCCGTCTTCTCCACGGTGATCACTTCCGAATCGCGTTGAGGGCAAGGGCGGCGCGGGCGAGGTCGCCGATGCGGCTCGAGCGTGACGTACTGCAGAGTGCGCCAGCGTTGCGGCCGAGGATGTAGAGCAACAGCACCTGGGCGTAGGCCCGGGGCGAGATGCCCGCCGCCTGCATGCGCTCTCGGGAGAGCAGCGGTGCCCCGGTTTCGACGGTGTGGTGCACGCCCTGTCGCCGGCAAATCCTTCTACCAGTATGCCCACTACCTGAAGACGCCCGACCGAAATCCGTTCGCCGACGCGGCCATCGGGTGGATGCCGCCGGTGTGCAGCTCTGCGTCGCCGCCGCACCGGAGCCGCAGAAGGCCCCGGCGGACGGCTGAGACCAAGTCGTCACGGGTGAAGGCGCGGTTGGCCAAGATGGTGCACCCCAGTAGGAGCAGTGGTTCCCAGGCCCGCAGGCACACTCACGGCACGAGAGACGACGCTGCTCGCCCTCATCCGTGGCGTGCGCTGGCGGCCCACCCCACGCCGGGATGCCCCGGGGGGTGCCCCTATGTGTTTGGTCAAGGTCGTGGGTCAGGATGGCGGGCATGACGACCTGGTTTCGGACCTACTACGACGACGAGGACCTGTGGCTGTACTTCGAGGCTGACGAGGAGGGCTGGGCGGTGCGTCAGGTTGAGGTTCGGAAGAAGGATTCACGGCCTGTAACGGCTGCTTCTTTGGCCGAGGTGCTGCACCTGCGTGACCATGCTGATCTCGCAGCGATGAGCCGCTATGAGTTGCAGTACGGAGTTCTCGCCGAAGGGCCGATGGACGGCTGGCAGGACCAGCCCGAGGCGGCCGAGATCTCTGCGGCAGAGTTCGAGCAGCTCTGGATCGAAGCGCGGCGGGCCCTCGGCGGTGAATCAGCCTGACCTGGCGGGTTGGGGTTGGTAGAAGGCGCCGTCTCGCAGCATGGCGAAAAGGACGTCGGCGCGGCGGCGGGCAAGGCAGAGCAGGGCTTGGGTGTGGTGCTTGCCCTGGGCGATCTTCGTGTCGTAGTAGGCGCGCGAGACCGGGTCGGAGAGCGACGCGAACGCGGAGAGGAAGAAGGCCCGTTTGAGCTGCTTGTTTCCTCTCCGGGAGGGTTGCTCGCCGCGGATGGACGAGCCGGACGATCGGGTGGCCGGGGCGAGACCCGCGTAAGCGGCAAGGTGGGCGGCGGAGGGGAAGCTGCTTCCGTCGCCGACATCGATGAGGATCCTGGCGCCGGTCCTGACGCCGATCCCCGGCATCGACGCAGGACCTTCGAAAGAGGGTGGGCCTCCAGCAGTTCTTCGATCCGTCCGGCGAGGATGTCGCGCTGATCGAGCACGGACGTCAGGGAGCCTGCCAGACTCGGCACGATGAGCGCTGCCGCGTCCGTGCCGGGGACTACGACGGTCTGCTCGTCGAGGGCGGTGAAGATGTCCGCGACCAGTCGCTCGGCCATCCGCGGGGCCTTCGGCCGCAGCAGGCTGATCAGGCGGCGGCGACCGGCCTTCCGCAGCTGGGCCGGCGAGCCGAACCGTTCCAGCATGGCGAGGACGGCTGGGTGTTGGATACGCGGTCCCAGGACGCGTTCGAGGTGTGGGTGGATCTGGGTGAGCAGGCCGCGGAGGCGGTTGCTGATGCGTGTGGCCTCGCCGGCCAGGTCGTCGTCGAAGCCGACGAGGATCTCCAGTTCGGCGATGGTCTCGTCTTCCAGCTCCACCGAGCGCAGCGTGTGCGGCATGACCCGGGCTGCATCCGCGATGACGAACGCGTCGCGGGCGTCGGTCTTCGCTTCACCGGGGTAGAGGTCGGCGATCCGTCGCATCGTCAGTCCGGGCAGGTAGGCGACCGGGCAGCCCATGTCCCGGGCGACCGCGAGTGGGAGGGCACCGATCGAGGCCGGTTGGTCGACCACGACGAGTACGGTCCCGTGCTTGGCCTGGAGCGTGCCGAAGAGCTCGCGGAGCTTGGGTTCGCTGTTGGGCAGCCGCTTGTCGAAGGCCTTCTTCCCGGCCGGGGTGACGGCGGTGGCGTGGTGTTCGCCCTTGCCGACGTCCAGCCCGAGGAAGACTCCGATGTCGCTGGTGTCGATCACATGCGTCCTTCGCTCGTCCCTGCCCGGCCGTCCCACGGCACCGATCGCCACATCCACATTACGAAGAGCCTCCCGACCTGCGAACAAGCCGGTGGTCATGCCCCTAATCAGCGGTCTGTCGATGCCTCCGGGCCGGTGACACCACCCCCCAGGCCATGCGTTCAACAGGGGGAGACAGTCATGCCGGACCCGGAGGCCAGGCGCCCCGTTGCGGGGCCACCACCAGACGGTAATGGGGGCAGCCGCTGTCGGGGTGGGATGGGATGAGAGCAACGGCCTGGTTCGAACTGGCCTTCCGGGCCGCCCGCTGTCGTGGGAGGTTTCGGTGCCGTAGACCGTCGCCGAGGTCAGCGGTGGTGGTGGTGTCCCCAGCTGACGCTGTCGGCGATCCGGCCCCTGTTGTTGCGGAGGGTGGCGGTGTCGTGGTGGTTGTTCCAGACGTAGGTGCGGCGGTTCCGGTGGACGTTTCGGTCGGTGTCGAGGCCGTGGCCGGTGTGGACCGTGACGTTCTTGTGGGCCCCGCCCCCGAGCCGCAGGCGGCTGAATCGGTAGGCGTGGTGGTCCTCGTCCGTGAGGGTCCGGCCGGCCAGGTTGACGGTGCGGCGGCCGTTGTTGGAGATGACCACCCACTCGGCGTTCAGTGAGCGGTGGGAGCGGTTGTCGCGTCGGGGCTGTCGGCCTGGACGGCGCAGAAGTGGATCTGCGGGCGGTCCTGGTCGTGTTCGGAGGCCTGGGCGGTGGCGGTGTCGAGGATGGTCACGGCGGCGGCTCCCGCGAGTGCGGTGGCGGTGGTCTTCTTCGCGTTCATGGGTTCTCCCCCTCGGCCGGTGCGTGGGTTGGCTCTGACCAGGGAATCTGCTGTGATCATCACTTTTGGGGATGTGCGCCAGGGGACGCCACCCGCGTACGTTCACCGGAGCCTGCTGTCCGCGCTGCGCGCGCTCCGTCGTGCGAGTGAGTAGCGAAGAATCAGGTCGAGGGTCGGCGATGAGCCTCCGACTTCTGGCCGGCGGTGTCGCTGATGCGTCGACAGCAGGGGTATCGCCGGGGAGGAGTTCGGCGTCGGTGCCTTCCATCGCCTTGTGGGTCTCGATCGCGACCAGGTCAGTGCTGACCGTGGGGGGTGGGGTGGGGGAGAGGCCGTGGAGGAGGTAGTCGATGAGGTGGGTGAGGACGTCCTTGGCTTGGTCGGGGCTGAGGAGTCCGCGGGTGTGGTAGGTGGCGACGCCGTCCTCATCACGCATCCGGGGTGCGGCATGAGACAGACCCGTTCCCGGTCGGCGCAGGCCGCGGGCGCCGGTGCCCCCTCAAGCACCGGCGCCCACTCACCCCTGTCCGAGGTGGCTTGGGAAGACCCCCTTCGAAGAGGGTCAGGGCACGAGGATGAGGCGGATCGGGTCGCCGATCTTGTTCTCCAGCCGGTTGACCGCGTCGGCGGCCTCGGCGAGCGGGATGTGGTCGGTGATGGAGGGGGCCAGGTCGAGACGGCCGACCTCGGCCAGCCGGACCAGCTCGGTGACGGACTCGGGGGTGCCGCCGTAGTGGCCGCGCACCTGCTTGCCCAGGTAGTTGAAGGTCAGGCCCTCGCTGATGGTGATCGGCCGGGGGCTGATACCGACCAGGATGAGGACGCCGTTCAGGCCGAGTACGGCGGCGGCCTGCTCACGGACCGCCGGCACGCCGGCGCAGTCGAAGGCGAAGTCCAGGCCCCGTCCGGCGGTTGCCGCACG
>NZ_LIQR01000153.1 GCF_001418575.1 Peterkaempfera griseoplana
GGCTGCTGGCGGCGGCGGTGGGGGCCAAGGCGGTGGCCGAGATCGGCACCGGGGCCGGGGTCTCCGGGGTCTACCTGCTGCGCGGCATGCGTCCGGACGGCGTGCTGACCACGGTGGACCCGGAGCCCGACCGGCAGCAGCTGGCCAGGTCGGCCTATGCGGAGGCGGGGTTCGCCGCCAACCGGTTCCGGGTCATCCCGGGGCGGGCGCTGGAGGTGCTGCCCAGGCTCGCCGACGGCCAGTACGACCTGGTGTTCTGCGACGGTGACGCAGCCGAGAGCCGGGAGTACCTCGCAGAATCGTTGCGCCTGCTGCGACCGGGCGGAATGGTCTGCTTCGAGGGCGTCTTCCAGGAAGGCCGGCTGGCCGACCCCGGCCTGCGCGACCCGCAGACCCACGCCGTACGGGAACTGGTGCGCGTGATCAGGGAGAGCGACGCCCTGCTGCCGGCCCTGCTGCCGGTGAGCGACGGACTGCTCTGCGCCGTCAGACGCTGAGCACCACCGCCCCGGGGTCCGGTCCGGGGCGGAGCCGGGCGACGTCCGGCGGAAACGAGAGACCCCACCGGGACCGTGTCCCGGTGGGGTCTCGACGCTCTGCGGAGAGGAACGCGCGCGGCTCAGCCGCAGGCCTTCTTCAGGGCCTCGCCCAGCGCGTCGGCCTCGTCGGGCGTGAGCTCGACGACGAGCCGACCGCCGCCCTCGAGCGGAACTCGCATGACGATGCCCCGCCCCTCCTTGGTCACCTCGAGCGGGCCGTCGCCCGTCCGCGGCTTCATGGCCGCCATGCTCGTTCCCCTTCCTGCAACCTGCTCATCGACGTACCGCCGGTCCGTCCACCGCCGGTATCGAACGCATTGATCGGGAACCATTATCCCGCATGGGAAGGCCCGATGACCAACATCACTCTTCGCGCATCCGCAGCCACCCGGTCCCAAACCTGCCCATTCCGTCGCGCGGACGCGGCTGGGGCACGGAACAAGCGGGGCATCAGAAGCGGCGCCGCACCCTCCCCTTCGGTGTCCCCCCGTCGGACGCACCGCCGACCGGGGGAGATCCCCGCCCCGGCCGAAAGGTGCCGTACGTCACACTGACGCGAGCACACGGCGCTCCGGCATGCTGACGGGACCACCCTCCAAGGACAGGACCTCGCATGGCCGACAGCCCCGTTCGCTACGAACTCGACGGCGGTCTCGCCGTCGTCACCATCGACCGCCCCGCCGCGATGAACGCGCTGGACACCGCGACCAAGGTCGCCCTGCGCGACACCGTCGTCGCAGCCGCGGCAGACCCTGCGGTGCGGGCGGTGCTGCTCACCGGCGAGGGAGACCGGGCCTTCTGCGTCGGACAGGACCTCAAGGAGCACATCGGCAAACTGGCCGAGGCTCGCGAGAGCGGTACGGGCAACGCCCTGTCCACCGTCACCGAGCACTACAACCCGCTGGTCAGGGCACTCGCCGGGATGCGCAAGCCCACGGTGGCGGCGGTGAACGGGGTGGCCGCCGGGGCCGGCGCCTCCCTGGCGTTCGCCTGCGACTTCCGGATCCTCGCGGACACCGCGGGCTTCAACACCTCGTTCGCCGGAGTGGCGCTCACCGCGGACTCCGGTGCCTCCTGGACGCTGCCCCGGCTGGTCGGC
The DNA here is from genome assembly GCF_001418575.1 of Peterkaempfera griseoplana. Classification (GTDB taxonomy): domain Bacteria; phylum Actinomycetota; class Actinomycetes; order Streptomycetales; family Streptomycetaceae; genus Peterkaempfera; species Peterkaempfera griseoplana. The sequence goes on from NZ_LIQR01000153.1 coordinate 1,639, forward strand.
CACGCGCGGGCGACCGAACTGCTGATGCTGCCGAGGACCGTCAAGGCCGCCGAGGCGCTGGAACTGGGGCTGGCCAACCGGGTGGTCCCGGCCGCCGAGCTGGCGCAGACCGCGCGGGACTTCGCCCGCCGCCTCGCCGAGGGACCGACCGTGGCCCTGGGAGCGCTCAAGGAGTCGATCGACTTCGGCTGGTCGCACTCGCTGAGCGAGGCGCTCGACAAGGAGGACGAGCTGCAGACCAGAGCCGGGGCCTCCGAGGACCACGCCATCGCGGTACGGGCCTTCCTGGACAAGGAGCAGCCGAAGTACCTGGGCCGCTGACGGCGCGGCGCCCGGCGGTGCCGACCGCTCCGGGACGCGGCTCCCGGCGGTTGCGGCGCGACCTGGGCGGGCCGGGCGCGGGGCGCGCCCGGCCCGCTCAGGTGCCGGCGGCGTTGCGGGCCGACTCCCTGGCGCAGCAGTCGGCGAGATGGTCGTTGACCAGCCCGCAGGCCTGCATCAGCGCATAGGCGGTGGTGGGCCCGACGAACCGGAAGCCGCGGCGCTTGAGCTCCTTGGCCAGCGCCGTGGACCGCGGGGTGACGGCCGGGACGTCGGCGGTGGTGACGGGGGCCGGCCGTGCGGGGTCGCCCGCGTAGGACCAGATCAGCTCGGAGAGACCGTCCGGCAGTTCCAGGGCCGCGCGGGCGTTGGCCACCGCGGCGTCGATCTTGGCGCGGTTGCGGATGATGCCGGGGTCGGCCAGCAGCCGCTCCCGGTCGGCGTCGGTGAAGGCGGCCACCTTCTCGATCACGAAGCCCGCGAAGGCGGACCGGAAGTTCTCCCTGCGGCGCAGGATGGTGATCCAGGAGAGACCGGACTGGAAGGCCTCCAGGGAGACCCGCTCGAAGAGCGCGTCGTCGCCCCGGACCGGCCGGCCCCACTCGGTGTCGTGGTAGACCCGGTAGTCGTCCGCACTGTTCCCCCAGGGGCAGCGCAGCAGCCCGTCGGTGCCGGGGACGGCGGCGGTCATCCCTGCCCCTCCTGCCTGTTCTGAAGAGGGCCGGCGTCGGACGACGGGGACTCCGCGTCCTCCTTGTGCAGCGTCAGGGTGCGCCCGGCGCGGTCCCCCGCGGCGGCGGCCTCCAGTTCGGCGATCCGGGCGTCACGCAGCGCAAGCTCCGCGCCGAGCCGGTCGAGCACGTCGTCGACCTCGTCCATGCGGTAGCCGCGCAGCGCCATGGGCAGGCGCAGTTCGTCGATGTCGGCGCGGCCCAGCGGACGCTCCTCGGGCAGCCGGGCGGAGACCCGGTCGGGCACGGCGTCCGGCATCGAGCCCCCGGCGCCCAGCGCCACCAGGGCTGCGGCGCCGACGACCACCGCCATACCTGCCACGATCAACCAGAACACGATCCGCTCCTCCCGGTCACCCCTGCGTCGCCGCGTGGGGGATCATGACCTCTGGCAAGAACCCCTGGGCCATCATCGCGCACCGGCGACGACCATGATGGACCACCTCGGTGAGAACCGGGACGGTTGGTGAGCGGATCGGGAGGACGCATGGCGCTGAGGCTGGGACCGCGGGAGTTCGGGGACGACGATCTGGTGATCATGGCCATCGTCAACCGCACTCCGGACTCCTTCTTCGACCGGGGGGCGACCTTCGCCGACGAGGCCGCCTTCGCGGCCGCGGACAAGGCGGTGGCCGAGGGCGCGGCGATCCTGGACATCGGCGGGGTGAAGGCCGGACCGGGCGAGGAGGTCACGGTCGAGGAGGAGCTGCGCCGGACGGTGCCCTTCGTGGCGGAGCTGCGCAAGCGCCACCCCGAGGTGGTGATCAGCGTGGACACCTGGCGGCACGAGGTCGGCGAGGCCGTGTGCGAGGCGGGCGCCGATCTGCTGAACGACGCCTGGGGCGGGGTCGACCCGCTGCTGGCCGAGGCCGCGGCCCGCCATGGCGCGGGGATCGTCTGCACCCATGCCGGCGGCGCTCAGCCGCGCACCAGGCCGCACCGGGTGGGGTACGAGGACGTGATGGCCGACATCCTGCGGGTCACCACGGGCCTCGCCGAGCGGGCGGTGGCGCTGGGGGTGCGACGGGACGCGGTGATCATCGACCCGGGGCACGACTTCGGCAAGAACACCCGGCACTCCCTGGAGGCCACCCGGCGGCTTCCGGAGATGACCGCCACCGGCTGGCCGGTCCTGGTCTCGCTCTCCAACAAGGACTTCGTGGGTGAGACCCTCGACCGCCCGGTGGACGAGCGGCTGCTGGGCACGCTGGCCACCACCGCGGTCTCCGCCTGGCTGGGGGCCCGGATCTACCGGGTGCACCAGGTGGCGGAGACCCGGCAGGTGCTGGACATGGTCGCGGCCATCCTGGGCACCCGCCCGCCGGCGGTGGCCCGCCGCGGCCTGGCGTAGCCGCGGCGGGGCGGGCACGGCCGCCGTGCTCACCGGCGCTCCCGGGTGCTCCGCGCGGGTCGCGGTCCGGCTCGGGTCACCGTTCCATGCAGCCGTACGCCGCACCTCTCACGGTGCGGCGCCGCGCGGCAGTGCCCGTGGGAGGCGTCAGATGTCGCTGGCGCTCTCCTCGACGGCCGAGAAGGCGGCCCGCTCGGCGGCCGCCTGGTCGGAGCCGCCGTTGCGGCGCCGGGCGTCGTCCAGGATCTTCAGCACCTCGGCCACGTCGTCGGTGACATGGAAGAGGTCCAGGTCGGCCGGGGAGGCCTTGCCCTGCGCGACCACGGTGGTACGCAGCCAGTCGACCAGGCCGCCCCAGTAGGCACTGCCGAACAGCACCACCGGGAACCGGGTCACCTTGCGGGTCTGCACCAGGGTCAGTGCCTCGAAGAGCTCGTCCAGGGTGCCGAAGCCGCCGGGAAGCACCACGAAGCCCTGGGCGTACTTCACGAACATCGTCTTGCGGACGAAGAAGTAGCGGAAGTTCAGCCCCAGATCGACGTACTCATTGAGCCCCTGCTCGAACGGCAGTTCGATGCCCAGCCCCACCGAGACGCCCTCGGCCTCGGAGGCGCCGCGGTTGGCGGCCTCCATCGCGCCCGGGCCGCCACCGGTGATCACGGCGTACCCGGCCTGGACGAGCGCCCGGCCGAGCTCCACCCCGGTGCGGTACTCGGCGGAGTCCCGCGGCGTACGCGCCGAGCCGAAGACGCTCACCGCGGGGGGCAGCTCGGCGAGTCCGCCGAAGCCCTCCACGAACTCCGAGGTGATCCGCAGTACCCGCCAGGGGTCCGTGTGCAGCCAGTCGGTGGGCCCGGTGGAGTCCAGCAACCGCTGGTCCGTGGTCTCCGCCTCCACCTGGCCGCGCCTGAGCAGCAGCGGACCCTGCTGGCGCTCCGGCCAGCCCCGCTTGCCGAGCAGCGGGGCCGGCCGCTCGGGTCCGTGCCCGTTGGTCCGCCCCTCGTCCGGACGGATCTCCTGTCCACCTGTGCCGTTCATGCAGGAAGGGTAGTAGGACGCGGCACCTGACGGGGTCCGCTCAGGAGGTGAGCCAGGAGCGGATCTGCCGCTCGCACTCGGCGATCGCCTCCAGCGAGCAGTGCTCCTCGCGCTTGTGGGCCAGGTTGGGGTCGCCCGGCCCGTAGTTCACCGCGGGGATGCCCAGCCCGGAGAACCGGGCGACATCGGTCCAGCCGTACTTGGCCCTCGGCTCACCGCCGGTCGCCGCGACGAACGCCTTGGCGGCGGGGTGGGCGAGCCCCGGGAGCGCGCCGGGAGCCGAGTCGGTGACCACCACCTCGAAGCCCTGGAGGACCTCGCGCACATGGGCCTCGGCCTCGGCCTCGCTGCGGTCCGGGGCGAAGCGGAAGTTCACCGTCACCGTGCACAGGTCCGGGATGACATTGCCGGCCACCCCGCCCTCGATCCGCACCGCGTTGAGGCCCTCGCGGTACTCCAGGCCGTCGATCGCCACCCGCCGCGGCTGGTACGCGGCCAGCCGTCCCAGCACCTCGGCCATGCCGTGGATGGCGTTCTCCCCGAGCCAGCTGCGCGCCGAGTGGGCCCGCTGGCCGGTGATCCTGACCTCCGCCCGCAGGGTGCCCTGGCAGCCGCCCTCCACCACCGCGCTGCTGGGCTCCAGCAGCACCGCGAAGTCGCCCTGCAGCCACTCGGGGCGCTCCCTGGCCAGATGCCCCAGGCCGTTGCGCGCGGCCTCGATCTCCTCGCAGTCGTAGAAGACGAAGGTGAGGTCGCGGTTGGGCTCCGGCACGGTGGCGGCGATCCGCAGCTGCACGGCGACGCCGGCCTTCATGTCGGAGGTGCCGCACCCGTACAGCAGGTCGCCCTCCACCCGGGAGGGCAGGTTGTCGGCGATCGGCACCGTGTCCAGGTGCCCGGCCAGGACGACCCGCTCCGGGCGGCCCAGCCGGGTGCGGGCGACCACGTTGTTGCCGTAGCGGTCCACGACGAGATGCGGCAGCGGCCGCAGGGCGGCCTCCACCGCGTCGGCGAGTGCCGCCTCGTCGCCGCTCACCGAGGGGAAGTCGACCAGCTGCGCGGTGAGCGCGCCGCCGTCCAGTCCGAGGTCAAGGGGGGTGCGCGGGGGCTTCGGGGTGCTCATGGCCCACACCCTAGCCAAGCCGGTGGCGCCGCCCACCGTTGTCCACAGGCTGTGCGCGGCGGCGGTCGCGCCGTCCGCGGTCCCGGGGCGGCGGACGGCCGCGTCGTCCACAGGCGGACGGACCGCAGGTGCCCGGAACGGTACCTGCCGGTACCTTGGGTGCCCACAGCACGGGAGGGACGGCGGTCGATGGCGATGCGGTCGATGGCGGGGCGGGCATCCTCCGGGCGCGCCCGCAGGTGGCGCTGGATCCTGTCCGCGGGGCTGGCGCTGGCGGTGCTGGCGGCGACGCTGCTCTTCGTCAACCGCCGGCATGTGCTGCCGACCGAGGAGCAGTGCCACTTCGCCACCGCCGCCGGGGAGCTGACGCTGGATCCGCAGCAGGCCTCCAACGCGGCGGTGATCGCGGCGGTGGCCCGCTCCCGTGCGCTGCCCGAGCGGGCGGTCACCATCGCGCTGGCCACCGCGCTCCAGGAGTCCCACCTGGAGAACCTGGGCGGCGGCGACCGCGACTCGGTGGGCCTCTTCCAGCAGCGGCCCTCGCAGGGCTGGGGCACCGCCGAGCAGATCGCCGACCCGGTGTACACGACCAACAAGTTCTTCGACGGCCTGGTGAAGGTCCCCGGCTACTCCCGGCTGCCGCTCACCGAGGCGGCCCAGGCCGTGCAGAAGAGCGGGTTCCCCCAGGCGTACGCCAAGCACGAGACGGACGCGACCGTGCTCACCGGGGTGCTGAGCGGACGCGAGGCGCAGTCCGTCGGCTGCACGGTGTCGGGTGCCGCGCCGGTGGCCGCCGCCTCTCCGCAGACCGGCGCGGACGGCCTCACCGGTGGCGCCCGGCGGATCGCGGGCCAGGTGCGGCGCGACTTCGGGCGGACGGTGGCGGTGCACTCCGTCCGGACCGGCGGCGGCCGCGACCTCCTGCTGGTCCCCGCCGGGGATTCCGCCGCCGCCCGGCGCGGTGGCTGGGCCGCGGCGCAGTGGGCGGTGGCCCGGGCCGCCGACCTCGGCGTGGCGTCGGTGGTCTACGAGGGCAAGGAGTGGCGTACCGGCAGCTCCACCGGCGGCTGGCAGCAGCACCGGGGCAGCGCCCCGTCCAAGGGCGTGCTGGTCACCGCGGGCGGCTGACCACCGCGGCCCCGCCGTCGCGGACCAGGACCGTCCAAGGGCGCGCCGGTTCGCCGCAGGGCCGCTGACCGCTCCGGTCCCCGCCGTGACCGGCGAGGATCGTCCGAAGGCATGCCGGTTCACCCGGGCCACCGACCACCCCGGCCGCCTGCCGTCACCGGCAAGGGCTGTCAAAGAGGTGTTCGGCTGTCGGCCGGGTTGGCTAGAGTCTGCTCGTGCGCCTGCCGGGCGCGCTGCACGGGGGATGTACACGGGGGAAGCGGGGGGACCGCGCCGTTCCGGGCGCGGCCGCACACTTTTGTCCGGCTCCGACTCCGATCGCCGCGCCGCGCGGGTGCACGCACCTTGTCACAGCAACGAGGAGTCATCAGTGCAGTCTTCCTCCACCGGCGGCGTCCGCCGCACGGTCCGCCGCCTGGCCACCGTGGCCGCGGCAGCCGGTCTGGCGGCCGCCGTCGCCGGCACCGCCACCGCCGCCGAGGCCTCCGGCCCGGCCGCCCCCGGCGCCACCACCCGCGCCACCGCGGGCACCCCGCAGGGCGAGATCGCCGCGGTGTCCGCCCTCACCCGCGCGAGCACCAGCAAGGTCGCCTCCCTGCCGCTGAACGCCCTCGACAGCAAGGGCAACCTCTGCAGCTGGAACCCGCTCACGACGGCCGGCGGCGGTTTCGCCAAGGGCACCTGCTACTCCGGTTACGGCTGGGTCAACGGCGCCGTCGCCGGCTCCGTCAACGGTGACAGCACCGAGGACGTGTTCGTCCGCAGCAGCAGCACCGGCCACCTCTACGGCATCGTCTCCGGTGTGAAGAACGGCATCGACGAGGGCCGCGGCTGGAACGGCTACACCTCGATTGTGATGCCGGGCAACCTGGGCGGCTCCGCGTCCGACGACATCCTGGGCCGCGACAAGAGCGGCGCGCTCTGGCTGCACCAGGGCAACTCCAACGGCCACCTCAGCGCCCGCATCAAGGTGAGCTCCGGCGGCTGGAACACCTACCGCGCCATCTTCGGCAAGTTCGACTACAACGGCGACGGCCGCACCGACGTGCTCGGCGTCGACTACAACAACGCCATCTGGGTCCACCTGGGCAGCGGCGACGTCAAGCACCCCTTCACCAAGCGGGTGCGGATCGTCACCAACTTCAAGGGCTACAACTACGTGGCGTCCACCGGGGATGTGAACCGGGACAACCGCTCGGACTTCCTGGCCCGTGACACCAACGGCGTCCTGTGGCTCTTCCGCGGCTACAACCGGCTCACCAGCCCGTTCGCGGCCCGCTACTCCCTGGGCTCGGCGCTCAAGAGCTTCAAGCTGATCTTCTGATCCGCGCCTGCTCCACCCGGGGGCCCCGCCCCGCCGCACCCGCGGCGGAGCGGGGCCCCCGGCTTTCACTGCGGCAGTCGTGCGACGCACCCAGGGGTGAAGAGTCATCACACGGCTTGACGCACGGCCGACCGGCTCCGGGGTCCGTGCGCACGTCGGGGCAGCGCCGATCGAATAGCCGGTCAGCCTTGGGGCGTCTGGGGAGTGACGTTCCTTCCGGGACCGCGGAACAGAGCACAATGTCCGCAATGCCACAAGAAGGCTGATACTACGTTTACCGAGTCTTTACCGAAGACGCCCGCAACCTTCCTGCTCCTGGAGCGGTAAACACCACGTCCGCCTGGCGGACGGGTCTTGTCCTCATCTCCGTTAGGAGCACCATGTCTCTCCCCCTCACGCGTCGGATCGCTCAGGCCGCGCTGCTCGTCGCGGCCGGGGCGGCCCCCGTGGTCGCGACGGTCGGCACCGCGTCCGCCGCGGAGCTGCCCCAGACGGCCGACCTGGGTGGGCTGACCCAGCTCGACAGCGACAGCCTCGCCGGACAGGTGCAGGACGTCGCCCACCAGGCCGGCAGGCAGGTCGGCAACAGCGGCGGCAGCACCATGGCCTCGGCCGTCCCGTCGGTGTCCGACACCCTGGGTGCGACCGCCGCAGCGGCGATCCCCGAGGTCAACCGCTTCGCCGGCTCGGCCGCGGAGCAGGCCGGCACCACCGCCGGCACCACCGGTGAGATGGCCTCCGACGCGGCCCAGCGCGCCGTGGCGCCCGTCGGCGGCGGCAGCCCGCTCAGCGCCCTCGGCGGGCTGACCGGCGGCGGCCTGCCGACCGGCCAGCTGACCGGCGCGGGCCTTCCGCTCGGCGGCCTGGACCAGGCGGCCGGTACAGCCCACCACCGTCTGGGCGGCCTGCCGGAGCTCGGCGGCTCCCACAGCGGCGATCTCGGCGGCCTGGACTCCCTCACCTCGATGATCGGGGCCATCGGCGGCGCCGCCACCCAGGGCAGCGCCCAGGGTCTGTCCGGCCTCCAGGGCCTGCAGAACGCCTCCCCCCTGCAGACCCTCTCCCCGATCCAGAGCCAGGACGGCGGCACCCCCCTCCAGGGCCTCGGCCTGCCCCTCTGACGCCCGTAGCGCTGCACGGGACGCAAAGCGGCGGCGGGGCCGGGGAGTGCATCACCCCCCGGCCCCGCCGCTCTCTCGCTCTGCCGCCCGGTCAGCTGCCGAGCCGGCGGACCGCCGCGTCCACCCGCTCGTCGGTGGCCGTGAACGCCACCCGTACGAACCGCTCACCGGCCGCACCGTAGAAGTCACCGGGCGCCACCAGGACGCCCAGCTCGGCCAGTGCGGCCACGGTGTCCCAGCAGGGCTCGTCACGGGTCGCCCAGAGATAGAGGCTGGCCTCGGAGTGCTCGATCCGGAAGCCGTGCGCCTCCAGCGCCTCGCGCAGCGCGGCGCGCCTCCGGGCATAGCGCTCGCGCTGCTCGGACACATGTGTGTGGTCCGAGAGGGCCGCGATGGCCGCCGCCTGCACCGGCGCGGGCACGATCATGCCGCCGTGCTTGCGCACCTGGAGCAGCTCCTGCACCACCGCCCGGTCGCCGGCGACGAACGACGCCCGGTAGCCCGCCAGGTTGGAGCGCTTGGAGAGCGAGTGGACCGCCAGGATCCCGTCGTGGTTCTCCCCGCAGATCTCCGGACGGAGCACCGACTCCGGGTCCGCGTCCCAGCCCAGCTCCAGATAGCACTCGTCGCTGACCAGCAGCACCCCGTGCTCCCGGGCCCAGGACACCGCGCGGCGGAGCTCCTCGCGGCTGAGCACCCGGCCCGTCGGATTGGACGGTGAGTTCAGCCAGAGCAGCCGCAGCCCGCGGGGGTCCAGCTCCCAGGGGTCGTCATAGGGCACCGGTTCGGCGCGGGCGAGCCTGGCACCCACCTCATAGGTGGGGTAGGCCAGCCGGGGGAAGGCCACCCGGTCGCCCGGGCCCAGGCCCAGCTGGGTCGGCAGCCAGGCCACCAGTTCCTTGGACCCCACCGTCGGCAGCACCCCCGCCTGGTCGGCGGCGGTGGCTCCCAGCCGGTGGCGCAGCCACTCCACGATCGCCTGCCGCAGCTCCGGCGTACCCCAGACGGTGGGATAGCCGGGAGCGTCGGAGGCGGCGGCCAGAGCCTTCTGGATCAGCTCGGGCACCGGGTCCACCGGGGTGCCCACCGAGAGGTCGACGATCCCGTCCGGATGTGCGGCCGCGGTCGCCTTGTACGGCTCCAGCCGGTCCCAGGGGAAGACCGGGAGGAGCTCCGAGACGCGCCGCGCCGCCCCCGAACCCGTCGGGAGCGGCGCGGGCGTGCTGTCGTTGGTGCTCACAGCGCTGGTGCCACCGATCGTCAGGCCTGCGGCGGCAGGGCCGCGATGAAGGGGTGGTCCCGCTCGATCAGCCCGAGCTTGGAGGCGCCACCGGGCGAGCCCAGGTCGTCGAAGAACTCGACGTTGGCCTTGTAGTAGTCCTTCCACTCCTCCGGGGTGTCGTCCTCGTAGAAGATCGCCTCGACCGGGCACACCGGCTCACAGGCACCACAGTCGACGCACTCGTCCGGGTGGATGTAGAGGGACCGCTGACCCTCGTAGATGCAGTCGACCGGGCACTCCTCGATGCATGCCTTGTCCTTGACGTCGACACAAGGCTGCGCGATGACGTAGGTCACGCTGTCGTTCCTCCTCGTAGGGGCTGGCTCTCGCGCGGGGGAGCGCGTCGTCGTCGATGCCCGCCCCTAGTATCGCGGGTCTATGACACTGGATGCACGGGAGGTGGCCGGGATGGCGGACAACCATCATGCACAGAGGCACTCGGAGATCCGGATCACCCTTGCTGACGTGGGACGACGTGTCTCGGTACGGCGTGTTCTGGAGATCGTCGGGGACCGTCCCGTGTTTGGCGACACGATAGGCGTGCTCACATCGTGGGACGCCGGAGTCCTGGTCGTGGTGGGCCGCGACGGCAAGCCCGTCGAGGTCAGGGAGGACCGTCTGGTTGCCGGCAAGCCGGTGCCGCCCGCGCCGGTGCGACGGGTCCAGCCGCCTGCCGCCGACCCGGAGGAGCTGCAGCGGATCGCCGCCCGCGGCTGGCCCGCGGTGGAGACCGCCGCGCTCGGCGAGTGGACCCTGCGGGCGGCCGGCGGCTTCACCCGGCGGGCCAACTCCGTGCAGGCCATCGGCGATCCCGGACTGCCCCTGGACGCCGCGCTGGCCGAGGCCCGGGACTGGTACGACGCCCGCGGGCTGCCCACCCATGTGGAGGTCACCGTTCCCGGCTCCCCGGCGGGTCTGCGTGAGGAGCTGGCCCGGCTCGGCTCGGAGGAGGCCCCCACCCTGTTCCGTACGGCGCCGCTGGCCCCGCTCGCCGCGCTCGCCACCGCCGGCCATCCGGTGCGGCTGGCCCGTACCGTCTCCGCGGAGTGGATGTCCCGCTACCGCCGGGTCGGCGACCCCTCGCTGCAGCGCGATGCACAGTCGGTGCTGCATGGCGGCCCCTCGGTCTGGTTCGGCACCGTGCCGGGTCCCGAGGGCTCCGCCCCCGCCGCGATCGGGCGCTGCGTGGTGGACGGCGCCTGGGCGGGGTTCTCGGCCGTCGAGGTCGATCCGGAGCTGCGCCGCAGCGGCCTCGCCACCCGGATGATGGCGGCGCTGGCCGCCCGCGCCGCGGAGGAGGGCGCGACCGGCGGCTACCTCCAGGTGGAGGCGGACAACAGCGGCGCCATCGCGCTGTACGACCGGCTGGGCTTCACCACCAGCCACACTTACCACTACTGTCGCCTGCCGCGGAGTTGACGGGCAGCCAGGCCGACCGACCGCAGCCGATCCTGATCCGAACGGGCCGAACCAGTCGTGACCGAAGAGAGCCGGGCGAGGTTCCACGCCGAGGCCAGGGCCGAGTGCCCCGACCCGGTGCTGCTCTGCCTGCTCGCCGGGCTGGAGGCCGACCCGCAGGCCGACCCGGACGAGGTGGTCGCCGCCGCCGGAGCCGCACTGGACCGGCTGGCGGAGGCCGTACGGCGTGCCGTGGGCGAGCGCGGACCGGTCGGGCCGGCCGCGCAGGCGGCGCTGCTGGCCGCGGTACTGGCCGGCCGCGAGCGCTTCCACGGGCGGCCGTCGGACTACAACCGGCTGGACTCCTCGCTGCTGCCCGCGGTGCTGAAGCGCCGCAGGGGGCTGCCGATCATGCTGTCGCTGGTCTGGGCCGAGGTCGGCCGGCGGGCCGGCCTCACCGTCCACGGGGTCGCGCTGCCCGGCCACTTCGTGGCGGCGGTGGGCGACGCCGGGAGCGGTCAGGTGCTGGTCGACCCGTTCCACGGCGGTCGTACGCTGACGCTGGAGGACGCCGAGCAGCTGGTCGCCGCCGCCACCGGCGAAGCGCTCAGCGAGGAGATGCTCGCGCCGGCCGCGCCCCTCGACGTGGTGCTGCGGGTCCTGGGCAACATCCGCACCTGGGCCTCCTCCCGGCCGGAGCACGCCCGGACCCAGCTGTGGGCCACCGAGCTGTCCCTGCTGCTCCCCCGGCACCCCGCCCAGCTGCGACTGGAGCGGGCCGAGCTGCTGGTGCGGGTGGGCGACTTCCTGGGCGGAGCGGCCGAGATGGAGTCCTACGCGGCGATCCTGGACGCCTTCGACCCGGATTCGGCGGCCCGGGTCCGGCTGGAGGCCAAGGCCGCCCGGCACCGGCTCAACTGACCGGGGCGCAAACGGCGGGCGCCCCGGCGGCCTCCGCGGCGGCGGCCCGGGACGGGCCCTGCCCGGTGATCCGCGCCGGACAGGCGCCTGGCGGCCGTGCGTGCGATCGCAGGGCGGCGGAGCGCCCCCGTACCGGGTTCGCCCACAGGGCGAGCGTGCGCACCTGGGGCACGTCAGGCCCGGGACGTGCCGGGCGCACCCCGGGTCAGTGCGCCTAGAGCCAGCCCTTCTCCCGGGCGATCCGTACCGCCTCCGCCCGGTTGCGGGCGCCGGTCTTCTGGATCGCCATCGACAGGTAGTTGCGCACCGTCCCCTCCGACAGGTGCAGCCGGGCCGCGACATCGGCGTTGACCGACCCGTCGGCCGCCGCCTCCAGCACATCCCGCTCCCGTGCGGTCAGCGGGTTGGCGCCCTCAGCGAGGGCCGCCGCCGCCAGGATGGGGTCGATCACCCGCTCGCCACGCAGGACCCGCCGTACCGCGTCGGCGAGTTGCGCGGCGGGGGCGTCCTTGACCAGGAAGGCGTCGGCGCCGGACTCCATGGCACGGCGGAGGTAGCCGGGGCGGCCGAAGGTGGTGAGCACCACGATCCTGGTCGCCGGCCGGCTCCCGCGCAGCAGCGCCGCCGCCTCGATCCCGGTCATGCCGGGCATCTCGATGTCCAGCAGCGCCACATCCACCTCGTGCTCGACGGCGGCGGCCACCACCTCGTCGCCACGGGCGACCTGGGCCACCACCTCGATGTCCCCTTCGAGGCCGAGCAGGGCGGCCAGGGCCTCGCGCACCATGGCCTGGTCCTCGGCGAGCAGCACTCTGATCACGAGTGCACGCTACCGGTCGGCGGGGTGTCCGCGGCCGCCGACCGGGGCCCGGTCCTGCGCAGCGGCACCCGGGCGCGCAGCCGGAAGCCCCTGCCACGCGGCCCGGGTCCGGTCTCCAGCCGGCCGCCGGCGAGCGCCAGCCGCTCCCGGAGCCCGGGCAGCCCGCTGCCGCCCGGGCCGTGCTGGGGTCTGCCCGCACGGACGGCGCCGGACCCGGTCCCGTTGTCGGTGACCTCCAGGACCGCCCAGAGCCCGTCCTCCTCCCACTGTTCGTCGAGCCCGACGGTGCACCGGGTGGCGCCCCGCGCATGGCGGACGACGTTGGTCACGGCCTCGCGCAGTGCCCAGCCGAGGGCGCCCTCCTCCTCGGGTCCGAGGCCGGGCACCCCCTCGGGGAGCAGCGCCGTGGCGTCGACCTCCACCCCGGCGGTGGTCAGCGCGGTGCGGGCGGCTGCGAGCTCCACCGCGAGCTTGGGGCGCCGGTAGCCGCCGACGGCTTCGCGGACGTCCACCAGGGACTGCCGTCCGACCTTCTCGATGTCGGCCACCTGCCGCCGGGCGTCGTCGTACCGCTCCTGTTCCAGGAACCGCCCGGCGAGTTCGCTCTTGAGGGTGATCAGCGACAGGGAGTGGCCCAGCAGGTCGTGCAGATCGCGGGCGAGCCGCAGCCGCTCGTCCGCCGCGGCGAGGTGGGCCACCGCCTCACGGGCCTCGCGCAGCTCCCGCATGGTGGCGACCAGACGCTGCAGCCCGGTCATGGCGGCGCCGCCGAGGAAGGCGGAGAGGGCGATCCCGGGCAGCGAGTCCCCGCCTGTGTGGACGGCGCCGCCCACCGCCACCAGCAGCGCGGTGACCACCCCGACCCCGGGCAGCGACCAGCGGACCGGCAGCACCGCGCCGACCGCGACCGAGAGGTAGGCGAAGAGGGTCAGCCAGTCGTCGCCGAGGGTGAGGGTGGTGGCGAGGGCCAGCCCCAGCATGGCCGCGAGGGCGGTGGCGACGGTGCCGCGCCGCCGGACGGCGGCGGCGTTGCGCAGGATGATCAGGCCGAGGTAGCAGGCGAGGAAGGCGATGAGGGCCAGTGCGCCCAGCGTGGTGGCGGCCGGACCGTGGTGACCGTCCGTCAGGTCCTGGACCGGGTAGACCAGGTAGATCATCCACAGCAGCATCCAGCAGAGCTTGACCATCAGCTGACGGCGGTTCTCCACCGGCGCGCCGGGATAGGACGTGTGCAGACGCCCCCGGTCGTCTCCCTCCCCTGCCGTCCCGGACGGCGGGGCGGGGGGCGTCGGAGGCGTCGGCATGGCGGTCATCATGCCTGCTTGGTGTCCCGCTGGTACAACCATGCGGCGAGGCCCGCGAAGAGGACGAAGTAGACGGCGAGGCCGAGCAGCGTCCCCGTGCCGGGGGCGGTGCCGGTCTGCCCGATCCGGCCCAGCTGGTTGTACAGCCCGGTCGGCGTGGCCCTGCCGAGGTCCCGGATCCAGGCCGGGGAGCGGTCCAGGGAGAACCAGGTGCCACCGAGCAGGGAGAGCCCGATGTAGGTGATCATCACCACCGGCTGCACCACGTCCGGTCCGGCGGCGTAGCCGAGCGCGATCCCGAGGGCGGCGAACACGAAGCTGCCGACCCAGAGCGCCGCCAGCAGCGCCGGCCACTGCCAGGCGTCCATCCGCACGCCCTCGCCCAGCCCGCCGAGCAGCATCACCAGCAGGATGGACGGCAGGCTGAGGCTGGTCGCCGCGGCGAGCTTGGCGAGGACGTAGCCGTGGCCCGGCAGGGCGGTCAGCCGCAGCTGCCGCACCCAGCCCTCCTTGCGCTCCAGGGCGATGCGCATGGCCCCGTTGAGCGCCGCGCCGACCGCGCCGAAGGTGCCCATGGAGACCATGAAGTACTTGGCGGCCGGCATCCCGGGGGCGAGGTCCTTGCCGCCGGCCGAACCGGCCATCAGCAGATAGAGCACCGCCGGGTAGAGCAGGCTGAAGAAGACGTACCTGCGGTTGCGGAGCACCCGCAGCATTTCCAGCCGGATCAGGGTGGTCATCGTGCGCTCTCCTCGGTGCCGCCCTGCTGCGCGGCCGTCTCGTCGTGGGTGATGGCGAGGAACGCCTGCTCCAGTCCCAGACCGGCGACCTCCAGGTTCCGCGGGTAGAGGCCTGCCCGGTAGAGCGCCGCCACGGTGGCGTCCGCGTCGGTGGAGCGGATCCGTACGGTGCGGCCGTGGACCTCCAGGGCGCCCAGCGCGGGCAGGCCGCGCAGCAGGGCGTCGTGTGCGGCGACGTCGTCCAGGTCGAAGACGATGCGGCGGGCGCCGGCCCGGGCCTTGACGTCCGCCGGGGTGCCGTCGGCGATCAGCCGGCCGCGGTGCAGCACCAGGATCCGGTCGGCGACCTGGTCGGCCTCCTCCAGGTAGTGGGTGGCGAAGAGCACGGTGCGTCCCTCGTCCGCCAGGCCCCGCATGGTTCCCCAGAAGGCCTGCCGTGCGGAGACGTCCATGGCCACGGTGGGTTCGTCCAGCACGATCAGGTCGCCGGCGCCGGCG
>NZ_LIQR01000154.1 GCF_001418575.1 Peterkaempfera griseoplana
GCCCGGGGGCCGGCGGGGGACGCCCGTTCCCTCCCGCCGGCCTCCCCGAGCCGGGCCGGTCCGCCGGAGCCCCCCGCCGCACCCCACGCCTCCACCCGGGCCCCGGTGCGGCGGGGGGCTCCGGCGGACCGGCCTGTGGCTCGGGGAGGCCGGCGGGAGGGAAAGGGCTGCCCTCGGCGGACCTCGGGCAGCCCTCGGGGGGCTGCGGCTACTTCACGCCGGCCTCGGAGGCACCGTTCCCGGGCCGGGCCAAGGGGGCGAAGCCCAGGGCCGGGCTGGCGTTGCGCACCAGCGACAGGGCCTGCTCGGGCCACCAGGCGCCGGCGGCCGGGTCGACGATTCCGTACTCCGGGTCGACGGTGCCCCCGGGGATGCTGCGGTTGCACTGCCCGTCGGACTGGCCGACGGTCTTCACCCACAGGTAGGCGTCGGCGAGGGGGAAGCCGGTGTCGGCGGTGGGGCGGTCACCGATTCCGCGTCCGGGCGCGTTGCACCAGACCTGCGGGTCACCGGCGTACTTGCCCGCCGGGGGAGTCCAGGCACCCTGGCCGTTGCGGCTGGTGTCGACGACGAAGTGGGCGAGTTCGCCTGCGGGCGCGGTGCCGACGTTCTGCTGGAACCACTGATCGGTCCAGTGCCAGGTGCTGGGGTCGTCGGCGTTGACGGAGTTCCCCGGCTGGCCGTCGTTGGGGGCGGCGGGGGAGTAGTACTGGCTGGCGCACCAGTCCGCGTGACCGCGCGCCCAGTCCGGGCCCTTGCTCGCGAACCAGACGCAGTTCGACACCCAGGTGCCGTAGTGGTCCAGCAGGTCCGTGGAGAAGTAGTTGGACACGTTCAGCGAGAAGCCCTGGGTGCGTTCGACCCCCGCCTGCAGCAGGCGCTGCGCGATGGCGCCCACGCTCTGCCAGTGGCTGTTGCCCGCGTCCAGGTAGACGGTCGTGTTCGGCTGCTGCTCCAGGACGTCGACCGCGTAGTTGAGATCCGCGATGCGTCCCGCCGTGAGCGTCCCCGTGGGGTCGCTGTCGGCGGAGCAGTCCGAGGGCAGGTTGGCCAGGGCGTCGGGTTCCAGGACGACCAGCGCCCTGCTCCGGCCGATGCCGCGGGCCAGCCCGGCGATCCACGCCTGGTAGTCCGCGTCGGACTGCGCGCCTCCGGCCGAGTACTGGGAGCAGTCCCGCAGGGGGATGTTGTAGGCGACCATGACCGGGACCGTGCCGGTGCGGTCCGCGCGGCGGACCAGGGACCGGGTCTGGTCCTCCACCTCGGCGGGGGTGCCGTCGGTGAACCAGTGGGCTTCCGGCCAGGTGGCGAGTTCGGCCATGGCCTTGGCGTCGGCGAGGTTGTGGTGCCGCAGGTCGGTGACGGCCTGCTTGGCGGCGTCGCTGTCCGGGTCGACGTAGAACCGGGTGCCGGCGGGCAGCGTGTGGCCGGTGGCCTCCTGAGCCGGTGTCTGAGCCTGCGCCGGGGCGGCGACGGCCGCCAGAAGGGCGGCGATACCCAACGACATCAGGGAGCGTGGGACATGGGGCATCATGCGGGCTTCTCTTCTCTCGGAGCGTGAGTGGTGCCGGGCCGGCCCAGGGCCGGCCCGGCACGGTGTCGATCCACGGTCAGTAGCCGTAGACCATCTTGTAGGCGACCTCCGGCAGGAACTGTCCGGCGGTGCTTCCTGAGCCGGTGCCGCAGTTGCCGTCGGACTCGCCGGGAGTCTTGACCCACAGCAGCATCTCGGCGCCACCGCCCAGCTGCGTGGGAGTGCCGATCTTCCGGCCCGCCGGGTTGCACCACGTGCCGTCGGACCCGTTGCCGTTGCGGCTGGTGTCGATCACGTACGGCTTGGTGAACCCGTTCGCCGACTGCAGGGAGGCGTTGACGGCGTTGCCGTACGCGGTGTTCTGCGCGGTGGTGTAGAAGTTGGACACGTTCAGGGAGAACCCGTGGGCGCCGCTCAGCCCGGCCGCCGCCAGGTGCTGTGCCATGGTCGAGGCGCTGATCCAGCCGGGGTTGCCCGCGTCCAGGTAGACCCAGGTGTTGGGTGCCTTGGCGGTGAACTGCGCGATGGCGTTGCGCAGCAGCGAGTCGCGGGCGGAGACCTGGGCCGCGGTCATGCAGCTCTCGTCGCCCAGCGAGTCGGGCTCCAGGACGACCACCGCGGGCCGGCTGCCGGCGCGCTGGGTGATCCACACCGTGGGGCCGGTGTACCGGTCGGAGGTGGACAACTCGGCGCTGCTGGTGTCCTGCTACCGGGAGTCGCTGCGGGTGGCGGACGGGCTGGGTGCGGAGACGGTGGCCTTCCCCGCGGTCTCCGCAGGCATCTACGGCTGGCCGGTTGAGGATGCCGCGCGGATCGCGCTGACCACGGTGGCGGCGGCGGGGGCCGCTGTGGCGGAGGCGCGTTTCGTGCTGTTCGGGGCGGAGACCTTCGAGGCCTTCCGCGAGGTCATGGTGGTGCAGGGGCTGGGATGATGACGCTTCGTCAGGGATCGGCGGGTGATCCCTGGGGGTCGTGCTCATGTTCCCATCGTGGCGGGTGGGACCGTCAACACGCCAGCACTAATCGATAACTCGTTCGAGTGATTCGCTCGATGCCTGGTCAGCGCGGCCGCACACCGGCCGGCGTCCGCCCCGCCGTACTCCGCCCATGAGTGCCTGGCCCATGCGTACGTCGGCCCGTCCCCGCCGCTCGCCGCCCGCCGCTCCGCCGGGTGCAGCACTCCGCCGCCGCGCCGCTCAGGGCACCGCACCGCTCTGCCCTCCGCACTGCTCAGGGCGCCACCGCGCCCCACTCCACCGTCACCTCGCCCAGCCGCCACCGCCCCGGCGGGCCCACCAGCGGCCAGCCCTTCGCCAGCGCCGCGCAGGAGGCCGCCCAGCGCTGCCTGGCCCCGAACGCCGCATAGGGCGCCGCCGCGGCCCAGGCCCGGTCGAAGTCCGCCAGGAAGGAGTGCACCGCCTCACCCGGCACATTGCGGTGGATCAGCGCCTTGGGCAGCCGCTCCGCCAGTTCACCCGGCCGTTCCAGCCCCGCCAGCCGGGCGGCGAAGGTCACCGTGCGCGGTCCCTCCGGCCCCAGCGCCACCCACACATGCCGCCGCCCGACCTCGTCGCAGGTGCCCTCCACCAGCAGCCCGCCCGGCGCCAGCCGCCCGCAGAGCCGCTCCCACACCGCGGCGACCTCGGCCTCCCCGTACTGGCGCAGCACATTGGCGGCACGGACCAGCAGCGGCCGCCCCCCGCCGTCCAGCGGCATCTCGAACCCGCCCCGCCGGAAGGACAGGCCCGGCGGGCGGGCGTACGGCAGTGCCGCCGCCACCCGCTCGGGTTCGATCTCGATGCCCACCACCCGGATGTCGGGGCGCACCGCCGCCAGCCGGGAGTGCAGTTCCACCGCCGTCCACGGCGCGGCCCCGTAGCCGAGGTCCACCGCGGTCGGCGGGGCGGCGGCCCGGCGCAGCTGCGGGCCCAGCGCGGCGGCGATCCAGCGGTCCATCCGCCGCAGCCGGTTGGGGTTGGTGGTGCCCCGGGTCACCGCTCCGATCGGGCGCGACGCCCGGCCGCGGGCAGCGGACGGCGACGGGTCGGGGGAGGTGGGGGCCATGCCAGGCAGCGTACGCGGAAGCAGCCGCGCCCCCGGACGCCGGTCACGTTTTGGTCACGGGGAATCCGGTGGGCCGCCCCGGTGGTTGGTATCCGGTTGACGCGTAGTCGTGGCCCGCCAGGGCGACGCCCGCGCCGACTGCCGGGCAGCAGCGGTGGGGGAGAAGACAGGAGGACACAGGTGAGCCAGCACCCTGCACGGCCGGTACGGCGCGGGCAGCAGCAGCGTGGCCGTCTCAACCCCTTCCAGACGCTCGCCCCGAGCCGGCGCCCCCGCCGCCCGCGGAGAGTGGCGATGCTGAGTGTGCACACCTCACCGCTCCACCAGCCGGGCACCGGCGACGCCGGCGGTATGAACGTCTACATCGTGGAGCTGTCCAAGCGCCTGGCGGAGCTGGGCGTGGAGGTGGAGGTGTTCACCCGGGCCACCTCCTCCGACCTGCCGCCCACCGTGGAGCTGGCGCCCGGAGTGCTGGTCCGCCATGTCACCGCCGGGCCGTACGAGGGACTGGTCAAGGAGGAGCTCCCCGCGCAGCTCTGCGCCTTCACCCACGGGGTGCTGCGGACCGAGGCCGGGCTGCGCCCCGGCCACTACGACCTGGTGCACTCCCACTACTGGCTCTCCGGCCAGGTCGGCTGGCTGGCTGCCGACCGCTGGGGAGTCCCCCTGGTGCACACCATGCACACCATGGCCAAGGTGAAGAACGCCGCCCTCGCCGAGGGCGACACCCCCGAGCCCGCAGCCCGGGTGATCGGCGAGACCCAGGTGGTCTCCGCGGCCGACCGTCTGATCGCCAACACCGACGACGAGGCCGCCGAGCTGGCCCTGCACTACGACGCCGACCCCTGTCGGCTCGCCGTCGTCCATCCCGGCGTCAACCTGGAGGTCTTCCGGCCCGCGGGCCCGCCCGACCAGGGCCGTGGCAGCCCGGTCGACGAGGCGGCGGTCCGCGAGGGCCGCCGGGCGGCCCGTGCCCGCCTGGGCCTGCCCGCCGAGGCCACGGTGCTGCTCTTCGCCGGGCGAATACAGCCGCTGAAGGCCCCGGACGTGCTGCTGCGGGCCGTGGCCGTGCTGCTGGAGCGCGACCCCTCCCTCCGTGAGCGGCTGGTGGTCCCGGTCGTCGGCGGCCCCAGCGGCACCGGGCTGGCCCGCCCGGAGAGCCTGCACAAGCTCGCCGCCCAGCTGGGCATCTGCGACATCGTCCGCTTCCATCCGCCGGTCGGCCAGCCCGCGCTGGTCGACTGGTACCGGGCCGCCACCGCGCTGGTGATGCCCTCGCACAGCGAGTCCTTCGGCCTGGTCGCCCTGGAGGCGCAGGCCTGCGGAACCCCCGTGGTGGCCGCCGCGGTGGGTGGGCTCCCGGTCGCGGTGCACGACGGCCACACCGGCTTCCTGGTGAACGGGCACGACCCGCACGACTGGGCCCGTGTGCTGCAGCGTTTCCTGGACCACCCCGACCTGGGCGAACGGCTGGGCGCCGCAGCGGCCCGTCGCGCCGCCCGCTTCGGCTGGGGCGCCTCGGCGGAGGCCACCGCCGAGGTCTACACCCAGGCGATGGCGCGTGTCGGGGGTGACCCGGGCCGCGGACCCTCCCGGCTGCGCAGGGCCGCCGCGCGGTAGCGTCGGTCCATGGCCACCAGCAGCGACACCGCCCTGGAGATCCTTCGCAGCGCACTCGACGAGGCCGGCGTGGAGTGGGAACCCAGCCCCACCGATCCGCGCACCCTGGTCGCCAAGCTGCCGGGCACCCGCAAGCTCTCCACCACGTGTGCGCTGCGGGTCGGCGACCACACCCTCTCGGTGAACGCCTTTGTGCTGCGGCGGCCCGACGAGAACCACGAGGGCGTCTACCGCTGGCTGCTGGAGCGCAACACCCGCCTCTACGGGGTCGCCTATGCCGTGGACCGGCTCGGCGACGTCTATCTGGTGGGGCGGCTGCCGCTGGCCGCCGTCACCGCGCAGGAGGTGGACCGGCTGCTGGGCACCGTGCTGCAGAACGCCGACGAGCCCTTCAACACCCTGCTGGAACTGGGCTTCTCCTCCGCCATCCGCCGGGAGTGGGAGTGGCGTACCAAGCGCGGCGAGTCCACCCGCAACCTGGAGGCCTTCACTCATCTGGCCGCCCCGGAGTCCGGCCAGGGCTGACGGTTCAGGAGGCGGGCTCCGCGGCGGCCGGCACCGGTACGGCGCCCGCCGCCACGGTGGAGGGCACCGCCGGGCGGCTGCGCACCAGCAGTCCGTAGCCCACCGCGGCCAGCGTGCCCAGTACGGCGCATGACCCCCAGACCGCGCCGCCGCCCGCCCGGTCCAGCAGGAATCCACCGACCGCGGGGGCCACGAAGGACGCCCCCGACCAGGAGAGCGAGTACACCCCCTGGTAGCGGCCGCGGGCGTCGGCCGGTGACAGTTCGGCCACCAGCGCCATGGTGGTCGGCGCCTGGATGATCTCGCCGACCGTCCACACCGCCACCGTCATGGCGTAGAAGGCGGCGGTGTGCGCCAGGGCGGTGAGACCGAAGCCCCAGCCGGTCAGCAACGCCGCCGCGACCAGCAGGGCCGCCCGGCTGCGGCCCGCCGTCAGCCGGGTCACCGGGATCTGCAGCAGCACGATCAGCAGCCCGTTGAGCCCGATGACCAGGCCGTACTGGGTGGTCGACAGCCCGGCCGCGCCCATGTCGACGGCCAGGGTGGTGCTGCCCTGCTGGGCGACCAGCGCCACCATGAAGGTGAGCCCCACCAGCGCCATGAACGGGCCGTCGCGCAGCACCCGGCCGAGACCCGTGCGGGTCCGTCCGGTGCCGGTGCCGGTGCCGGAGACGGTGCCGGACGGTCGGGCGCTGTCGGCCGCGGATGCCGGACGACCGGTCTCCGGCCTGGTCTCGGGCACCCTGGCGAACACCACCAGGGCACAGAGCAGGGTGGCTGCGGCGTCGGCGAGGAAGAGCAGCAGATAGCCGTGCGCGGCGACCAGCCCGGCCACCGCGGCGGAGACCCCGAAGCCGATGTTGACGGCCCAGTAGTTGAGCGAGAATGCCCGCACCCGGTCCTCGGGCGCCACCAGGTCGGCCATGATCGCCGAGACCGCGGGACGGGAGGCGTTGCTGGTCAGCCCGAGCAGCAGCGCGGTGACGGCGATGGCGACCTGGCCCTGCGCCAGCCCCAGCAGCACGGTGCACGCCGCGGTGCCCAGCTGGGCGCCCAGCAGGGTGGGCCGCCGGCCGATGCGGTCCGCCAGCACTCCGCCGACCAGTGCCGCCACGGCGCAGCCCAGCCCGTAGACCGAGGCGACCAGCCCGGCGTAGGTGGCCGAGTAGCCGCGCCCGGCGGTCAGATACAGGGCGAGGAAGGTGACGACGAAGCCGCCCAGCCGGTTGACCAGGGTGCTGGTCCACAGCCACCAGAAGCTGCCGGGCAGCCCTCCGGTGGTCTCGGCCACCGCGCGGCGCAGCCCGGATCGGGGCGTCGGTCCGGGGCGGGAGGGCGGTGCGGCTGGCATGGGAGGGCTCCGGAGCGCAGAAGTGGGCAGCGGGTTGCGCTGAACGCGACAGGGTGCACCGCTCACCAGATAGGTAAGTGGTGTATCAGTCGAGAGGATGTTACTCGGCGGGGCTCCGATGCATCCAGCCGATATCCCTCGTTTAGGCTGTGACCATGGCTGACTCCCCGTACCGACTCGTGCTGCTCCGCCATGGCGAGAGCGAGTGGAACCAGAAGAACCTCTTCACCGGTTGGGTCGACGTCGACCTCAACGCCAAGGGCGAGACCGAGGCCGCGCGCGGCGGCGAGCTGCTCGCCGCCGAGGGCCTGCTCCCCGACGTGCTGCACACCTCGCTGCTGCGCCGTGCCATCCGCACCGCCCAGATCGCCCTGGACAAGGCCGACCGCCACTGGATCCCGGTCCGCCGCAGCTGGCGGCTGAACGAGCGCCACTACGGCGCCCTCCAGGGCAAGGACAAGGCGCAGACCCTCGCCGAGTTCGGCGAGGAGCAGTTCCAGCTGTGGCGCCGCTCGTACGACACCCCGCCGCCGGTGCTCGAGGACGGCGCCGAGTTCTCCCAGGCCGCGGACGCCCGCTACGCGGAGATCCCCAGCGAGGTGCGTCCGCGCACCGAGTGCCTCAAGGACGTCGTGGTCCGCATGCTGCCCTACTGGTACGACGCGATCGTGCCGGACCTGGCGGCCGGCCGCACCGTACTGGTCACCGCGCACGGCAACAGCCTGCGCGCGCTGGTGAAGCACCTCGACGGCGTCTCGGACGAGGCCATCGCCGGCCTCAACATCCCCACCGGCATCCCGCTGCTCTACGAGCTGGACGCCGACTTCAAGCCGCTCACCCCCGGCGGCCGTTACCTGGACCCGGAGGCGGCCGCGTCCGCCATCGAGGCCGTGAAGAACCAGGGCAAGAAGTAATCGGAATCGTGATCACGCCCCCGACCTGCGCATATGGCGCGGGGCGGGGGCGTTTTCACGGCCTGGGCCCTCTGTGGGACCTCAGTGAGGCGGGTCCTGCGGCGGTCGGAGTGCCTCACCGAGTGCCTTCCGGGCCCGGTCCCGGCTACTCGACATGAGGTGCGCGTACCCGGCCCTCGCCTAGCTGGTCAGCCCTACTCGTGAACGGCCCTTCCCCCACGCTCGACACAGTTGGCCCACCAGGCGGCCACAGCCTTTGTGCTCTGCAGATGGACCAAGTGCACGTGGCCGTACTCAGGCCGGTCCAGCAACTCCGGAATCACCGAGCGGTACTTCTCAGGTTCGCGCCAGGCCGAGTGGAATAGCCGGTCGCGCCAGGCCGCCCGCAGCGATTGTCGACAGCCGGGAAAGACCTCCTCGCGTCGCACGACCTGCCGGACAGTCCTTCTGAGAACCCGTGAGAAGGAGACTCGGCGCGGCAGGTCAAGCCACACAACGGTGTCGGTTTGAGCCCACACCAGATCAACAACATGCCTGAAGTAGCTGCCCGCGATGATCCAATGCTCGTTGGCAAGCACCTTCTGCGTCCGCTCACGGAACACGCTGAGGTCGGCACGACTCCAAGCCGGTCCCCAGAACAGCAGGTCCAGGTCTGTGACCGGTGCCTCCAGGGCCTCCCCCAGGGCCCTGGCCAACGTGGTCTTGCCGGACCCGGCAGCCCCCACCACCACGATTCGCTTGATCATCTGGTTCAGGGTGCCAATGTCCCGGTTCCAAATCAATGCCCACAGCAGCGCCACCGGCCGCATCACCCATCATCCGCCATCCTCGCTCACACGCTCAAGGGCGGCAGCCTGCCGAGCGAACGATCAAGCAATCAGCTACTGAAGTCCGGGCCGGGGGGCATCGCTGGGCCCTCAATGGGCCCTCCGAGGGCGACAAGCGATGGCCAACAACGACCAGTGATGACAGCTCGGCCGCAGGTCAGCGGGAGTCCGTGTCCCGCTGACCTGGTCACAAAAACAGGCCCGCCAGACCCAGGGCAAGAAGTAACCACCGGTACTGATCAAGCCCCCTGTCCGCGGACTCTCCGCCGGCAGGGGGCTTTTTCACGCCGAGGCGGGCGTCCTTCCCGGGGCCGGGCGGTGCACAGGGCTCATGACACCCTCCGTGCATGGGACTCGACCAGGCGCTTGTGGACGCGGCCGTGGAACTCATGGACCGGCGCTGGCCCGCGGGTGAACCCGGCGGCGCCGCCGCCGTGCGGCTCGCCGACGGATCCATCCTGACCAGCGTCGGCCTCGACAACATGAACGGCTCGGTCGCGCTCTGCCAGGAGACCGGGGCGTTCATCCAGGCCTACACCCTGGACCGGACCGTCGCCGCCTCGGTCTGCGTCAGCCGTGACGGGGAGCGCGGCCGGATCCTGATCCTGCCGCCCTGCGGCGTCTGCCAGGAACGGCTCGCGCTCTGGGGGCCGTCCGTCGAAGTCGCCGTCCCGCGGGAGGACGACCCGACCCGCTGGGAGGCGCGCACCCTCGCGGAAGTGAACCCCTACTACTGGGGCCGGCAGTTCGCCGAGGGGCGGTGGCCCTCCCGGGCGCAGCACTCCGAGTGACCGCAGGGGCCGGACGGCGGCGGTCCTGACGAGGACCGCCCGCACTCTCGCGCCCCCGGCTCCGGTCCGGCCAGGGCGGCCTTCGGGCCCCGTCACTTACAGGGGTGTGTCCAGCGACCGCGCCGCACGCGCGGCGCCGTCGCCCGAGTGCGGGCCCGGGGGTCAGCGGTCCGGCGGCCTGCGGGTGGCGAGCCTGCGCACCGGACGGTCGGCGGGGCGCGCCACGGGGCCCGGCCGGAGAGGTCCGGCGGCGGGTGCCTGCGGCGCCGGCAGCGTCGGCGGCCGGTGGTGGGGGAGCGGGGGCACGCCGAAGGGGTGGCCCCGGTCGAGCCGGGCGCGCTGCAGGGCGGTGATCCGCTGGACCACCAGGACCGCCAGCACGGCTGCGGAGACGTTCAGCATCTCCAGCAGCCCGATCACCGCGAGCGACTCCCGGCGGCCCGCCCAGGAGAACGCCACGGCCGCGCCCTGGTGGGCCAGCCAGGCCGCCCACCAGGCGTTCACCAGCGCGCTGCCGCCGCCGTCGGACGGCTCCCGGCCCGGCATGTCGCGGCTGCTCGCCCGGCTCACCTCCAGGGTGACCCGCCGGGGTATCCACCACATCGCCACCGGTATGAACCAGCCGACCACGGCCCAGCCGGGAGAGAGGGCGGCCGGGTCCGGCGAGAAGGCCTCCGCGTTCCGCCGGGAGCGGTGCAGCCACCGGATGAAGAGCAGTGCCGCAACCAGGTACAGCCAGACCGACACCTGGGACAGCAGGCTCGCCTGCGGCCCGAGGCCGGAGTCCGGGTGGAGCCGGTGCGCCCGCAGGGCCAGGGCCTGGAGCGGGTCCACCAGCGCGACCGCTGCGACGGCCGCCTGGGCGGACCGGGCGAGGGGCCAGCCGGCGCGGGCACCGGGATACGGCATGCGGGGTCCTGTCTGCGGGGTGCCGTACGGGCGGTGGCGGGCGGCGACGGCGGTGATCGGATGGCCGCAGTGATCATAGGGGCGGTCCGCCCGCTGGGTGAGCGGTTTCCGCGACCAGGCCCGGTGCCCCGGAACATGCGCCGACGGCCCGGCCACCGTGGAGGGGTGACCGGGCCGCCGGGTGCGGGCGGGGTCAGCCGCAGCCGCCGCCGCAGCGGCAGCTGCCCCCCGACTTGCAGCCGCAGCTGCAACCGGAACCACAGCCGCAGACTGCGACCAGCGGCAGCGGGATGCCCGACGTGTCGGAGGCGGGCGGTTCGATCGGGGTGGCGTCGACAGGGGTGGGGGTTTCCTTCATCCGTGGACCCTCCTTGTGCGGACATGCCGGGTATGGACACGTCTGATCACCGATTGAAACGGCGGTCTCCACGGAGCGTCAACGGCGCGTCGGCGCGGGGCGGACCGGAGCCCGTGACCCCGGCGCCCCCGGCGCCGGGGTTTAGCGGACCTCGCGGTCAGCGGTTCTCGGGGGTGAACTCGTCGGCGTGCTCACCGGTCACCAGGAACACCACCCGCTTGGCCACCGAGACCGCGTGGTCGGCGAACCGCTCGTAGTAGCGCCCGCAGAGGGTGACGTCCACCGCGGTCTCGATGCCGTGCTGCCAGCGGTCGTCCAGCAGATGGGCGAAGAGCTCCCGGTGCAGCTGGTCCATCTCGTCGTCGTCGCGCTCCAGCTCCAGCGCCGCGTCCACGTCCTTGGTGGCGATCACCAGTCCGGCCTTGGCCACCAGCCGCTGCGCCAGCTGACCCATCTCCAGGACGGTGCTGTGCAGGTCGCGGGGGACGGCGGAGTCCGGGTAGCGCA
Organism: Peterkaempfera griseoplana; assembly: GCF_001418575.1. GTDB lineage: Bacteria > Actinomycetota > Actinomycetes > Streptomycetales > Streptomycetaceae > Peterkaempfera > Peterkaempfera griseoplana. The sequence continues at coordinate 11,401 of NZ_LIQR01000154.1, forward strand.
GCCGGGCGAGCTTGGCGACATGGCGGGCCAGGTCGCCGGAGCGCTCCAGGTCGGCGCTCATCCGCAGGGAGGTGACCACGATCCGCAGGTCGGTGGCGACCGGCTGCTGCCGGGCCAGCAGGTCGATGGCGCGGTTCTCCAGCTCGTGGTGGAGGTTGTCCACCTTCTCGTCGGCCGCGATCACGCTCTCGGCGAGCCCCAGGTCGGCGTCGAGCAGCGCCGTGGTGGCCCTGCCCATCGCGGACCCGACCAGCCGCGCCATCTCGACGAGGCCGTCGCCGATCGAGTCGAGCTCCTCGTGGTACGCGTCGCGCATTGTCGTCCTCCCGGCTGCCGCCCCGGTGGTCACGGAGGCGGACGAAGCAGTGTGTCGCATGGGTCGCGGCGGGCCCGGCTGGCCAGGTCCTGCCGGCCGCCGGGCGCGGGCCCGGCGGCTGCCGCCAGAGGTGCTGGGCGGGTGCAACCCAGGGTGCGCCGCCCGGGCGACCCGGCATCGCTCACGGAGTGAACCATCGGCCACCTGAAGGTGAATTCTCGGCAACCAGTCGCCGATCGCTGCCTTCCGGCCTTGGGGCACGTCAGCGCGGTGCGCTTACGCTGGGCGGCATGGACGTGAACGTGGCCGCCGCCGCAGCCTGTGCCATGGCCGGGCTCGGCGTCGGCCTCACTGCCTCGCTCACCTTCCGGTGGAGCGAGCGCGAGCAGGCGCGCAACCGGGCCGGGGCCATCCAGCACGAGACCCCGCTGCCTCCGGGCGTGGACACCGTGCTCTCGGTACTGCGCTCCTGCGCGATCGTGCTGGGCGACGGCGACGAGGTCGTCAAGGCCAGCTCCTCCGCCTATGCGATGGGGCTGGTGCGCGGCGGCCGGATGGCCATGGACGAGATGCTGCACCTGGCCCGCACCACCCGCCGGGACGGGGAGATCCGCCAGGTCGAGCTCGACCTGCCCAAACCCGGCCTCACCAGACCCGGCGGGGACCTCTTCGCGGTCTCCGTACGGGTCGCCCCGCTGGGCTCCCGGCTGGTCCTGGTACTGGTGGAGGACCTGACCGAGGCCCGCCGGATCGAGGCGGTCCGCCGTGACTTCGTGGCCAACGTCAGCCATGAGCTCAAGACCCCGGTCGGCGCCCTGTCCCTGCTGTCGGAAGCGGTGCTGGACGCCAGCGACGACCCCGAGGCGGTACGCCGCTTCGCGGGCCGGATGCAGATCGAGTCGACCCGGCTGACCAGCCTGGTCCAGGAGATCATCGACCTCTCCCGGGTCCAGGACGACCAGCAGCTGCCCGACCCCGAGCCGGTCTCGGTGGACGAACTGGTGGCCGAGGCCATCGACCGCTCCCGGCACCAGGCCGCCGCCAAGCAGATCACCATGGCGGCCGGCGGAACCAACAACCTCCATCTGCACGGCAACCGCGGCCAGCTGGCCGCCGCGCTGGGCAACCTGGTGGAGAACGCGGTCAACTACAGCACCCCCCGCACCAGGGTCGCGATCGCCGCCCGTACGGTCGCCGGGGTCGACGACAAGGGCTATGCCGACGGCACCGTCCTGGTCGAGATCTCCGTCAGCGACCAGGGGATCGGCATCTCCGAGAAGGACCGCGAGCGGATCTTCGAACGCTTCTACCGGGTCGACCCCGCCCGCTCCCGGGCCACCGGGGGTACCGGGCTCGGGCTCTCCATCGTCAAGCACGTCGCCGCCTCCCACGGGGGCACCGTCTCGGTCTGGAGCGTGGAGGGACAGGGGTCGACCTTCACCCTGCGGCTCCCGGCCGGAGCGGCCCCCGACGAGACCGGGGAGTCCGGCCGTCCGGGCTCCGCACCATCCCACTCCAAGGGCTCCACCCAGGTCAGGGAGCCCTCCCCCGCATCCATTCCTGCCCCGGAGGTCCTTCCGTGACCAGAGTGCTCGTCGTCGAGGACGAGGAATCGTTCAGCGACGCCCTGTCCTACATGCTCCGCAAGGAGGGTTTCGAGGTGGCGGTGGCCCCCACGGGGCCCGACGCCCTGGAGCAGTTCGAGCGCAACGGCGCGGACCTGGTCCTGCTGGACCTGATGCTGCCGGGGCTGCCCGGCACCGAGGTCTGCCGCCAGCTGCGGGTCCGTTCCAGCGTCCCGGTGATCATGGTGACCGCCAAGGACAGCGAGATCGACAAGGTGGTCGGCCTGGAGATAGGGGCCGACGACTATGTCACCAAGCCCTACTCCACCCGTGAGCTGGTCGCCCGGATCAGGGCGGTGCTGCGCCGCCGGGGTGAGGAGAGCGGGGCGGCCGCCGCTGGTGGACCCGGTGCGCTGGAGGCCGGTCCGGTCCGGATGGACGTGGACCGGCACGTGGTGACCGTGGACGGCGCCAAGGTCGATCTGCCGCTCAAGGAGTTCGACCTGCTGGAGATGCTGCTGCGCAACGCCGGCCGGGTGCTCACCCGGATGCAGCTGATAGACCGGGTCTGGGGGGCCGACTACGTGGGTGACACCAAGACCCTGGACGTGCACGTCAAGCGACTGCGGGCGAAGATCGAGCCCGACCCGGGGGCGCCGCGCTACCTGGTGACGGTCCGCGGCCTGGGCTACAAGTTCGAGCCCTGACCGGGCCCGGGTGCCTCGCCGGACCCGCCTCGGCACGACGCCCCCGGGAGCAGCTGGTGCTCCCGGGGGCGTCGAGGTGTGGAGGGGGTGGTCAGCCCTGGCCGCCGGTGGCGCCACCGGCCGTGGCGGACGCGCCGGCGCCCGCCGTGGCGGTGCTGCCGCTCCGGTGGACGGCGTGACCCGCGGTGCTGGTGCCTGCGGCGTTGGTGCCCGCGGTGCTGGTGCCTGCGGCGTTGGTGCCCGCGGTGGCCGTGGCGGTGCCGGTGGCCTGCGGGTTCGTCGCGCCGGCTCCGGCGGCGGCGCCGGTCGCGGCGCCGGTGGGCGGTGCCGTCGGGGTGCTGGGCGCGGTGGGGGCGAACGGGGCGTAGTCGCCGCGGCCGGTGACCACCGCGGCCTGCGTGGTGACGGTACCGGCCGCGTCGAAGCCGAAGGTCACCTTGGCGTAGCCGCCCTCCTGCACCGTGGCGTCGGGCACCTGCGCACGCGGCTGGCCGGGGCCGCCGAGCAGCAGCGAGCCTCCCGCCGGGATGGTGATCTGCGGTACCCGTGCGCCGTCGGGGCCGACGAGTTCGGCAGTCCCGGCGTCGCCCACGGTGATCGCCTTCAGCACCTCGGCGGTGGAGCCCGAGTTGCTGATGTTGACGCTGACGGCCGCCGGACGGGTCTCGGTCTCGGCCGCGCCGGCGCCACGGGTGACCAGCAGGATGTTGTTCAGCCGGAGGTTGTCACCGATCGAGGTCGCCGCATTGTCGGGCTGGACCTGCAGTGTCGCCGCGTCGTTGCTGGCGGCGCAGGCGGACAGGGGAGCGATCGCGAGGACGAGAGCGGCGATGGCGCCGTTCCGAAGGCTGCGGCTCACGGCGGCGGTTTCTCCTTGGACGGGTACAGGCGGGGCAGTACGGGCTTAGGTTACCGATCGTCTTCTTTCGCCTCTCATGGGGTGGGGCCGTGTCGCCCCGGGGCGCCCGTACGGCGCTGTGACACGCGGCACACCGCGCGCGGTGTCCGGGACCGGCGTGTGCGTCCGAAGTGCGCCTGTACGCCCCGAGCTGTGCATCTGCCGTTCATCCGGTGCGGAAGCGCTGCTCCGGATGACTGTCGGAACACGAACCGGGCGCGGCCGAAAGGCAAGATCGAAAAGGGGTTTCCGCGATGTTTCTGTGAGTCGCCGAACCGCTTCCCACCTGCGGGAAGCCCATCTCGAACTGGGGTCGCAGCACGCCACAGGGGCGGTTGTCAAGCCCTGAGACCGGCCCTGACCTGCGAAAACGCCCTTCGGATACGGCGGAACACGTGTTATTCTGGAAAGCCACGGAAGGGGTACCTGTCACATGACGTTCAAGGTTGGCGACACCGTGGTCTACCCCCATCACGGGGCCGCGCTGATCGAGGCCATCGAAACTCGCCAGATCAAAGGTGTGGACAAGACCTACCTGGTGCTCAAGGTGCAGCAGGGCGACCTGACGCTGCGCGTGCCCGCGGAGAACGCAGAGTTCGTAGGCGTGCGCGACGTGGTCGGCCAGGAGGGTCTGGACCGGGTCTTCGAGGTGCTGCGTGCACCGTACACCGAGGAGCCCACCAACTGGTCCCGACGCTACAAGGCCAATCTCGAGAAGCTGGCCTCGGGTGACGTCATCAAGGTCGCGGAGGTAGTGCGCGATCTCTGGCGTCGCGAGCGCGAGCGCGGACTCTCCGCCGGTGAGAAGCGAATGCTGGCCAAGGCCCGCCAGATCCTGGTGAGCGAGCTCGCGCTCGCTGAGAACACCAACGAGGACAAGGCCGAGACTCTGCTCGACGAGGTCCTCGCCTCCTGAGCGACCCCGGACGGTGCCCTCGGTGACCACGGTCTCCGGGGTCGCTGCCGACAGCCGTTGTCGCCTCAGCGCCCGTGTGCGGTGCGCCCTGCCAGCAGGGGCGCGGCGCTCCGGGCGCTGAGGCGTACCCGGTTGTGCGTACGCCGCCCTGCGGTGGCCGGCTTCCGGCTCACGCTGCCCGGTCCCGCCTGAGCGGTCCAGGTGCGGCGCGCCGATACCGGATGCGCCGTACAGGTGTACGTGGTGCTGGTGGTGCCGCGTTGCTGATGGTGGTGCGCGGGCCCACGCGCTCGGCCGCCTCTCCCCGACCCGCCCACTGCCCGATCCCCCGTGCCGCCCGGGCCGACACGGAAGGGATACTCGCACTGAGGCGAACGGCCCGGTCCGGCACGCCTTGGCCATACCCACATCGCCGAAGGAACGAAACCTGAACGCCGCAGCAGTGGTTCCCGCCGCCGGGCGGGGCGAACGACTGGGCCCCGGTGCCCCCAAGGCCCTGCGTGAACTCGGCGGGGTCCCCATGCTGGTGCACGCGGTACGAGCACTGGCCCGCTCACGTGCCGTCGACCTGGTCGTGGTGGCCGCGCCGCCGGACGGCGTGGCCGAGGTGGCCGCGCTGCTCGGCGACCACGAACTCCCCCGCGGGGAGATCCGGGTGGTCGCCGGCGGAGCCACCCGTCAGGAGTCCGTACGCCTGGGCCTGGCGGCCGTCCCCGAGGACGTCGAGGTGGTGCTGGTGCACGACGCCGCCCGCCCGCTGGTCCCCGTGGAGGTGGTGGACGCCGTGGTCGAGGCCGTCCGCGGCGGTGCGGACGCCGTCGTCCCCGCCGTGCCGCTCGCCGACACCGTCAAACGCGTGGAGCCCCGTACCGACGGCGCCCCCGAGCCGGTGCTCGACACGCCCGACCGGGCCTCGCTGCGCGCGGTGCAGACCCCGCAGGGTTTCCGCCGGGCGACGCTGCAGGACGTGCACGAGCGGGCGCTGACCGACGCGTCGCAGGGCGCGCTGCCCCAGATCACCGACGACGCCGGGATGGTGGAGCGGTACGGGGGCCGCGTGGTGGTCGTCCCCGGACACGGCGAGGCCTTCAAGGTCACCCGCCCCCTGGATCTCGTCCTCGCCGAGGCCGTACTCGCCCGACGGAGGGCCACCGATGGGTTCTGAGCCGCCCCTGCCGCTGCCCCGGGTGGGCATCGGCACCGATGTGCATGCCTTCGAGGCCGGCCGGCCGCTCTGGGTGGCCGGCTTGGAGTGGCCCGGCGCCGAGGCCGGGCTCGCAGGGCACTCCGACGGGGACGTGGCCGCCCACGCCGCCTGCGACGCGCTCTTCTCGGCGGCCGGACTCGGCGATCTGGGCGCCCACTTCGGCACCGACCGCCCGGAGTGGTCGGGCGCCTCCGGGGTGCGGCTGCTGGCCGAGGCGGCCAGGATCGTCCGCGCCGCCGGCTTTGAGATCGGCAATGTCGCCATCCAGGTGGTGGGGGTCCGCCCCAAGATCGGCAAGCGCCGGGCGGAGGCCCAGGAGGCGCTGTCCGCGGCGGCGGCCGCGCCGGTGTCGGTCTCCGGCACCACCACCGACGGCCTGGGCCTCACCGGCCGGGCCGAGGGCCTGGCGGCGATCGCCACCGCGCTGGTCTACCCGGCGCGGTAGCCCGGGCCCGGCCGACCATCCCCTCGGCACCCGGGGATCCCCCGCCGGGCGTCGCACACCGGACGGATCGCTCCGGCCGCTCGCGGCCTCGCGACCGCAGGCGGCCGAAGTGTCCGGACTGCCGTGACCGGCCCGACACCCCACGCCGCAGCGCCCGATGTGCCCTCCGGGAGTACCGGGCCGAGGACCACGGCAGGGACGGCCCCGACACCGTCCGCGTGGTGGTGCGGATCCGGCCCGTCAGGGGCTTCGGGCACCTCCGACCGGCCCCTGGCCGGATCGCAGCGGACCCGTGACCGCCCCGCGGCGGATTCGTCGCGGGGCACCGCCGTTTTCCCACTACGCTTGACGCTGTGAGTATTCGCCTGTACGACACCAGCACCCGCCAGGTACGCGACTTCGTCCCGCTTGTGCCGGGGTGTGTCTCGATCTACCTGTGTGGCGCGACCGTGCAGGCCGCACCGCACATCGGCCACATCCGTTCGGGCCTCAACTTCGACGTGCTGCGCCGCTGGTTCGCCTACCGCGGCTACGACGTGGTCTTCTGCCGGAACGTCACCGACATCGACGACAAGGTGATCCAGAAGGAGCACGAGCTCGGCCGGCCCTGGTGGCGGATCTCCTACGCCAACGAGCGCGCCTTCAACGACGGCTACGCCGCCCTCGGCTGCCTCCCGCCCACCGTGGAGCCGCGTGCCACCGGCCATGTGCCCGAGATGATCGAGATGATGCGCGTCCTCATCGAGCGCGGCCACGCCTATGCCTCCGAGGGCAACGTCTACTTCGACGTGCGCTCCTTCCCGGACTACCTCTCCCTCTCCAACCAGGAGCTGGAGAACCTGCGGCAGCCCGGGAGCGACGGCGAGACCGGCAAGCGCGACTCCCGCGACTTCGCCCTGTGGAAGGCCGTCAAGCCGGGCGAGCCCAGCTGGGAGACCCCCTGGGGGCGCGGCCGCCCGGGCTGGCACCTGGAGTGCTCGGCGATGGCGCACAAGTACCTGGGCAGCGCCTTCGACATCCACGGCGGCGGCATCGACCTGATCTTCCCGCACCACGAGAACGAGATCGCCCAGTCCAGGGCGTACGGCGACGACTTCGCCAACTTCTGGGTGCACAACGCCTGGGTCACCATGGCCGGCGAGAAGATGTCCAAGTCGCTGGGCAACTCGGTGCTGGTCTCCGAGATGGTCCAGCGCTGGCGCCCGGTCGTGCTCCGCTACTACCTGGCCGCCCCCCACTACCGCTCCACCATCGAGTACAGCGAGGAAGCGCTGCGCGAGGCGGAGTCCGCCTTCGGCCGGATCGAGGGATTCGTCCAGCGGGTCGTGGAGCGCTGCGGCACGGTGGAGCCGGCCGCCGAGGTTCCGCCGGCCTTCGCCGAGGCGATGGACGACGACCTGGGCGTCCCGCAGGCGCTGGCGATCGTCCACACCGCCGTACGTCAGGGCAATTCGGCGCTCACCGCCGATGACAAGGACAATGCGGTGGCGCGTCTCGCTGAGGTCCGTGCGATGCTCGGAGTACTGGGACTGGATCCGCTCGACGAGATGTGGGCCGGCAACGAGCACGGCGACGACCTCCACGGGGTGGTCGACAGCCTGGTCCGCCTGGTGCTTGAGCAGCGGCAGGCGGCACGCGCCCGCAAGGACTACGCCACCGCGGACGCCATCCGCGACCAGCTGGGCCAGGCCGGCCTGGCCATCGAGGACACCCCGTCCGGCCCCCGCTGGACGATCAGCAGCACCGAGTAGCCCCCGCAGCATCCGCGGGAGCGAGGGTGGGCCGCACCGTCCCGGTGCGGCCCATCGCCATGACGAGAAGGACAGGACGTACACCCATGGCCGGCAACAGCCAGCGCAGGAACCGCCGCAACCCGGGGTCCAAGAAGGGCGCCAGTGTCGGTACCGGCGGCCACAGCCGGAAGGCACTCCAGGGCAAGGGACCCACTCCGCCCGCCGAGGCCCGCAAGGGCCACCCCAAGCAGCGCGCCGCCAACGCCGCCGCCAAGCGTGAGCGCGACGCCAAGTCCCGCGCGGGCATGCGCCGCAGTGGTGGCGGCGGCCGGGGCGGGCGCGGTGGCGCCGGCGCCGCCGAGCTGGTGGTGGGCCGCAACTCGGTGGTGGAGGCGCTGCGCGGCGGCGTCCCGGCGACCGCGCTCTATGTGATGCAGTTCATCGACACCGACGACCGGGTGCGGGAGGCCTTCCAGGAGGCCAACGACCGCGGCATCCCGCTGATGGAGGCGCCGCGTCCGCAGCTCGACCAGATGACCGGCGGCCTCAACCACCAGGGCCTGGTGCTCCAGGTCCCGCCGTACGAGTACGCCCACCCCGAGGACCTGCTGGAGACCGCGGCCGACGCCGGCGAGGACCCGCTGGTCGTCGCCCTGGACGGGGTCACCGACCCGCGGAACCTGGGTGCCGTGGTGCGTTCGGCCGCGGCCTTCGGCGGACACGGCGTGGTGGTCCCCGAGCGCCGCGCCGCGGGGATGACCGCCGGGGCGTGGAAGACCTCGGCCGGCGCCGCCGCCCGGCTGGACGTGGCCCGTGCCACCAACCTGACCCGCGCCCTGGAGGCCTACCAGAAGGCCGGTCTGATGGTGGTCGGTCTGGCCGCCGACGGCGAGGCCGAGGTGGGCGACCTGGAGGCGCTGGCCGGCCCGGTGGTGATCGTGGTGGGCTCGGAGGGCAAGGGCCTGTCCCGACTGGTCTCCGAGACCTGCGACCTGACCGTGCGGATCCCGATGCCGGGGGCCACCGAGTCGCTCAACGCCGGTGTGGCCGCGGGCATCGTGCTCTACGAGGCCGCCCGGCTGCGCGCCGCCGGCCGCGGCTGACCGGCGCCGGCCCGGCCGTACCCGCCGACCGGCGGGGCCGGCGGTCCGGTGCGTCCGGGGCGCCAGGAGTTGTTCCGGCGCCCCGCACGGAACAGGGGTTGTGCGGACCGGCGGTCGCGCCCCTGACGGTGCGCGACCGCCCGGGCGGCGCCGTGTGCGCCGCTCCGGGGCGGCGGGCAGCCGATCTTGCGCGGGAGGGTGTCCTAATCGGGTGTCACTCGGTTAGTGGTGTGTGGACACCAGAACACCTCCCCGATCCCAGGGGGGAAGCTCCGCCCGTATAGGTGAACCGCCCGAGCTGAGCACGGTCAAGGTGCCGAGCGATCCGGTGCGGCTCGGCGGCTCGCATGTCAGCTTCCGGGTGCGGTTCGCGGCTCCGGCCGCTCCGCTCATCGACGTGCCCGCGTACGCGCCCTCGTACGACGGGTCCTACACGCCGCCCTCGTTCGCCGGCTCCCCGGCGGCGGCGCGGCTGAGCACGGTCGGCCAGGCCGTGCCCCGCCGCAAGGGGCGGGTCACCGCCGTCACCTGGTCCGGACAGGCCCGCCCGGGCGATCTGGGGGCCACTCAACTGCTGGACGCCGTAAGGCTGGTCCCCCAGCCGTCCCTGGCGGAGGCCGGCGAGGAGGCCACCACCCGGGTGCTGCCCAGGATCACCGCCGCCCCGGGCCGCCCGCACGGCCCCTACAGTCGCAGCGTGCCGCAGCAGGGCGGCCCGCGAACGCAGTTCGTCCGCCCGCGGCCCGAGCCGGAGGAGTCCCCCTGGACCCCCGGCGGGGAGGAGTACCAGCAGCTGGAGGACGCCGCCTGGATGCACAGCGCGGCCGGCCTGGCGCACCACCACCGCTACCCCGGCCGCAAGGTCGACCTCGGCCTGGTGCTGCTGCCGCTGCGGGTCTTCCTCGGCTGCATCTCGGTCTACGCGGGCTTCAGCAAGCTGTGCGACCCCGTCTACTTCGACGGCGGCGACCGCGGCTCCATGATGCGCTGGCTCTCCTCGCTGCACCCCTGGAGCTTCGCCCAGCCGCTGCTGGACTTCGCCATGGCCCATCCCGTGGGCGCGGGGCTCGCCGTCTCCTTCACCCAGATCGTGGTCGGCGTGCTGTCCGTGCTGGGCCTCTGGCAGCGGGCCGCGGCCGCCGCGGCGACGCTGCTCTCGGTGGTGCTGCTGTTCACCGTCAGCTGGCAGTCGGTGCCCGCCTACGACACCCCGGACATCATCTATCTGGCGGCCTGGAGTCCGCTGCTGATCGCCGGGGCGCCGTTCGGCTCGCTCGACGGCAGGCTGGCGCTGGAGGCCTGGCGCCGGCTCGGCCCCACCGCGGCCGCGCACCGGATGCGGCGCCGGGTGCTGCAGCGCGGAGCCGTGCTCTGCGCGGTCGTCGTCGGAGCGACCCTGCTGCTGGGTTCGGTACTGGGCGCCGCGGTACGCACCGGCGGGGTCTCCACCACGGTGGTGCCGCACCCGTCCGCGCCGCCGACCGACTACGGCACCCCCACCTGGCCGGCCCGTTCCCCCGAGGGCGGCACCGGCGGGTCCGTACGGCCCTCCGCACCGTCGCCGTCCCGTCCGGCGACCCGGCGGCCCAAGCCTCGGACGTCCCTCCCGGGCCGCCCGGCCGGGACCGGCCGCACCCCGGCGCCCGGCAGGCAGCCGTCCGGTACGGCGCCGGGAGCGACCGGAAGTGCGCACCACGGTGGCACCGGCTCCGGGTCGACGCATCCGGCCTCGCCGGTCGGGGGGACCACCTCGACCCCCGGCGGGCAGCAGTCGACCCAGCCCAGGCCCTCGCACACCGGCGGAGCGGTGATCGGCGGCCTGCTGGGCAGTGGCACCGTCGGCGGGCTTCCGGTGCTGGGGATGGACGGCACGGTGCACGCCGCCCCCTCGGGCACGGCCTGACGGCGGCGCCCCCGCGCAACAGCGCGGCGGCCGTTCCCCTCCCGGCTCCGGGAGGGGAACGGCCGCCG
>NZ_LIQR01000155.1 GCF_001418575.1 Peterkaempfera griseoplana
GGGTGCGGGGGCGGGTGGTGTCGGGCCGGTCCCGCATCTGTCCGCCCGCCTGTTCCACCAGGTGGAGCAGTGCCTGGGTCTCCACGTCGGTGTCCGTCCCCGGGGTGATCTCCCCGGTGACGCGGTCGACGTCGGAGAAGAAGAACTCGCGGAGCTGGTCCAGGACCCCCTCGTCGGTGGCGAGCATCTCGTACAGCTGCTCGTCGGCCCCGTACGGGCGGGACTTGCGCTTGTTGCGGAACCGGTAGGTGAGACCGTGCAGCGGTCTGGGGCCAGCCACCGCCTCGGTGGCCCTGCCCCGGTTGACCATGTCGAGGAGATGGGTGGAGGCCCACCGGGTGGTGGTCTCCCGGTCGAAGCCGTCGAAGACCTCCGGATGGTCCAGGAACAGCTTGACGAAGACGTCGGCCTTGAGCTCGTTGGAGCGGTTGATCTTGCTGGGCATGCCCTGGTGCCACAGGCGCGCGAGCAGCCCGGTCAGGACACGGTCCATGTCCAGTGTCTTGTAGTCGAGCCGGCTGATGCCGGGGTGGTGGAACGTCCCCAGGGAACCGCTCAGCGCCATGTCGTCTCCTCCGCCCTCGCGGCGTCCCCTGCGATGCCGGCCACGGTGTCGGTCGCGGTGCCCGCGTCGACCGGATCGTCGCCGTCCGCACCGCCGTTGTCGTCGCCGGACCGTGCCGTCAGTTCTTCCATGTGCAGGACGGAGTCTTCGGTGCGGTGGATCCGTCGCAGGTCGTGCCCGTGCGTGGTGAGGAGGATCTCCTGGTACGGCACGGCCCCCAGACGGTTCTTGAACACGGCGAGGGCGAGCTGCTGCCCTTGCAGGTCGGTCACGGACGGCCGGTAGCCACGCTCGAACCGCTGGAGGAGCTCGAACAGGTCGAGCCGGATGTCGAGTTCGGCCGTGCCGCCCTGGCTGCCGGCCGGATCCCGGTAGCTCAGCCGCAGCGAGGTGCGCCCCGACTCGATGTACGGCGAGGCCGCCGCGTTACCCGGTTCGAGCCGGAACCCTTCTGCGGGGAAGCGGCGGAAGGTACGGATGGTACCGCCGGACACGTCGCGCACCTTCAGCGCGAGAGCATCGCCGATCCGCTCGGGTGCTACGAGTCCCTCACCACGGTTGAGCGCCCGCAGAATCCGGTCCCGCTCCTCGGTACCCGTTTGCGTTACGCGAGACAACAACGCCATGAAGTGCAGCACCGACGGGTACGGCAGCATCCGCTCCGCACGGTCCTCGTCGTGGAGTTCGAAGTAGAGCAGGCGGCGGGCCGCGTCCACGTAGTGGCGGTGGGCAGCGACCTGGGAGACGCGTTCGGTGCCCGACCGGCCGAGCTGCTCGAACGCGCCGCGCAGCAGTACGCGATCGCGGTCGCCGCGCCCGTCGACCGCGACCAGCGCCCGGTCCTCCACGAGCCCGGCGTAGTCCAGACGACGGTCGAGCTGCGGCCGCGGAACCGCCGCCACATCGGCCTCGCGTAGCAGGGTAAGCAATCGGTCCCGCTCGCGCGGACTGCCGTCGGCGGTGGCCGGGGCGCCGAGATGGGCGGAGAAGTAGAAGCTGTCCAGGATCTCCTGACCGGAACCGGCCGCGTACAGCTGGTGGATCTCGGCGCAGTCACGGCCCGAGGTCAGGGTGTAGGCGAGCGCGGAGCGCAGGTCACGCAGGGTGATGTGGAGCCTTCCGCGCAGCTGGGTCACCTCGTAAAGGCGGCGCAGACGACGCGCAACCTGCGGGCCGGCGGCGGGGTGCTGGAAAGTCTGGGCGTTGTGCCGGGCATAACAGGTGGCGGCCAGGTCACAGCGCTCGCAGTCCTCCCAGAACCGGTCGTGTGTCATCCGATCGAGCATGCGCTCCAGGAGCGATTCGCCGTCCCGCGGTTCGCCGCCGGCGTCGAGGGAACGAGCCGCGACATCACGTGCGTTGAGGTTGACGACGGCGACGGCCTGCCCGGTGTCCCGGCCCGCCAGGCCGAGGTTGGCCACCTTGGCGAGGTGCGGGAAGCGGTCGTGGTGGTGGCTGAGGAAGTCGACCAGACGCCCCTCGTTGATGGCGATCAACCGGGTCTCCCCCGCGACCTGCCACGCCGATGCGTCAGCCCCGGCGAAGGGTGCGAAGAACTCGGCCAGTACGTCGTCGCCGCTGACCCCACCCTCGTCCTGGCTGCCGTCGTGATTGGTGCGGAACCGGTGCCCGGCCAGGGTGAAGTCACTGCCGTTGGCCCGGCGAGGCCCGAACTCGGCGCCGAGCTCGCGCGCCTGGCGTTCGAACCGCTCCAGGAAGGCCGTCTTGCCGTCGCCCGCGTTACCGGTCACCACGACCAGCGCGTGCCGGCCTTCCCGCAGCGCGGGCACGAGCTCCCGGTCCAGGGCCGTCTCGACGTACACGGACATCGTGTGCGGGTCGAGCCCGCGGGTGCCGCGGTTGCTGTGGCGGCTCTGGCTGTACAGCGTCTGCAGGTGGGCCACGAACGGGTTGGTATTCGGCTCGGGCTCCTGCGGCTCCTGACGACCGGTGCCGGGTTCCGACGGTGGCGCCGGGGGCTGCGCGGCCCGGTCGGACGAGGACGACGGGGCCACAGCCGGTGGTGGCGATGCGGGGGCGACGCGCGCGGATTCCAGCGCCTCCAGCGCGCGCAGCAGTTCCTCGGCCGTGGAGAAGCGCTCCGCCCGGTACGGGGAGATCGTGCGCAGCATGATCTCGGCGAAGCCGGGCGCCAGGTCACCGAACCCGCTGTACGCGGTGCGCGGGTCCACGGGCGGCACACCGGGCGAGGGCCGCCCAACGCCCTCCCACGGGTACTGTCCGCCGGTCAGCGCCTCATACAGGGTGACACCGAGGCCGAACAGGTCGCGATCGGTGTAGCCGGAGGCATCGGCGGGCACCTGGTCCAGGTCCGGCGGGGAGTATCGAGGGCTTGTGTAGCTGTGCCCCTCGGAGGAGTCGGAGGTCTTGGAGATCCCGAAATCGATCAGCTTGACGCCGTCGTCGGTCCACAGCAGATTGCTCGGCTTGATGTCGCAGTGCCACACCCCGCGCTCGTGGATGTGACGCAGCCCGCGCGCAGTGTCGATCGCGAGCCGCAGCACGTCCGCCGCACCCATCCGACCGCCACGGATCACCTCGGCGACGTCCTTGCCGTCGACGAACTCGAAGACCAGGTACGGGTACTCGTCCGGCGGCATCAGCCGATCCGCGTCCACCATCGACACCACATTGGGGTGCGGGGCGTTCTGCAGCCGGTCCAGGACGCCCGCCTCGCGGCGCAGCCGCTCCAGGACGGAGTCCCGGTCCCGCAGGACCAGCTTCACCGCCCGGTCGACACTCCGTATCGTGTCGTACACCCGGTAGGCCACACCGAACGAGCCGGGCCGGCCGAGACGGTGGCGCACCAAGTACTTCGTACCGAGCTGGTGGTCGGCCGGCAGGTCGCGGTAGAACTCCGGGCCCCGCGGACCGTCCTGCACGGGCTGCCCGGCGGAGGCCGCAGGAGGAACCGGGGGAACTGCGGCCGAGGAGCCGATACGCCGGGCCGGAACCCGCCGCGCTCCTATCACCAGGTCCAGGCGGCGCAGCGCCTCCACGGCGGTCGGCCGGTCGTCTGGAGCCGTCGCGCACAAATTCTGCAACCAGTGAGCCAGTTCGACGCGGACCTCGGCGGCTTCGAGGACCTGCGCAGGGAGCCTCCCTGCCGCGTCGGCCTGCTCGGTGGCGGAGGTGAACGGCAGCTCGCCGGTGAGGAGCCGGAACCCGATGACACCGACCGCGTAGATGTCCGACTTCATGCCCATCGCCGCCGGGTCGGCATGGCACTCGGGCGCCAGATACGCGCGATCGGCGACCTGGTACGCCTCCCGCATGACCGTGTGGGCACGGCGCTGCGCGGTCTTCGCGTACTCGAAACCGGTCAGCATCGCCCGGCCGTCCTGCGCGATCAGCACGGTGGACGGGTTCAGCTCGCGGTGCGCGATCAGGCGGCTGTGCGCGTGGGCCAGGCCCATCAGCACGTGACGGATCGTCCGCAGCTTCGCGTCGGCGGTCAGCGGGTCCGCGGCCCCGTTCAGGTGCAGGGCGAGGGCGTGCCCCGGAACGTCGTCGTAAACGGTGACGAAGGAGTCCCTGTCCTCGTCGGCGAAGAAGTCCCGCACCCCGACCACGTTCGGGTGCGAGGGCAGCTTGCCGAGCGCCTCGTACGCGATGCCGATCCGCTTCTGCTGCTGGAGCCGCTCGGCCTCCGGCGCGTACGGATCCGCCCTGCGGACGGAGAGCCGGACCGTGCCCGACCCCTGCACCGCGAGGGCGTTCTTCGCCCGGTACTCGCGATGGACGCCGTCGCCCTCCTCCGGGCCCGTCTCGCTCAGTCGCTCGATCACTTCCCAGCTACCGAACCGCAGGGGGCCCGACGGCGGCCGGGACGAGCCCTGCACCCCACGCACGATCAGCTCGTGGTGTGCGGAGACGTCCGTGTCGAAGCGGTTGGTCGAGGTGGGTACGCGGCTCGCGTCCGCGAGCCGGCCGATCAGGTCCGGGAGGGTGACGGTGTCACGGGCGTCGTGCTGGTGGGGCGTCCGGTCGACGAGCAGGGCGTCGGGTGCGGACAGGACGACGAGGGCGTCCGTGTAGAGCCGGGACAGCGGACGGTGGGCCGTCTCCAGGAGCGTCTTCAGCTGCTTGGCGTGTCCGCGCAGTTTCGGCAGCGGGGAGCGGAACGGCGCCCGGCGAGAGGGCTGCCAACGGCCGCCGTCGACCTCGATGCGGCCCCGGGTGCCCTTGACGTCGATGACGTACACGGCGTGCCCGGTGACCACGACGAGGTCGACCTCGAACAGCTCGCTCCGGTTGTACGGAATCTCGACGGAGTGCAGGACCGTCCAGTCGTCGGGGGCGTGATCACGTAGGTGCGCGATCACCCTCCGTTCGGCATCGTTGACGGCCTTCCCAACGGCAACGATCCTGACACCCATCAGTCGGCGGCCTCCTCGATGGCGGTGGTGAGCAGCGAGAGGGCCTGATCCTCCAGGGCGTCGGCTTCGTCGCGGCATTTGTAGGCGTGGCGGACGGTGGCGGCGATGCGGGCGCGGGCGGCGGGGGGTGCGAGGGGGACCGGCAATTCACGCAGGAACCTCGGGTGGTATTCCTGCTGCTTGCCCCCAACGCTGAAGGACCGAAGGGCACGGAATGCTGCCTCGGACCTGAAGAAGGCGAACAGGTAGGCACCAGGTACGTCAGAGTCCCCGCTGACGACACGAACGTAGTCCTGGCTGTACGCGTGCTTGAGCCATGACCCAGTCACGAGAATGGAGCGGCTGTACACCTCGTTCTCGCCGAGGGTGCCGCGGGCGGCAATCAGAATGGTCTCGTCCTGGAGCCGAATGTCATCAGGAGCGTGCGCTTCACTGATCCAGCGCCCCTCAGGGCGGAGCCAGAACGACTGGCGTTGGCCGATGAGGCGGATGCCATGCTCTGAGTCGCTGTCGATTCGCTTGAACCGCGCGCCCGTACGCAGGCTGCCGCCCTCGCAGATGGAGCCGAGCGATCGGCCACTCACGGAGCCTAGCTTCTCGATCAGCTGTTGTGCTCTTGGCGCGAAATTCAAAGCTCGCAGCGAGGCAGAGCCCACGCTCGGAACCTCGAATCCGAGGTCACGCTCCTGCTGTTGCCAGCCGATATCGATCAGCTCAGGTAGCCCCGCGCTCGTGAAGAGGTCCTTCGTCGCACTGACCGAGGACGACTGGAACTCGGCGCGCAGCCGCGCGCACTCCTCCACCAGGTCGTGGATCCGGCCTTCGAGCTCTGCCCCCAACCGCGGCACCGGCAGCCCCGCGATGTGATGCGGCTCGATGTGCTTCACGGCCGAGCCGTACACCGACCCCCGCACGAGCGACTCACCGAACTTGCTGAGTAGGAAGGCGTAAAGATACCCGGACTTGATCTTCTCCGGATCGGGCTCGACCTTGAGCGTGTCCTGCGAAGACCAGCAGTCACCCATGTCGGGCCGAACATATGCCCGCCGACCGGCGTTGAATCCCGAGCACGAGATCAGCGTCATCCCGGGCTTGAGCTGGAGATACGACAAAGCCGACGACTCCGCGTCCGACTTTCGTAGCCGGGGCAACCCGGTCAGGTCGGCCGCCATCATGTCCTTCGTCCCGAGGAACGGCACGCTGTGCTCTGGATCGGTGAGATAGACCCGACGGAACATGGGCCCGTTGAAGATCCCCCCGTTGTGCCCCGCCGTCAGACTCGCCAGCGGCTGCGTCCGCGGCAGCTGCTCCAGCAGCTTCTTCGTCTTCATGGACCCCGCCACATACGGCGAGGCATCGAGCCGAAGCCCCTGATCCGCGAACCAGTCCGACTTCACCGGGTTGGACAGCTCGGCGACCTTCACGCCCCGGCCCCCGTTCCCGCCAGCCGTGCCGTACGCGGGTCCACGCCCGGAACCGGGTACTTGGACCGGAACTCCCGGTACTTCTCCGCGATCACCGGCAGGTCGTTGTCGATGACCTTCTTGCTGCGGGTCAGCGGTCGGGTCACCTCCTTGCCCCGGATGCGTAGCCGCTCCATGACGACCTCCGTCTCCACCACGATCTCCCCGTTGGGCTCACGCTTGTAGAGCTCGTTGCCGCGTCGGTCGAAGCCGACCTTCTCCGCGACGGCCATGAAGACGGGGTACGCCTTCTCCGTCCCGAGGTCGTGGTTTTGGATCTCCTGCCGGGTCTTGCGCTTCAGGAAGAGGAGCGAGGTGAGGATGTTGACGTTGGCGTCGACAACGAACGTCTCCACCGGCAGCTCGACGCTTGCGAGAACCCAGCAGTTCCGCAGGATGTACCGGCGGATCGCCTCGTCCGTCGGCCCCGGGTTCGACAGGATGCCGTTCGGCAGGACGATTCCGATCCGCCCGCCCGGCTTGACCCACTCGATGGCTCGCTGGATGAACAGCTGCTCCGGTGCCATGCTCGACGGCACGCTGGTCGTGCTCGCCTCGACCTCGCCGGTCTCCTTGTTGCGGCCCCACGACCGAGCGATCCCGTCACGGAACGAGCCGAGCACCGACTCATCGCTCACCGGGATGTCCGCGCCGAACGGCGGGTTGGTCAGGAGTACGTCCACGGTGGGCTTGTCGAGCGGGATCTTCTTCTTCGCCGCCTCCACACCCGAGAGGTGTCCCCGCGGGAAGGCGAGCGAGTCCATGTGGAAGACGTTCCCCGTGGTCTGCGCGAGCGTCATGATCGCCATGGTTGTCGCCCGCACCAGGAACGGGTCGAAGTCGGCGCCGAACAGGTGCTCGTCCGCGAACTCCTTGAGCTTGTCGCCGTACCGCTCCCGCTCCTCCTGCGTGTCCGGGAAACCGAGCGTGCCGGCCTCCTTCTTCCAGGTGCGGTGCAGGTGCTTGAGGGTGGCCTGGAGGAAGCCACCAGTGCCGCAGGTCGGGTCGAGGACGGTCTCGTCCTCCTTCGGGTCGAGCATCTCGACCATCAGGTTGACCGCGCCGCGCGGGGTGAAGTATTGGCCTCGGTCGCCGCGCAGGTTAGTGCCGACGAGCTCCTGATAGGCGAGGCCTTTGGCATCGACGTCCGTACCGATCAGGTCGTACGGGGCGAGCTCGCTGACGATGAAGGCGAGCGCCCGGTCGGAGAGAGTGATCTCGTCCGTGGGTTTGAATACGTCCTTGTACTCGGTCTTGACGTCTTCGAAGAGCAGCTTGACGCGCTGGCTGATGGCCGCCCGGCCGTTCGCGTCGAACATCTCCTTCAGACCGGTGCGGAACCGGCCGTGCACGGAGCCGTGGCTGATCCGCTCGTCGTACATCTTGGCGAAGAGCAGGTAGAGGAACTGCCAGAAAGCGGCGTCCTTCGGCATGCCCTCGTTGCCGTGGATGTAGTTGTGGCAGCGCCGGAAGGCGATCTTGAGCATCTCAGGGTCGGCCTGACGCAGCCGCTGGTGCGAGGCGACGGTACGACTGCCGAGGGTGCCGTCGGCGACCTCCCAGTCGCTGCGGTCCTCGAAGTCGGCACCGAAGTCGCCGACCACCTTCTTGAGGAAGAAGAAGTCGACACCGTCGGTCCACATGCCGTCCGCGCACTGCGGGCGGTCCTCGTTGCCCATCAGTTCCTGGAGCTCCTCCAGGTCCTTCCGGGCCTGGTCGGGCTCGCGGAGCTTGACGACGTTCTTCCCGCGCTTGGGCTCCGGCTTGCAGATCACGACCCGCCGCAGGTTCGCCACGGTGTGCGGGGCGCCGGACTCGAAGATCGCGATGTCGGCCTTCTTGCTCCGCTTCCGCTTGGCACCCTCCTCACTGACCGTGATGGAGAAGTCGCGCTGCATGTCACCGGGGTCGATGCCGTGCTCGTGCACCAGGGCTCGGGCGATCCGCTGCCGGACCTTCTCCTTCGCCGTCTCCGGGATCGCATCACCGGAGATGTAGTCGACGACCTGGCCCTCCTTGAGGGCCGTGACCTTGGGCTCGGAGCCCTCCGCGACAGGCTCCGCGTCCTCCTCGGGCCGCTGCGGGATGTCCAGGTCCAAGGTCAGTTCCTCCATCGGCGTGCTGCTGCTTTCCTGTGCTCGGTGGTGCGGCTGGGGGCCTGCGCCCCGGGCGGTCCGTGCGTGCGCCGTCACAGCCGCCACCTGTGATCCTACGGCCCGAGGGCGCCACCGAAGGCGCGTTTCGCCAGGCCCGGAGGATGCGCGGTCTGGTGTCTCCGGACCCTACAAGGGAGCACTGACAACGCTCGGGCGGAAGCGGACGCTGAGGCCGGGCCAACGGCGCCCCCAGCCCTTTTCCCCCTGGCCGCGGTCACCTCTCCGTCGGCTCGTTGCCCTCCCGCAATCGCACTGCCAGAGCCAGCTCGTCCAGCGACCCCTTACCCGGCACGAACCACCGGATCGTGCCCTGCGTCGAGCCGTCCACCCCGGACGCCTCGAAGCGCATTTTCCGCGCGAGGCCACTGGGCGAGTACCACGCGTCGTCGGCGTGCCACTGCAAGGGGTTACGCCCCGCCTCGTTGCTCCACGTCGCCTGGGCCCGCCGCGGATCCGCCGCCAGCCACTCAGTCATCTCACGGCGCTCGGGCTTGCTGTACGGGCGGAACTCCAGGACCGTGCCCCCCTCGATCTCGCCGGCGGCGACCAGGGTTGTCACGGCGTTCACCTTCCGCCCCCGGGCCTCGGCCGCAGCTACCTGATAGTCCTCGTTGAGCGCCGGTGCCTTCTCCTCGGAGTCGAGCTTGCGCAGGGCCGCACGTACCACTCGTTCGATACGTTCGGTGTTCCGGACGGCGGCGATGATGTGGCTGGACGTGCCGTACTCGTTGTCGATCGCGTCGAGCACCCAGGACAGGGTGTCACGGACCAGGCCGGGTACCTTGGCGAGCTCCGTCGCCCAGTCGCCCCCCGGGTCCTCGATGGCCCTGGTGTCCAGGCGGCGGTAAACGATGTGGGTGACCAGGAGGTCGCCGTAGAAGGCCGCCGCGTCGGCGCGCCAGACCAGCCCCTCGCGCAGGAGCTGCAACTGCGCCCGGACCTCACGGAGAAGTTCGACACTGCGCCAAACCTTGAAGACGTTCGGTTCAGGACCGAAGGTCTCCTGGTAGTTGCGGTCCTCCCACAGCCCGGCGAGGTTGTCGTCACGCTTGGCCACGGCTGCGAGCCGGGCGTTCGGGCTGACGGCCGCGAGGGCCTCGGCGGCCTCGGTGATGGAGCAGCCGTGCGCCGGATCAGGCAGCGTCTCACCGCGCTTGATGACGTAACTTCGCTTGAGGAGCATGGCGAAGTCATCGCGAAGCCTGACCTGGCCGGGGTCAAGTGACTTGAAGTCGCGCTCCTCGATCGGGTTCTGCGTGTTCGTGGTGGTGGTCACCTGGTCGCCGAAGCCGGGCGGGCAGTCCTCCAGGGAGATCAGGCGCACAAGGACCCGCCCGTCCTGCGCCGCGCCGGTGTCCTCGGTGAAGGCTCGGTAGATGGCACTCACCGTCTGCGCACCGTTGACCACGCTGACGCCGGACAGCTGGAAGTTGCCCACTTTGCCGGGCAGCGCCCGGCCGATCGGCTGGATCGACTCGCACAGCATGGTGATGCCGTTGCTGAAGTACCAGAAGTGCTCGGGCGCTTCCCGCAGGGTCTCCCTGATCTTGGAGTTGACGTCGCTCTCGTCGAGTGAGTCGCGGATGTTCCGGGCGAAGAGGCCGCGCCGGTGCTCCTCATAGAGATCTGCGAGGTCGGGGACGGTCATGGTGCCGTACAGCGCCCTGTACGGCGTCGACTCCTGGCCGAAGCACTCCAGCTGCACCTTGGTGTCGATCTTTGGTGCGGCGGAGTCGCCGAAAATCGCGCGGTGGAAGTCGCGCAGGTCGAGAACCTTGACTTCAACCATGTCGCGGACGACCTGGTTCTGCTCGTCCTGCTTCATCTTGATCAGCTCGCGTACGCCGTCGCTGAGCGGCGCCTCGCGCATCAGGGCGAGCACCAGAGTGATCTTCGGGGTGCCGGATTCGTAAGCCCGTTCGACGTCGGGGACGAACGGCTGGAAGCGGCGGTTGAACCGGCCGAAGTTCCGGTCGAGCATCAACTCCAGACCGTGGAACATCTTGTGCACCTCGGCCTCGCCGAAGCCGCCCCTGTTCTGGTCGCTCCACTTCGCCTGCACCAGGCAGATCCGGGAACGTGTGGCGCTGAAGTCCACCGCGATCGAGTCAAGGCCCTGATCGTCCTGCCCGTCGAAGACCCTCGCGGCGGCGACCCGGTCACTGCACGGGTGCTCGATCTGCGCGGCGAGCGCGGCCAGACCACGGCTCAGGAACGCCTGATGGCGATTGGCCTCCGACAGGCGCTCCTGGTCCGACATGTCGATGAGGCCGGTGAAACGGTCCTCGATCGCCTTGCGGACGTACCCCACGTGCAGTCTGCTCACGATCCACCCCTGTCAATTGATTCTGGCTGCGGTGTGGCGCAGGTCGTGCAGACCGATTTTCGGCAGGTCGAGTACGGTGCTGCGCTTGCGGAGTTGGTCGAGGACCCACTGGGGGCGCTGCGGCGCGCCGTCGGGACGAGCGAAGACGAGGCCTTCCAGTCGCCCGTCGGGTGGGCCGCCATCTGGAGGTCGGCGGTGGGTGCAGACGTGCCGGCGTGAGCTGCTGGACCGCACGTTGATCTGGAATCAGCGCCACCTCTGCCACGCTCTGCGGGACTTTGAGCGGTTCTACAACTGTCATAGGCCCCATCAGGGCATCGCAAACGCCTGTCCGTTGCACTCCTTGCCCCGGGCGATCACCGATCCAGGGCAGATCGCCCGCCTCGACATACGTAGGCGGGAACGCCTGGGAGGCATCCTTCATGAGTACGAACATGCCGCGTGACCTGGACGGACGAGGTTTCCGGCAAGGGCAGGATCGGTGGCAGTCGTCGGCGATGACGAGGTCGAAGGACTCAGTGGGCAGATCGGGCCGGTAGCGGACTCCCGACGTCGGGTTGCCCCCGGACAGCACGCGAAGGACTTCACCCTCCAGCGCTGACGCGGTGCTTGTCGATTTCAGCGAGAAAGTAGGCGTGCTGGGCGTCCGCGAAGTCACGGCCGCGGATGAGGTTACCTTCCTCCATCCGGTACGTGCGCTCTTTGGAGCCCTGGAAGGAAAGCCAGTTGAAGGACGTGGTGACGCAGGTGTGGTCAAAGATGAGGATCTTGGCGTGGGTGCCGCTCAGCCGGTTGAAGGTGAACGTCTTCGGGTAGGCCTTGGCCAGATCTTCCAGATTCTGAACAGCCTCGGGGTCACACTTGCGGTCGTGGAGGGAGAAGCCGTAGGCGATATCGACGCGGATTCCACGGCGTACCCGGCTTTCGAGTTTGTTCATGAAATCTTCGGTGACGACGGACTTCTTGATCCAGGGAGACATGATCAGGACTCGCTGTGTGGCCTGTGTCAGAGCTTCCTGAAGGAGATCGGGGTGTTCGAAGACGCTGACCCCGCGGACCTGGATCTGCTCTTCAGCTTCCAGGGCAGGCTGGACTACGTCGGCCACACGGTGAGCGTGCGAGCGGGTGCTGTCGACAGGGACCCGAATACTCTCGAGGCCCTCATCCAGCATCGGGCGTTCGGCGGGTGGATCGACGCGAATGTCCAGGGTGTCCGCTCCGCCGAGGCTGATCAGCGCGATGTCGTGTGCGCCGGAGAGCTTGCCGTCGAGCACGACGGCAAGCTGGATCTCCGCGCGGTCCGGATCCGTGTAGACAAGTAGGTCCACTGGTAGGTAGCGGGGGGTGCGCGGCTGCTTAATGCGGCGGACCGCCAAAACCGTGAGGGAGCTGTCAGGGATCGTGCGGAGGAGATTGTTGATCTTCTCCGGGGTGAGGTCGTCCATATGAACGGGGGCTGTGGAGGCAGCCGGGAGCAGCAGCAGATCCTCGTCTGCAGCCTGACTGGCACGGATCAGCAGAGCGGGGTCGTAGGGTTGGACTTCTCTGAGGGTCTGGTCGAAGTAGAACCTCATCGTCTTGCGGGTCGGCTGGATGGCGGCGTGTTCGTTGGCGACCTGATCGCCCAAGGGTGTGAGTCGGACGCGCTCGTCGGCTCGTCCGGCAGTGGGGTCGAGGCGCAGATGCCCCCGGTACAGGCTGTCAGCGAGGGTCCGGTTGACGGGATCGCTGGGGAAGCCGAGAAGTCCGCTGATGTCCGCTGGGGCGGTGACGCCTGCCTGGACCAGGCGCAGGGTAGTCTCGGTCAGGAGCGGGAGATCTTTGCGCTCCTGGGCGTCGACCTCGACGCTGAGCGTGGTGACGGGCAGCCCTGCGGGAACGATCGCTACCAGGTTCAGCCCGTCGCGGGCGTTGCCGAACAGGTCGGCGAGCAACGTGTACCGGCTAGCGGTGGGCATCGCGGACCTCGCAGTCGTCTCGGTGGGTTTCCATGTAGTCGAGGACCTCGCGCAGTGGGCCGGGCTTGCTCTTGCAGAACGCAGCGTCACCGATGATCGTCAGCCCGAATCGGGCCCGTGAGAGGGCTACGTTGATTCGCCGCCGATAGGGCGCACCGATGAACCCGAATCGTCCTTGGTCGTTGCTGCGAGTGACGCTGACAACGGCGAGGTCGCACTCGCGTCCCTGCACGGCATCGACGGACAGAACCTCCACGTCCAGGTGCGGAAGCTGAACAGCTGCCAGCTGCCGACGTAGTTCGTCGACCTGTCGGCTGTAGGGCGCGATCGCTAGGACCTCCAGGCGGTCGCCCTTCGGCGGCTCGATGATGCGGTGCCCGATGGCACTGTCGATGCTCCGCAGCCTCTGCACGACCTGCTGCGCTTCGGCGCGGTTGACCACACTGGTCTCCCCGCCGGCGCGGCTGGCCTCCCGGCGGGCCGCTCCCAGGGATCTGGTGTCGATCCACAGCACCGGCTTCCCGAGCGCCGCATATTTGTGGAGCTGGTGAGTGCCGGGGGACTTCAGCTGGCGGCGGTAGAAGCAGTTGCTGATGAGGTTCCCGATTGCCGGGGTCATGCGGTACTGCTCGGTGAGCATGTGCCGTACTGGGAAGGTGGTCTGTCGGACCAGATGGTCGAACAAGGTGGTGGTTACCAGCTCGGGGGTGAGCCGGTGCTCCTGCATGATGGCCCTATCCCTGAGCAGGTCTTCGTCCAGCGGTGGGAGCTGTTCGGTATCGCCGACCAGGATCCAGCGCTTGGACCGCACGAGCGGCACAAGGGCTTCCGTTGCCGTCGCCTTCGACGCCTCATCGAAGATGCACAGGTCGAACTCCAGAGCCCGGGCGGCTGGGTGCCCCAGAAACCCGATGGCGGTTCCGCCGACGACGTTCCTGGTCCGCAGGTACTCCGCGACGATCTCCCGGTCGCTGCCCATCCGCTGCAGCCAGTCGCCTTGGACGGCGATGACCTTCATCAGGTCCCGAGCTTCACGGCTGTCTCCGAGTAGCGCGGCAACCGTGTCCCGGGCCTCCAGCGAGGTCCGCTCTTCGCTGAGCGTCAGGTCGCCGCCGATTTCTCTTTGGACATCGGTGAACACCTCGGCGCGGCGTTCCAGCAGGGCGTCGCGGCGCTGGCGTGCCGAGACGATCGCCTCGCCGAGTGCCTGCTCTGAGGTGGCGTGTTCGCCGTCACCGTGTTCCAGCTTTGTCAGGTGAGCCTCGACGTGGGCGAGGTCGGCGGCTACGGATGCGAGCTCCTCCAAGTGCAGGGCGCCTCGCAGGTGACGGGGCTCTTGACCGTGTCGGAGGGCCATCTCTTCCAGGTAATCCTGGGCTCGGTGGCGGGCTCGCTGTACCCACTTCTTCAGTTGGGGGTCGAGCAGAAGATGCCGAGCGCCCGGCGCCACGCCGGGGTCGTCGGGGCGGCCCAGCCGGACGATGCCAGCGACGCCGGCCTTCTCGAGCCGGTTCAGCGCGTTGTCGATGGCGATGTGGGTCTGGCTGACGATGAGGATCTTCATGCTGGGGTCGCGTCTGAGGTTTTGCTCGACGATCTCGGCGATCACCGTGGTCTTTCCCGTCCCTGGAGGACCCTCGACCACCAGGAGCGGCTGCGTGCCCAGGGCGTGGCGCACCACGTCGCGCTTGCTGTCGTCCAGGTCCTGCCGGACCCACGCGGTGACCTCAACTGGCGTGCCGACGCCAGAGTGTCCGGGGTCGAGCACGATCGACGGCAGGTCCGGATTGGCGATCGCCCCTTCGCTGACCAGGGCCGCCAGAGCATCCCGCTGGCGATTCAGAGAGACCCGGGTGGGGCCGAGATAGGGCACGAGGACTCCGCGTGCGGGCAGCTTCGCCCCAGGGCGGCACCGCAGAGTGACGATGTCCTCCTCGCGGTCGACGGCGACAACGTCGCCCCGTTCGATCGGGCGGCCGCGCTCGTGCTCGGCGACCGACCACTCCTCCCCAACCTCAGCCGTGGCGGTCTGGGACAGATGAACCCGCCACAGCCGGCCGTCACTGCCTGGGGATGCCAACGTGTACGTCAACGGCTTGCGGCCCCCAGCAGCGAGGTCGTCGCGCGCATCCAGCAGACGCGACCACCCCTCAAACAGGTCCGCTGGCGCGGCGGAGAGGCGTTCCTGCTCTGCTTGCGCGCGTTCGTCGACCTGCCGGTCCAGCCGGTCCAGCATCCCGTCGAAGCCGTTGCGCGCCGCCTTTGCGCTCGGCTCGGTGAACGTGAACGTCAACGACGAGCCGATATCGACCCGGGACTCGCACCACCTGGCCTGCTGCTCCGGTGGCACCTGCTTCACGTGGATGACGAGCACCCGGTTCAGTTCGGGAACCGTGTCATCGTGGACGATCTTTGCCAGCAGGCTGCGGCCCGCAAGCTGCACGACGGACTCGTCGATGGATCCAGTGACTTGATCCTTCCGGAAGTCCGCATGCACCGGACCGCTGAAGTCCTCCAGGAGAATCGACTGCGCCCGCTGCCACTCATCGGGGCCAGCGCCGTTCATCTCTCCTTTCGGTAGTCCCAAAATGTTCTCCGCGGCACTCTTGGTCAGCTTCAGCCATAGGTGGTTGCCGCGCCGCGCGGCACTGTCGTCCAGCTGCTGCTCCGCGCGAGTCAGCTGCTGCTCCAACACGCACGCGTTCGCTGGTCGCCCTCCAGGCTGCAGATCCACACAGGCCCGCAGGATGTCGCGGAGTTCTTCCTCCAGGTCCAGGTTGTCGAGGACGGGCAGCAGGTCCGGATAGTCCTTCGCGCCGCCGCCTGACAGCGCCTGCACAGCCAACACTCCCCAGCTGAAGACGTCCCGGACGAACGGGATAGTGTTTTGGCGTTCCGGCGGCGAGTACAGGGCCGACCGGTAGCCAGCGACCGTCTCCCCGGCCGAGAGGTTGTCCCGGATCTTCGCGATGCCGAAGTCGGCGAGCTTGACCACACCGTCAACGGTGACCAACACGTTCCCCGGCTTGACATCTCGGTGCTCGATTTCCTGTAGGTGCGCGCACGCCAGAGCCGACAGCAGCGGTGCTCCGACCTCCCTGTAGAAACGCCCCCAACCCATCGGCTTGCCGCGCTCGAGCTCCTCCCGCAGGTTGTGCTCGACCCACTCCAGTACCAGATAGGACTGTCGCAACTCTGGAGACCATCCGGCGTCTAGCATCCGCACGATGTTCGGATGCTCCGCCTTCCCCAGCCGCTTCAGCGACTCCTGCTCCCGTTGCAGGAACTCCGTCGACAGTCGACCGCGACCCTCGTCGAGGAGCTTCACTGCCACGGTCTCGCCGGTTGGGCTCTGCAAGTCGATCGCCCGGTGGACCACCGACATGCCGCCCTCACGCGCCCCGTCCCCCAACAGCAGAAACCGGTTGTTGATGCGCTGCTCCGGCATGCTGTCCGTGCCCCCTCGTCCCGCCCTGTCCCCAGACGCCTCATTCTGGCAGCCCTGTCGGGCCCGACGGGCAAATCTTCGGGATCTCCCATCTCGCCAGAGGCCAAGACGGCCTGCTCTGCGGTTCGGTGTCGAGTTCGCCGAAGCCGGGTGCCGAACCGCGACACCATTCAGGCGCCCCCGCCAGGCCACGCCCAGGGCCTCCAGCTTTTCGACCCGCCCGCTGGTCAGCTTGGCCTTCCGGGCTCTGGTGTTGTTCAGCCGGGCGCTCAGCGCCGCGATCGCCGCGCCGCCACCAGAACCTTGTGGTCGCCGGTGACAGCGACGGCCGACCGTCGGGAAGCACCGCCGTTGTCGCCGAAAGGGAGTTGGATCTTTCTCCGGCCCTGAAATACGTGCCGCTGAACACTCTGGCCGCGGAGATCGACCGCGAACTCGCGCGTGGGGTCCGCTCGTCCGGCAGCCTCCCCCAGAGCGTGATGAGCACCATGCACGAAAAGGCGCGCGCTCTGGCGCATCCACAGCGCTGCAGGACATCGGGTTGCTCGAACAGGTCGATGACGCGCTGCGGGACAAGCGCAGCGTCTTCAAGGTGGCGGAACCGGTGATACAACTGCACCAGCTGCTGATCCAGCGGCACGAGCCCGAGCTGGTCGTGGGACGCGCCGACCGGGTCTGGACGGAGAACGCCGACACGGTCGCCGGGAAGATCTACGGCCCCCACTTCGAGGAGCTGGCCCGGCAGTGGTGCTTCGAGCACGCATCCGACGAGACGCTGGGCGGCAGGGCAAGCTGGGTACGCCCGACGGAGATCCCATGCCGGGAACACCGGCGAGGACATGAGCTGGACCTGGTGGTCGGGGAGTCCCCGGCCTTCTGCTCGGAGCGGATCACCGCGATCGGGGAGGCCAAGGGCACGGTCAAGCCTGTGGATGTGGCGGAACTCGAGCGACTGGAGCACCTGCGGGGCCTGCTGCCAGGCCACCGCGTCGGGACGTCGCCCAAGCTGCTGCTGTTCGCCCGCTCCGGATTCACCGTCGAACTAGGCCGTGTGGCCAGCGGCCGTGGTGATGTCGAGCTTGTCGACCTCGAGCGGCTGTACCAGGGGGCATGACCTCGATCGACTGTCGGATCCGCACAAGGGGCGGGGTGTGGTCGTGCGGCGGAGCGGCTCGCTCTGCCACAGGCCTTCCACCTGGTGACGGCCGAATCAGCAGTGCAAACAAGAATTTCGCCGCTGCCGACATACTGTCCATGTGATTTTCTGCGCCGCCCACATACGACAGATGGCAATACTTGGGAAAATCGGCTGGCCCATTTTCTGAGAACGACTGAAAGTGACGGGTGTGGAATCCTGCCCCAGTTGCCTCCTCGCGGGTTGTCTGACTTTTCTGTTAGGGGTTCCCATTGAATCGCTCCAGACGTACGCTGACGGTATGAAGGGCATGCGAACCCGCTGCTCACGCTCCCGGGCTGGGGACCAGCTGGGGACCAGGCGTCGTGCGCGACCCTTCACGAGCTGCGCTTTCGTGAACGTATTGCGCGTGTGGTAAGGCGCTTGACGTGGAGAAATGCAAATTCATGCCTGACTGGGGGTCAAGTGCGCTTGACCCTGTGCCCCGATGCGAGTCGGGAGCCCTCTCGGTTGGGGAATGCCCAGCTCAGTGGCCTTCTTGGTCTTGACTTGTCGGCGGTGCTCGCGGCTAGGGGAGTGCGCTCCGTGTTGATCTACCTGGGAGTCGATCAGGGGTGGTCGCTCTGTGTCTTCGGAGGCGAGTGACGGCCGGAGGCGGTGACGTCTCTCCTGGCGAGCGCAGTTTAGGGTATCTGAGTCTCCGAATTTGCGCACATTCTCAGCGGGTCAGCCGATAAGGCGATGGTGACGGGGCGTGTGAGTTATGACCTGTCCTGGCTGCGGCCGCCCGGGTTTTTCGCTGATTTGCGCCGGGTCTGCAAGATCGTGCGGTGGGACGTGCTGAAGTACTCGCCCGCTGGTGATCGGGTTTGCTGGCAGGCTGCTCCGGCGCCGGCGCTGTTTGGTCGATGCCTCGCCTGGCGGGCGTTGCCGGCATTGATTGGCGCACGGGGGGTGCCCGTGGATTGTCGGGTCCTCAGTCCGAGTGAGACGTGCTTCTCCAAGTGGGGCGGCAGGGCCGCCGCTGCCGTCCACGAGGTGTCGCCGGCCAGGGCTTGTCGAACGTGAACTGTGGGGGACTGCCCTCTACCACACGAATGCCTGTTTCCGGGGCGCCCGCGTTCGCCGGATCCTGGGGCCCATGGTGACGTGACCTGGGGAAGGGGAACGGGTGCGGCTGGAAGGGCCTGTGGTTGCCAACGTGGAGGAGGGCAGGGCTTGTTGCTCCGATGGGGACGTGGACGTCGGCGCCGGTGGTGCCGCGGTAGGCGGTGCGGACTGGCGTCGGCGGTTTCTGCGGGGAGCGCCTGGGGCTGATGGGGTGGAGGCGGATCGGTTGCGGGGGTTGTTGCGGTTGATGGGGCGGTGGTGAGGTCCCGGCCACCGGTGGGCCGGGACCTCACCGGGGATGTGGTCAGGTGTCGATCTCGTCCAGGGTCTTCCAGCGGGGGTGGAGGCGCTCGCGTAGGCGGGAGGTGGGGTCGGCGCCGTTGGCAGGTGCGGGGGGCAGGACGTCGATGCCGTGCAGGTAGCGCTTGAGGATGGCTCGCCGTTGGCGGAGGGTGCCGGTGCGCCAGCCGTTCAGGAGATCCTGTGCGGGAGTGGCGCGGGAGGGCGAGCGGTCGGTGGCGGTGACGGCCTCACGCAGGCGTGCGATCTTGCGGGTGAGGCCGGCGAGGAGGGTGAAGTAGTCCTCGTCGCCGACGCCGATGTCCTGGAGGGTGCCGGCGGTCCAGCGGTTCAGGAGGTCCTGCTTGCGGGTGAGTTCCTTCTCCAGGCGGGCCTGCAGGGATCGGCGCTGCTCTTCGCTTTCCTCGGACTGGGGGGAGGTGGCGGCGGTGAGCATGCGGGTGAGGAAGGCCTCCATGCCCTCGGTGATGGCTTGTTCGGCGGGTGCGGTCGCGATGAAGGTCCGGCCGCAGCCGCCGAAGGCGTTGGGCGGACAGCGGTAGCTGTGGTAGATCGTGCCGGTCTGCTGGCGGTGGGCGTTGCCGACCATGCCGCGGCCGCACCGGCCGCAGTGCAGGATGCCGGAGAGCAGGTAGCGGTTGGTGACCGGGGCGCGTTGGGTGCCGGCGGGTATGCCGCGCCGCTGGCGGCGCAGTTGCAGGTCGAACTGGACCTGCGACCAGATGCTGGGGTCGATGATGGGTTGCCAGTTGCCGCGGAGGGGTCGTCCGGTGTCGTCGAACAGGACGAGGGACCAGCCGTCCCAGGGGGTGGAGGGGTCGAGGCGGTGGCGGCCTGAGTAGGAGACCATGCCGGCGTATCGGGGGTTGCGGAGCATCTTGTTGACCATGGTGGAGGACCACAGTTTGGCCTCCGGTGGGCGGATGCCTTCGCGGTTGAGGCGGGTGGCGATGCTGTAGGCGGTCTCGCCGGTGAGGCAGGAGGTGAAGATGTTCTGCACCACGGCGGCTTCGGTGGGGATGGTGGTGCCTTTGGCGGGGCCCTTGCGGACCCAGCCGTAGGCGATGCGGCCCTGGATCCGGCCTTCCTGGGCGAGGGAGAGGTGCATGCGGGCGACGCGGCGGGCGGTGTCCTCGGAGGACTTCAGCGCCATCACGCACATCATGCGGGCCATGTGGCGATCGCTGTCGTTGATCAGGTTCATTCGGCCGCCGGTGGCGCCGATGACGGGGCGCTTGACGTACTCGACGACGTCGATGAGGTCTTCCAGGTCGCGCGGCTGACGCACCAGGCGGTCAAGGTCGTAGAAGACCACACCGTCGATGACCCCGCTGGCCAGGTCGGCCAGCAGCTGACGGAACTTCGGCCGCACCACCACCCAGTCGATCGACCCGTCCGGACGAATGATCTTCTTCTTCTTGAACGCCGAGGTGTCGTTCTCCTTGTAGACCTTCGCGAACGCATCCCAGCCCAGCCGGGTGCGGGTGTCTTGGGAGTCCTCCAACTGCCGCTCCACACCAGCCTCCAGACCGAACCGGTCCGAGGAGATCCGCAGATACGCCCCCGGCTGCTGCGGCACGAACGCAGACAACTGGTCATGGATGTTCAAGGTGACCCCGCGTCCGCGCACATGCGCAGGCACCTCGAAGTCGTCCCAGACGGACAGGGCGGACGAATGCGTCATGAAAGGCTCAGCTCCGGTTGCTCGCGGCGGACCGACACCGGACACCTTCCATCGCACCAGACGGACGCCCATGCGCCCGTGTGGCTGTTACGCTGCAGGTTTCCCTGCCGCGATACTGGCCCCATGCGCATCGACTACGACCCCGACGCGATGGACCCAGGCGCCTTCTACAAGCTGCTCACGGCCGTGGTGGTGCCACGGCCGATCGCCTGGGTGTCCACCCTTTCGGCAGACAGCTTTCTTGCGAACCTCGCACCGCACTCCTTCTTCACGGTGGCCTGCACCGACCCGCCGATCGTGCAGTTCACCTCGGTGGGGCGCAAGGACTCGCTGCGCAACGCGGAGGCCACCGGCGAGTTCGTGGTCAACTTCGCGCCCGAGTCGCTGTTCGAGCAGATCAATGCGACCGGCACCGACTTCCCCGGCGATGTGGGGGAGTTCGACGCGGTGGGGATCGCACGCGAGCCCAGTCTGCGGGTCGGGCCGCCGCGGGTGGCGGGTTCGCCGGTGGCCCTGGAGTGCGTGCTGCACAGCACCGTGCGGCTGGGCGGCTCCACCGTCGTCTTCGGCCGGGTGGTGCATGCGGCGGTGAGCGAGGACGTGGTGGTGGCGGGCCATCCGGAGATCGGGCGGCTGAAGCCACTGTCCCGGCTGGGGAAGAACGAGTGGGGCCTGACCTCGGGGGTGCGGGAGCTGGCGCGGATCCCGTACGCGGACTGGGAGGGCCGGGGCTGACCTGCAGGGCCGGCTCACGCGCGAGCGAAGGGGCAGGCGAACGGGCCGGCGAACGGGCCGGCGGACAGGCCCGCGAAGGTCCTGCGCGTCCGTGAAGCTCAGCTGTGGTTCCGCTTTAGAAAACCTCGATGGACTGAACGCCCGTGACCGGGCAGATTGCTGTTCTGCCCGGTCACGCACCGGGCGTCCCCCGTTCGTCGTGCGTCGCAACAGGAGCCGCAGCCGTGAAGGCACTGGTGAAGGAGAAGGCCGAGCCCGGGCTGTGGCTGATGGATGTGCCGGAGCCGTCCATCGGTTCGGGGGAGGTGCTGATCAAGGTGCTGCGCACCGGGATCTGCGGTACCGACCTGCACATCCGCGCCTATGACGGCTGGGCTCAGCAGGCCGTGCGGACCCCGTTGGTGCTCGGTCACGAGTTCGTGGGCGAGGTCGCGGAGATCGGCGCGGACGTCGCCGACATCAAGGTCGGCGACCTGGTGAGCGGCGAGGGCCACCTGGTCTGCGGGAAGTGCCGCAACTGCCTCGCGGGCCGCCGCCACCTGTGCCGTTCCACCGTCGGCCTGGGGGTCGGCCGCGACGGGGCGTTCGCGGAGTATGTGGCGCTGCCCGCCTCCAACGTCTGGGTGCACCGAGTCCCGGTGGACCTCGACATCGCGGCGATCTTCGACCCGTTCGGCAACGCGGTGCACACCGCACTGTCGTTCCCCCTGGTCGGTGAGGACGTGCTGATCACCGGTGCGGGGCCGATCGGCATCATGGCCGCCGCGGTGGCCAGGCACGCGGGCGCCCGCAAGGTGATGATCACCGATGTCAGCGAGTACCGGCTGGAGCTGGCCCGCAAGGTGGGCGTCAGCCTGGCCCTGAACGTCGCCGAGCACTCCATCGAGGAGGGGCAACGGAGCCTGGGTCTGCGGGAGGGGTTCGACATCGGGCTGGAGATGTCCGGTCGCCCCGAGGCCATGCAGGACATGATCGCCAACATGACGCACGGCGGCCGGATCGCCATGCTCGGCCTGCCGTCGCAGGAGTTCCCTGTCGACTTCGCCAGGATCGTCACCTCCATGATCACCATCAAGGGGATCTACGGCCGGGAGATGTTCGAGACCTGGTACGCCATGTCGGTGCTGCTGGAAGGCGGTCTGGACCTCAGCCCGGTGATCACCGGCCGGTACGCGTACACCGACTTCGACGCAGCCTTCGACGACGCCGCGAGCGGACGCTGCGGCAAGGTCATCCTCGACTGGACCGTCTGAGACCCGGACCGCCTGAGCACCCCCTAGGAGCCCTCCGCCATGTTCGACTCGGTACGCGACGACCTGCGCACCACCCTGGACGAGATCCGCGCCGCGGGCCTGCACAAGCCCGAGCGGGTGATCGGCACCCCGCAGAGCGCCTCCGTCGCCGTCACGGCCGGCGGCCGCCCCGGCCCGGTGCTGAACTTCTGCGCCAACAACTACCTCGGTCTCGCCGACCACCCCGAGATCGTCTCCGCCGCCCGCGAGGCGCTGGACCGCTGGGGCTACGGCATGGCCTCGGTCCGCTTCATCTGTGGCACCCAGGAGGTCCACAAGGAGCTGGAGGAGCGGCTCTCCCGCTTCCTCGGCACCGAGGACACCATCCTCTACTCCTCCTGCTTCGACGCCAACGGCGGTGTCTTCGAGACCCTCCTGGACGAGCGCGACGCCGTCATCTCCGACGCGCTCAACCACGCCTCCATCATCGACGGCATCCGCCTCTCCAAGGCTCGCCGCCACCGCTACGCCAACCGCGACATGGCCGACCTGGAGCAGCAGCTCAAGGAGACCGCCGACGCGCGCCGCCGTCTGATCGTCACCGACGGCGTCTTCTCCATGGACGGCTATGTCGCCCCGCTGCGGGAGATCTGCGACCTGGCCGACCGCTACGACGCCATGGTGATGGTGGACGACTCCCACGCCGTCGGCTTCGTCGGCCCCGGCGGCCGCGGCACCCATGAGCTGCACGGCGTCATGGACCGGGTGGACATCCTCACCGGCACCCTCGGCAAGGCCCTCGGCGGTGCCTCCGGCGGCTATGTCGCCGCCCGCGCCGAGATCGTCGCCCTGCTGCGCCAGCGCTCCCGCCCGTACCTCTTCTCCAACTCCCTGGCCCCGGTGATCGCCGCCGCCTCCCTCAAGGTCCTCGACCTGCTGGAGGACTCGGCCGGGCTGCGGCAGCGGCTGCGCGACAACACGGCGCTGTTCCGCTCCCGGATGACCGAGGCCGGCTTTGAGATCCTGCCGGGCGACCACCCCATCGCCCCGGTGATGATCGGTGACGCCGCGGTCGCCGGGCGGATGGCGGAGCTGCTGCTGGAGCAGGGCGTCTACGCCATCGGCTTCTCCTACCCGGTGGTTCCGCACGGCAAGGCGAGGATCCGGGTGCAGCTCTCCGCCGCCCACTCCACCGCGGACGTCGAGCACGCCGTCGCCGCCTTCGTCGCCGCTCGGGCGGCCCTCGCGGACTCCGCCGAGGGATGACCCGGGCGGGGGCCGGGGCCCCGGGCCCCGGCCCGGGGCGGCCGGCAGCGCCGGCGGTCCGGCCCTGACCGCGGTCCGGTGGGAGCCCGCCGTCGAACTACGATGACCAGGTGATCGATGCCCGGCGGCTGCGGACCCTGAGGGCCGTGGCGGACCACCGTACGGTGACCGCCGCG
Organism: Peterkaempfera griseoplana; assembly: GCF_001418575.1. GTDB lineage: Bacteria > Actinomycetota > Actinomycetes > Streptomycetales > Streptomycetaceae > Peterkaempfera > Peterkaempfera griseoplana. The sequence goes on from NZ_LIQR01000155.1 coordinate 23,955, forward strand.
GCGGCCTCGCTGTACCTCACCCCCTCGGCGGTGTCCCAGCAGCTCGCCGCGCTGGAGAGCGAGACCGGCCACCGGCTGCTGGAGCGGCACGGCCGCGGCATCCGGCTGACCGCCGCCGGGGAGATCCTGCTCAGCCACGCCAATGCGGTGCTGGCGCAGCTGGAGCGGGCCGAGGCCGAGCTGGCCGCGTACACCTCGGGGGCGGCGGGTGAGCTCACGGTGGCATCCTTCGCCACCGGCATCGGGCTGGTCCTCGCCCCCGCGATCGCCGGGCTCGCCCTCAGCTCGCCGGGCATCAGGGTGCGGGTGCTGGACGCGGAGGGCGACGAGAGTCTGCCCATGGTGCTGGACGGACGGGCGGACCTGGCCGTCGCCGTGGAGTACCGGGGCGCACCCCGCGAGGACGATCAGCGTCTCGCCCGCGTCCCGCTGTACGCCGAGCCCTTCGACGCGGTGCTCCCCGTGGCGCACCGCCTGGCGGGGGCCGGCCGGATACCCGTGGCGGATCTGGCGGACGAGCCGTGGATCGGCCCCTACCCGGGCAACCCCTGTCATGACGTGGTGGTGCTGGCCTGCGAGTACGCCGGCTTCCAGCCCCGGCTGGTGCACTCGTCCGACGACTTCCGGGCCGTGGTGGCGCTGGCCGGTGCCGGTGCCGGGGTGGCGCTGGTGCCCCGTTCCGCGCTGCGGGGCATGGATCTGGGCGATGTGGTGGTCCGGCCGGTGGACGGGGTCCCCGCCACCCGCAGGGTCTTCGCCGCCGTACGCCGCGGCGCGGAGGAGCACCCGCTGATCCGCCCGGTGCTGGACGCCCTGCGGGCCGCCGCGGAGCAGATCCTCCCCGGTGCCGCCACCTCGGACGGCTGAACGGGGGCGACCGTCCGCCGGGCGAATGCGGCTGCGGCGGCCGGGCACGGATCAGCGTATGACGATGCGCTTGGGGCTCGGGTTGCCCCAGATGAAGCAGTACACCCTCGCGAAGGATGTGGCGGGGGTGGCCCGGCGGGCGGAGGAGATCGGCTACGACAGCCTCTGGGTGTTCGAGCGGGTGCTCGTCCCGGAGAACCCCACCCAGGGCCTGTACGGGATCCCGGGACTGCCGTGGCCGGACAACTACCGGTCGGTGGCCGACCCGCTGGTGGTGCTGGCCCTCGCCGCCGCCGCCACCGAGCGCTGCCGGCTGGGCAGCAGTGTGCTGGTGGCGCCGCTGCACGGGCCGTTCCAGCTGGCCAGGAACCTGGCGACGCTGGACGTGGCGAGCAACGGCCGGGTGGTGGCCGGATTCGGCACCGGCTGGTCGCTGGACGAGTACGCGGCGGCGGCCGTCGCCCCCTTCGAGGAGCGCGGCGCCGCCCTGGACGCCCTCCTCGACATCTGCGCCGCCGTGTGGGGTCCCGACCCGGTCTCCTACCAGGTGCGCAACAGCGTGGTCCGGGAGGCCGCGGTGGGACCCAAGCCCGCCGCCCCGATCCCGGTCTACCTCGCCGCGGGCAGCGTCCGGGCGCTGGAGCGGGTGGCACGCCGCGCCGACGGCTGGCTGCCGACCGGGGCGCCACCGTCGGTGCTGGGGGCCCGCTGGCGGCAGCTGACCGAGCGCGCCGCCGCCCTCGGCCGTGACCCGGGGGCGCTGGGCTTCTGCGTACGGGCGAACGTGGAGCTCACCCGGGCCGCGCTGCCCGACGCCGACCGCAGCCCCTTCACCGGCTCGGTGGAGCAGATCGTGGCGGATGTCGCCGCCCATGCCGAGGTCGGCGCCGGAGAGGTGCTGCTGGACATCCAGGGCAGTGCCCGCGACGGGGCGGAGCTCGCCGATCTGGCGGCGGAACTGCACAGCGCGGTCCGCGGGGCGGGGGTCTGAACGCGTCCGGCGTGCACCGTCCCCCTATGCTGCTGCGGCACACGGCAGTGACAACGGCAGCCCCGGCCGCAGTCGCAGTGGCGACGGCAACGGCAGACGGGGAGTGAAGGGAAGCGGCGCGGATGGTGGACGGGCAGGCGGAACCGGTCGCAGTGATCGGCCTGGGGGACATCGCACAGAAGGCCTATCTGCCGGTGCTCACCGCCCAGCCGGGCCTGGAGCTGCACCTGATGACCCGTGACCGGGCGAAGCTCGACCGGATCGGGGACTCCTACCGCGTCCCTCACCGCCACACGGATCTGGGCGCCGTGGTCGACGCGGGCGTCCGGGCGGCCTTCGTGCATGCGGCCACCGACCAGCACGTCGCGATCGTGGAGCGGCTGCTCGGCGCCGGAGTCGCCGTCTATGTGGACAAGCCCCTGGACTACGGCCTGCCGGGCGCCCGCCGGCTGGTGGACCTGGCCGAGTCCTCGGGGTGCTCGCTGATGGTCGGCTTCAACCGGCGCCACGCCCCGGGGTACTCCCAGGCGCTGGAACGGCCCCGCGAGCTGATCGTCATGCAGAAGAACCGCGAGGGTCTGCCCGAGGACCCCCGCACCGCCGTCTTCGACGACTTCATCCATGTCGTCGACACCCTGCGCTTCCTGGTCCCCGGGGCGGTGCAGCACACCGACGTCCGGGCCCGCGTCAGGGACGGGCTGCTGCACCATGTGGTGCTGACCCTCGCCGGGGACGGCTTCACCGCCCTCGGGATCATGAACCGGGTCAGCGGCTCCAACGAGGAGATCCTGGAGGTCTCCGGGGCCGACAGCAAACGCGAGGTCCACAACCTGGCCGAGGTGGTGGACCACCGCGGCCAGCCCACCCTGCGCCGCAGGGGCGACTGGGTGTCGGTCGCCCGTCAGCGCGGCATCGAGCAGGCCTGCACGGTCTTCCTCGACGCGGTGCGGGCGGGCCGGGTGCTCTCCGCCCAGGACGCGCTGCGCACCCATGAACTGTGCGAGTACGTGGTGGAGCGGATCGGCGGCGCACCGTCCGGTCAGCTGCCGTAGATCCGCTCCGGCCTGACCAGCACCGCGGTGCGGCGCTGTTCGGCCATCACCCGGTCGTACTCGGCCCAGTCCTCGTGCTCGCCGCCGGCGGCGCTGAACACGGCCCGCAGCAGCAGCCGCAGCTGCTCCCCGGAGGCAAGCCAGGGCTGCGGGTCGTCCGGTCCGGCGAGCTCCGCCCGGCCCTCCACCGTCGCCCACCGCCAGCCGCTGCGGAAGGTCGCGGTGAGCTGGGGCCGGAGGCGCAGATGGGCGAGCTTCACCGGACCGTAGGTGACGAAGGCCAGCACCGGCTCGCCCGTGTGCGGATGGTTCAGCACTCCGGCGTTGACCACGCTGGACTGCACGGTCAGATCGCCGCGCACGGTCGACACCACGGCGAGACGGTGCTCGCCGCGCCCGACGTCTGCGGCCTCCTGCAAGGTGGTCATGACGACTCCTCGGCGGTGGGAACGGGTGGTGGAACGGGCTGCGCCCACGCCACAGGTACCACAGATCGACCGCTCGCCTGGGCGGCACAGCGGCCGCCGCTCGATACTCTGGAGGCCCACACGGGACACGGCAGCCGGACGGGAGAGCGGGATGGGACTGCAGCGGGTCCAGCGGGGACTGCTCGCGGTGCACGCGCATCCTGACGACGAGTCGCTGTTCACCGGCGGGGTACTGGCCCAGCACGCCGCCGAGGGCGTTCCCACGGCCGTGGTCACCTGTACCGACGGCGAGATCGCCGAGGGCACCCCGTACGCCCCCAGGGGTACCAGGGCCAAGGAGCTGGCCCAGGCGCTCACCGTACTGCGGGCGGGTGAACCCGACATCCTGCGTTTTCGCGACTCCGGGCCCGCGGGGCGCGGACCGGGCTCGCTCTGCGAGGCGCCGTTCGACACGCTGGTGGCCCAACTGGTCGACCGGATCAGGCGGTTGAGACCCACGGCGGTGACCGCCTATGACGCCTTCGGTGTCTACGGCCACCCCGACCACATCCGGGTCCATCGCGCCGTACTCGCCGCGGTCGAGGCCGCCGCCCGCAATGAGCTGTACCCGGAGGCCGGCCGGGCGTGGGAGGTGCACTCGGTGTGGCTGGCGACCGTACCCGACTCCCTGGTACGGCAGTTGACCGCGATGGGCCTGGACGCGCCGCTGCCCTCCACCCCCGACGACCGGATCGCCGCGGCGGTCGACGTACGTCCCTGGCTGGACGTCAAATGGGAGGCGATCCAGGCCCACGGCTCGGAGTTCGCCCGCGGGGCGCGGATCTCCGCCTTCGCCGAGCCGAGGGTGCGCCGGCTCTGCCTGGGCACCGAGTGGTTCATGCACCGGCCGGGCCCCGCGGCCCGTCCCGCCTCCTCCGCCCCCCGGCTGCAGGCCCGCGGCCACACACGCCTGCTCGCCGACCCCTGCTGACGCGCCCCGGGCGGCGACGGACCGTACGGGGAGCCGCGTCCCGCCGCCCCCGTGGGATCACGCCCCTGCCAGCCGGGGGAAGAGCGGCTCCGGCGCGGGCAGCGGACTGCCCGCGCACTGGGCCGTGATCCGCGCCGCGCCGTCGGGCAGGAACGGGGCGAGTTCACGGCCCAGGGCACGGCAGGCGTGCACCAGTACGGCGAGCGCGGTGTCCAGCCGGGCCCCCGCGGCGGGGTCGCCCGACCGTTCGGCGCGTGCCAGCTCCCAGGGCCGGGTCGCCTCGATGTGCCGGTTGGCCTCCTCCACCAGGCCGAACACCACGGCCGTGGCGCGCCGCAGGTCGAAGGCGTCCAGCGCCACCGACACCCGCTCGGTCGCGGTATGGCAGACGGCCACCGCCGGGCAGTCGGGCAGCGGCACCTCGGGGACCGCCCCGCCCCGGTAGCGATGGACCATGGACACGGTCCGGTTGACCAGGTTCCCCACCCCGTTGGCGAGCTCGGCGTCGAAACGGGCGACCAGCCGCTGCTCGGTGAAGTCCGTGTCGCCGACCCGGGGTACCTCGCGCAGCAGCCACCAGCGCACCGCGTCGGACCCGTAGGCCGCCACCAGGTCGACGGGGTCGGCCGCGGCGGTCGCCGCCGACTTGCTGATCTTCCGGCCGCCGGCCGTCAGATAGTCGTGCACCCGCACCTCGGTGGGCAGCGGCAGTCCGGCGGAGAGCAGGATCGCGGGCCAGTACACCGCGTGGAAGCGCACCACACCCTTGCCCACATGGTGCACCCGCTCCCCGTCGCCCGCCCACCACTCGCGGAAGGCCGGGCCGTCGCCGGCGTAGTCCAGCGCGGTGATGTAGTTGCCCAGGGCGTCCCACCAGACGTAGACCACCTGGTCGGGGTCGTCCGGCACCGGGATGCCCCAGCCGCGTGCCCGCTCGCGGGAGCGGGAGACGGAGAAGTCCCGCAGCCCCGAGGCGATGAAGGCCACCACCTCGTTGCGCCGGGCCTGCGGTTCGATCCGCAGTCGGCCGCTGCTCACCAGGGCGTGCAGCCGCTCGGTGTAGCGGGACAGCCGGAAGAACCAGTTCTCCTCCACCACCAGCTGCGGTTCGGTGCCGTGCTCGGGACAGCAGCCGTCGTCCAGCTCCTCCTCCTGGTAGAACTGCTCGCAGTCCACGCAGTACAGACCCGCGTAGTGCTTGCGGTAGAGGTCGCCGCGGGCCGCGCAGGCCCGCCACAGCCGCTCCACCCCGGGCCGGTGCCGGGGGTCGCTGCTGGTGCGGATGAAGTCGTCGGTGGAGAGCGACAGCGGGCCGCGCAGCGCCTCGAAGGCGTCGGCGTTGCGGTCCACCAGCTCCTGCACCGGCAGGCCCAGCGTCTCGGCGGCGAGGACGTTCTTCAGCGAGTTGTCGTCCGTGCCGGTGAGCAGCCGTACGGGGTGGTCCAGGCGCCGGTGGTGCCGGGCCAGCACGTCGGCCTGCACCAGTTCCAGGGCGAAGCCCAGATGGGGCCGGGAGTTCACATAGGGGATGGTGGTGGTGAGGTAGTGGTGCACCACGGGAGCTCCTCGTCGTCGGGCGGCGGGGCTCCGGCTGCGCGTCGCGAGGGCCCCGGTGCGGGGCCTCGGATGGCGGATGCCGTCCGGCGTCAGCAGCCCCTTGAGCGGGGCATCATCTGCTGGTGCGCGGGCGGTGTGATCATGTCGCCGACGGTAGCAGACCGGGCGGGGCGTCCGCACCGCGGTTCGGCCCGCCACGCCGCCTGCGCGTCGCCTGCGCGCCGCGGCCTCAGCCGGCGGCCGGGGCCGAGGGCTCCTCGCCCAGCAGGTACCGGGCACCCGAGCCGGTGCCTGCCGCGGAGTCGTCAGGGTTGTACAGCCGGCACTTGCGCAGCGACAGGCATCCGCAGCCGATGCAGCCGCCCAGCTTGGCGCGCAGCGCCTGGAGTTCCGCGATCTGCGCGTCGATCCGGCGCTGCCAGGACGCGGCGACCCTAGCCCACTGCGCGGCGCTCGGCGGACGCTCCTCGGGCAGGGCGTCCAGGGCCGTGCGGGCCTCCTCCAGTGACAGTCCGACCTGCTGTGCCGCCCGCACGAACGCCACCCGCCGCAGGGTCGCCCTGGAGTACCGGCGCTGACCGCCCGCGGTCCGCTCGGAGTGGATCAGCCCCAGGTCCTCGTAGTAGCGCAGGGCGGACGCGGCCAGGCCGCTGCGGGCGGCGAGTTCACCGATGGTGAGGCGGTCGGGGAGTGCGGTCACGGTGGTGATCATACGGCCTTGACTTCAAGTCCGCTTGAGGTTGCAGCATCATTCCATGACGCTCACCAGCGACAGCCGCAGCCCGGACTGCGGCCTCGGATACCAGGACCTGCCGCACCTGATGGGCCTGATGACCGGCGACGAGAAGCACGGTCCCGCCGCCACCTCCACCCTGGACGCCCTCTGGGTGCTCTACGACCGGGTGCTGCGGGTGACCCCGCAGACCGCCGAGGACCCCGAGCGGGACCGCTTTCTGCTCTCCAAGGGCCACGGACCCATGGCCTACTACGCGGTCCTCACCGCCAAGGGGTTCCTCGACCCGGCGCTGCTGCCGGGATTCGGCGCCTTCGACTCCCCGCTGGGGCACCACCCCGACCGGGTGCTGCTGCCCGGAGTGGAGATCGGCAGCGGCTCCCTCGGCCACGGCCTGCCGCTGGCCGTGGGCACCACCCTCGGACTGCGGGCCCAGGGCCTGACGGATTCCCGGGTCTGGGTGCTCACCGGCGACGCGGAACTGGACGAGGGCAGCAACCACGAGGCCATCGCCTACGCCGGCGCGGTCGGCCTGGACGCCCTGCACACCGTCGTCATCGACAACTCCTCCGCCACTCACGGCTGGACCGGCGGCATCGCCGCCCGGTTCGCCGGCGAGGGCTGGTCGGCCGTGACCGTCGACGGCCGCGACCACGAGGCGCTGTACGAGGCCTTCACCACCCCGCACCCCGGCCGGCCCCATGCGGTCGTCGCCGTCGTCGAACCCAAGCGCTGACCGGAGGACCACCGCCATGACCACCATGCGTGACCGCTTCGCCGACGTCACCGGCCGCCTGCTCGACGACGACCCCCGGGTGGCCCTGGTGCTCGCCGACATCTCCGCCGACCGCTTCCGGGAGGCCGCCGCAGCCCACCCCGACCGGGTGCTCAACGTCGGCATCCGCGAGCAGCTGATGGTCTCCGTCGCGGGCGGCCTGGCCCTCACCGGGCTGCGCCCGGTCGTCCACACCTTCGCCAGCTTCCTGGTGGAGCGGGCCTTCGAGCAGATCAAGCTGGACCTCAACCACCAGGACGCCGCCGCGGTGCTGGTCAGCGCCAACGGCTCCTACGACTGGCCGGAGGGCGGCCGCACCCACCAGGCGCCGGGGGACGTGGCCCTGCTGGACACGCTGCCCGACTGGACGGTCCACGTCCCCGGGCACCCCGACGAGGCGGAGACCCTGCTGCGTCACGCGGTGGCCGGCGACGGCCGGGCGTATGTGCGGCTCTCCGAGCAGCGCAACACCGCGGCCCGGCCGATCACCCCAGGCCGTTTTCTGACGCTGCGTCAGGGCAGCGCGGGCGCGGCCGTGGTGGTCGCCGTCGGCCCGATGCTGGACCTGGTGCTGGCCGCCGTCGAGGGCCTCGACATCACCGTGCTCTACGCGGCCACGGTGCGGCCCTTCGACGGGGCGGCGCTGCGGGCCGCGCTGGGGGACCGGGCCGACGTGGTGCTGGTGGAGCCGTATCTGGCGGGTACCTCGGCGCACCAGGTCGACGAGGCGCTGGCGCACCTGCCGCACCGGGTGCTGGGACTCGGCGTCGCCCGTCCCGAGCTGCGCCGCTACGGCACCATGGCGGACCATCTGGCCGCCCACGGCCTCGACCCGCGCTCCCTGCGCGCCCGTCTCGCGGCCTTCCTGGACACCTCCGCTGGGGTCCCCTCCCTCGCCGGGTGAGCGGCCCGCCGCGACAGCGCCCACCCGGATCCACTCCGGTCCGCGATCGCCCGCCGAAGCCCCGTGGCTGGGCCCGCTACCGCCGCAGCGCGCTGAGCGGGCGGCCCTCCGCGTCCCCGGCCGCCGTGCGGCCGGGCGCCCTCTCCGGTGCGTTGCCGGGTTCCCGGCGCGGCGGTTCCGGTACGGACACCCGGACCGGTCCTGCGGCCGCGACGGGCCGCCGTCGCCCCTGGACGCTGCCCGGACGGCGCAGCAGCAGCCAGGCCCCGGCCGCGGCGGCCAGCAGCAGCCCCGAGGCCAGCAGCGAGGCCGTGCCGATCCCGTCCACAAAGGCCTGGCGGGCGCTGTCCAGCAGTTCCGCGGCGGCCGGCCGCGGCAGCGTCGCGGCCACCTCGGCAGCGCCTCCCAGGGAGTCCCCGGCCTGGGCGGCCGCGGCGGGGGAGAGCCCATGGGGGAGGGCCAGCCCACCGCGGTAGAGGCCGGTCAGCACCGAGCCGATCAGGGCGATGCCCAGCGCCGCGCCCAGCTCGTACGCCGTCTCGGAGACCGCCGAGGCAGCGCCGGCCTTGCGGGCCGGGGCCGCGCTCAGCACCAGGTCGGTGGCCAGGGTGTAGACCAGCCCCTCGGCGGCGCCGACGGCGAGGAAGGCCGTGCCCAGCAGCAGGAAGCCGGTGTCGGCGCGGAGCTGTCCCAGCGCGCCCAGGCCCAGCCCCATCAGCAGCAGGCCGCCGGTCAGGGCGCCGCGGGCGCCGGTGCGCCGGGTCAGCCGTCCGGCGGCCAGTCCGGCGGCCACCGCGCCGGCGAAGGCGGGCAGTTCCGCGAGTCCCGCCCGCAGCGGTGACCAGCCGCGGACCAGCTGGAGGTACTGCGAGACGAAGAAGACCACGCCGGAGAGCCCGACCAGTGCCACCAGGGCGCCGCTGACGGCCGCGGTGAAGCGGCGGTCGGCGAAGAGCCGGATGTCCAGCAGCGGCACCGCCAGCCGCAGCTGCCGCCGGGCGAAGACGGTGAGCGCGGCGGCTCCGGCCAGTGCGGCGGCCGCGACGTCGGCCCCGGCCGGGCCGTGGACCGCGGCCTCCTTCACCGCGTACACCAGGCCGAGCACCCCGGCCAGGGACAGGGCCACGCTGGGCAGGTCCCAGGCGCCCGGCCGGGGGTCGCGGGACTCGGGGAGCAGCCGGGCGCCGAGGCCGATCAGCAGCGCCATCACCGGCAGATTGATCAGGAAGACCGAGCCCCACCAGAAGTGCTCCAGCAGGAACCCGCCGAGCAGCGGACCCGCCGCGGCGCCTGCCGTGGCGGCGGCGCCCCAGATGCCGATGGCGGTGGCACGCTCCCGGTCGTCCGGGTAGAGCGCACGGATCAGCGAGAGGGTGGACGGCATGATG